>JASHTF010000007.1 GCA_030040715.1 Gammaproteobacteria bacterium | reverse complement strand
CTCGGCATCAGCTTGTTCGAGGCGCTCACGCGCCGTCCGCCTCCCCGCTCGGGCGAGTCCGGCAAGGAAGCCGTCGTACTACCAGCCGATTTCCCCCCGGCATTCCGCGACATCGTCAGCCAATGTCTGAGCTTCAACCCGCTGGATCGTCCCAGCCTGCCCGAGCTGGCAGACTGGGCCGGCGGGCAATCGGCGAGATCTGTGACCCCGGCAACCACTCAGCCCGCGCCGCTCATGCCGCCGCAGCCGGAGACATCCGAGCCGGCAGCTTCCCAGAGCGCACCCCCGCAGGTCACTCGCGCAGGGCCACCGCCCGCACCGTCCACGGCGCAGCCCTCCAAGCCGGCAGGCTTACCGGCCGTCATCCTCGCAGCAGTCGCGGTTGTCGTGTTGGGTTGGATCGCAGTACACGTAGCCAGAACCCGGCGCACGACTTCCCCCCATCCGCCGATCGCGACTTCGGGAGGATCTCGGCGCGCCGCGCTCACCGCGGCAGCGCAGGCAGCGGCCTCTCCCTCTACGGCGCCGCTCCCGAGAGCGCTTGCCGCAGCGGCGCCTGGCGCTACGGCGCCTGGCGCTACGGCGCCTGTCCTGGCACCGGGTCAGGGCGACCTCGCCACCTCGTCATCGGCGCTTCACGAGGTGATCCCTGAAATTCCGGTGAGCGCCCGTCGAACGATTCGTGGGCATATCAAGGTGTGGGTACGAGTCATCGTCAACCAGGACGGTTCGGTGTTCGCCGCCGTCGCGGATCGAAGCGGTCCGAGCAGGTATTTTCGGCGCGTTGCCATCGAGGCAGCGAAGGAATGGGTGTTCCCCCGATTGGACACGCCATCGCAACGTCTCGTGCAGATTCAATTCGACTTCAGTCACCTTGGAACTACGGGACGTGCCGTCTCATTGCATTGAGAGTCCGAAAAGCTGTCGCTTCGCGCAATCAGTTCGCATCAGAGGCATTGGTGATCTAGCATCTTCGCAGCAGAGCCTTACCAAGTATGCCCACCGGAAGGAGTCAAGCATTTGACTGAGAACAACGCCGCGCGGTTCAAGGACCCCTACATAAAGGACTTGGGTTACGCGCCGGACCCGGCGGCCTTGGTCGAGTACATGCGGCGACTGAACGAGATGACCCGGCAGGTGCAGCGGAGTATTGGACGGCTTACTTCCGCTTTGATCTTACTCATCGTCGTAGTCATCGCGGTTGCCGTTGCGGATCATTGGCCCACCCTGCGGGTCGCGCTCGCGGCGCTGGACCAGTGGCGGCGGCAGTGGTGGCACTGAGAGCATACGAGTCTGCGGTCAGCTCGAGGCGCAGGAAGATCAGAGCGTCAGGCGCACACCTGCAAACGCCTCGAATGGAGCTGCCGGGCTCAAGAAGCGATTGTTCACTCCCGGACCGTTGGTTACCGCATCGCGCGGAATGCCCGGCGCACCAATGCCGGTCGGATCACTGAGGATTCCCCAGGTCGCATATTTTCGGTTCAGGAGATTACTGACCGAGGCGAAGACCTCCAGGTGCAGAATCGGCCTGAAGGTCGAATGCAGCTCAGCGATCGCATAGCCGGGAAGGGGTGCGAGCAGATTGGCTTCATCGCCGACGTAGTATGAGCTGCTGACGATGTGCATGCTGCCGCCCATGGTCCAGGCGCTGCCCGCTTCATAGTCAACGCCGAGCTTCAGCCGCTGTTCCGGAATCCCCGGGAGTCGATCTCCGGGTTCGACCTGGATGTCACCGAGGGCATTGCGATCGGGATTCGATGGCGAAGGCACCAGGAATGCCGACTGAAAAGTCGCCTGAACGAAACTGTAGTTGAGGAAGGTGGACCAGCGATCGGTGCGAGAGCTCAATCCTGCCTCGACACCCTGGCGGCGCGTGTCACCGATGTTCTGGAAGAACCCCTGGCTGACCGAGGTCGCAATGCCGTAGATGTCGTCGTGCAGCAGCGTGCGGAAGAAACCGAGATTCCAGCTGAGTGCGCCGATAGCGCTGAATCGTGCCTTTCCGCGCACGCCGAGCTCCTCGGTGTGGGAGATCACTTGGCGCAGATTGGGCGGATCACCTGCCAGATTCGTAGGCAGCAGGCAGGGAGTGAGCGGATTGGAGCATTCAATCTCGCTCGCCGTCGGTGTGCGCGTATTGGTCGAGATGCCGCCGTAGAGCGTCATCTGCGGCAGCATCTTGTAGGTGGCACCGACCGCCGGATTGAAGTGCACGAAGCGGCTCGTGCCGGTGAGATTCGGTCCCAACTGATCCTCGAGGTCGATGTGCGTGACGTTGTAGCGCCCGCTCGCCGTCAGGCTGAGGCCAGCCGTGACGTCGAAGGTGTCGGTCGCGTAGGCACTGAGATTCTGGTTGACGGAGTCGACGCTGACCGGCGACGGGTCACCGTTTGCGATCGCGGCAGCCGAATTCTCCGGCGTGTCGACGATCAGGTCCGAGGGGAGCACCAACAGCTGAGGGTTGATCGCACCGATCTGCTCGCCCGTATAAAAGCTCGACGACGCGTCGTCGAGCGCCGCACCCACCGTGAACTGGTTGGCGTGGCTCGAGAGCGGCTCGTCGTTCGAGATCTGCAGGCTGACACCTCGACTCCAGGCCTGAATGAATTCAAAGTCGTTCTCGCCGATGGGGACGGTGCCCCCGTCGGAGATGTCAGGCACGGTCTGGCCGGCAGCATTCCTCAGCGGCATCACCCCGTCGGGCTGGCACAGGATACCGGGCTGAGCGTCGCAGGCCTCATAGTTGGTCGTGTTGCCGTTCGTCACGCTCTGCGCGTAGCTGCGGTAGTAGCCGACGCCCTGCAGCGACCAGACGTCGGTGAGCGAGAGCGTCCCGTTCAGCGTCCAGAAGTTCAGCGTGTTGACGTTGCTCTGGGGTCCGGTGAAGACGAGCGCACGGTTCACGGCGAGCTCCTGCACCGGCGCGGCACCCTGCCCTTCCATGACGTCATCCGCACGCGCATAGCTGAGATCGAGCGTGGCGCGGTCGGTATGCATGCTCACCACGGCGAACAGCGATCGGATCTTGTCCCCGGAGAAGTCGCGCCAGCCATCCGAATCCAGCGCCTTGCCCGCCAGGTAGAAACCGAATTCACCCGATTCCACGCCCAGTTGCCCGACCACCGAACGGTCGCCGTACGAGCCGCCGGACAATTCCAGCTCTGCGTCCTGGTAAGTAAACCCGTTCTTCATCGTCACCGACATGGCGCCGCCGAGCGCGTTCAGGCCGTACAAGGGACTGGAGCTCACGAGTTCCACCTGGTTGATCGCGACATCGGGAAACAGATCCCAATTGACGGTGTCTCCGAACGCTTCGTTGATGCGCACTCCATTTTGGTACACGGCCAAACCCTCCGGCGTACCGAGTACCGGCGAGGCTTCAAAGCCGCGATAGAGGATGTCGGGTTGGAAGGGATCATCCAGATCATCGTTGATATTGACGCTGCTCAGATCCGAGTCGAGTGCGTTCGTCAGACTCGCCGAACCCTCGCGTACCAAGTCACTGGCCGAGAGTATCTGTACGTTCCCCGGAAACTTGTCGGCGTCGGTCGCCTCCCCGGGAATCGGAGTACTGGAGATGACGAGCACTTCCTGCAGAGACTGCGCAGGACCTTGGGAGGCGGAGGAGGTATCCGCCCCGCGCGCCGCGCGCGCGCACAGCACGAGCCCCATCGCCCATGCGACTGCGGTGACTGGCGCTCGCACCGCCGGCTAGCTCGACGCCGGCCTCGCGGGCGCCGCCTTCAGTAGAACAGGCCGGCGGTGTGCCAGTAGTAGCCCGCTCCGGGGCGTTCCTTCTCTTCGAACGCGCCCCCACCCGGACCATCCATGGCTTTCATCGTTTGTGCCATGTCGACCGAGCCGAGACGCGGCTGCAGACCCGGTGCATCTCGTGGATCGCGGTCCGGGTTGGTGTAGACGATCTGTCCGTGGCTACCGCCGTAGACGATCACGTAGCGGTTGTTGCCCTCGACGTCACCGGGTTTCCGATCGCCGATGAAGGTGTAGACGGCGCAGCCCTTGAACGCCCACTGCCAGGTGCCGTCGGGCCGTGCGATGACTTCCCAAAAGCCCCATCCCGGCGTTCGTGCAGGAGCGAGCAGCGGCTTCCACGAAACCGTGCAGTCACCCTGACAGGCTTCGGCTCCCTGCGCCTTGGCGTCGTTATAGGTGATCACATAACCGTCGTGCGACTCGCGGCCGCCATATTGCAGGTGGTAGCGGGACTCGAAGTACAGCGGCTGCCCCTTCGTGCTCGTCAGCATCGGCCCGCGTCCTGGATAGAATCCGATCTCGACGCCGGGGGGAGTGAACTCGCGATACGCGAGCGCCGGCTGGATGCTGCGATCAGCGGTGAAGACGCCGGTGACTTCGCCGGGTGCATAGTCACCCGCGTAGGTGTAAAGCGCTTCCCCCCGATAGGTCCACTGCCGCCTGCCGTCTTCCTTGCGAGTGATGATCGAAAACTGACCGACCGGCAGCGCCAGGGTCGATGCGTGCACCGGATGCCAGTCGCTCGACAGCGGGTGCGAGACCGGCGCCGCGTAGATCGTCAGGTGGGTCGCGGCATCTACGAACCCAAAGCCGTTCGCGACGGCCAGCCCCTCGAGCTCGACGTCGGGCGGCATGACGGTCGACTTCTCCGGCGTGTAAGCCGCGCGGCGCCAGCCGCGCTTGGGCGAATAGACGGCGCTCGCCGGATCGAACCAGGCAGGATCTTCCTTGAGCTCGATGCGCGCCCCGATCGGCTCGCCCACGGGGTCCTTGCCGGAGTAACGATAGAGCGGCTTGCCTTGATAGGCCCACTGCCTCAGGTGATCGTCGCGTACGATGATCGAGAAATCGCCGCCAGCCCTGGCGTGTGCGTCCGCGACGAACGGCGGGAACTCCTGCGCGCAGTCGGCGTAGCAGCTCGATCGACTGCGCTGATCGGCATCGTAGGTGTAGAGCGGATTACCGGTCGCATCCCCAAGCCGTCGCCACAGGAATTGCGGAATGGCGTCATCCATGATCTTGGAAACGTCCACGATCGTGACGCCCTCGGGGGTGGAATAAGGCGCCGTATAGGCCGACGCGGCGCCCGCACCCAGTCCCGAGGCGATGACCAGTCCCGCCACGCTCCAGCGATGCATCCATGGAAGTCTGCTCATAGGCTGCTCCACGTGCTGCTTAGCGCGCAGCTCTCTCAGACCAGCACGCCGCTGACCGGACTGGTGACGTGATTGGATCCGGTCCCCCAGCTGCTTACCTGCACGCCCATCGCCTGCTGGATCGTGAACGTCACCCGTGCGGCCGTGTCCCCCGGCGTCGGGAAATGCATGCCGGTCTTCATGCGCCCGTTCGCGCTCCCGAACGTGATGAACAGGTAGTTGAGCACCGAGTGCAACCTCGGGGCGGTGTGATCGGTGTAGGCAAACAGCATCATCCGATCGAGCAGGCTCCGGTCCCCTTCCTTCACACCATCGAGCATGGCGGCAAAGTTGTACAGGTGCTTGAAATAGAGCTGCTGGAACCACGAGCACTTCACCTGGTAGCCGAGCTTGGGATCCATCGGCTCCTCGTGCGTGTAGGCGTGATGCCCGGTGGGATCGCCCTGCTGACGAAATCTCGTCATCCCCTGCGACATCGCGAGATTGACCACTCGCGTCTGGTCGCAGGCCAGAGCGTGTGTGAACAGCGAGCAGAACAGGTCGTGCCGCGCCATCGCCTCGAGGGCGAGGGAGATCGGATGTCCATCATCCTTGGCCTCATCCGGCTTGGTGCATGCCGGCAGCGGTGAGGGCTTCTGCAGCTGGATATCGAGCTGCTGCTCCAGCGCGCGCAGCGCCGTGAAGTAGTAGTCGAGCTTGTGTCGATCGGCTGCACCCAGCGCCTTATCGAGGCCGGCCCTCTGGTCCGAGACTCCCGACAGTACGCTGCGGCTGACCATCGTCTCGGGATCGGGCACGAAGGTGGCCGCATTCGGATCGGTATAGCCCGGCCCGAACAGGCGCGTGTACAGCGCCGCCGGCGACACCTCGCCCGGTACCTTGCCGCCCGCAAAGGCCGTCCACGACGCCTTCGGATCCCCATCACACACCACCACGAGCGACTTGAAGCGCGAGCGCCCACCGATCGTCTCGGCGATGATCGCATCGACGCTGCTGAAGTATTCGCCCGAGTGGGTCACCTTCCCGGTCATGAAACCCTGCACGCCGGTAAAGTGAGTCTGATTGGCGACCCCGTCGAGAAACACCTGGCTGCCGCTGAACATGTTCAGCCGTTCCTTGAAGGGCTGCAGCGCCGCCATCTCCCACGGCAACTCATACTCGCGGCCCGCACTCTTCGGCGCCCATTGCTGCTCCCCGATTCCGCACGGCCAGAACCAGGAGGCAAAGCGCGTCGGCAGCGGCGCCCCGTCCGCAAAGGCGGTGCCGTTGTCATTCAGCACACAGTCCAGGATCGGCAGTCCCACTGTCACCGCTCCGCCGGCCAGCACGCCGCGCAGCATTCGACGGCGGGTCCACATCTTGATCGAGGACTTCATGCTTCAACTCCTATGGTACCTGCGGTACCTGACCTCAGGCACTTTCTGAACTGTTGATGGCCCGGTAGTGACATGCCGCGCGACGGCTACCGATTGGCGGCCGCCAACTGCGTCGACTGCGGCGGGCTGTACGATAGATCGCTCAGCGCGATCGCGCGCAGCAGCTCGAGCACATCGTAGTGACTGGCGGCGAACTGCTGCTGGATCTGCTGCCAGTGCGCATCCTGGGTCGGCGGCATGTAGCCGGTCTCAAACGCAAAGGCGCGCCGCGCCACGCAGCTGGTCGTGGCCGGATCGTCATGCACCGCCTGAGCCAAACCCTGCGGCCCGACGAACTGCTTGCCATTGAGCTCACCGGCTGCATTGATCTGCACCCCGTTCTCCGTGGTGCGAAAGTCGCCCGCCGAGTCAAAATTCTCCAGCGCGAGACCGATCGGATCGGTCAGCTTGTGACAGCCCGCGCACACCGGGTTGGTCCGGTGCGCGATCAACCGGTCGCGCGTGGTCTTGTAGTCCGGATTGCTGGTGTCATCCACGAACTTGAACGACACGTTGCCCGGAGGCGGCGGCACGCGCTCGCACAGCAGGTGCTCCCTGAGGGCCTTACCGCGGGCGGTCGGCGAAGTACGCCCCGGGGGTGACCACAACGCGGTAAAACTTGCTTCCGACAAGATCCCCGCACGCGGATCGCCGGCCGCATAGGTATAGGGAATCCAGCGTTGCGGCTGTCCATTTGCGGTACGGTCGATCAGCGGCACGTTATACAGAGCTGCCAGGTCCTCGGTCAGAAAAGTATGCGGCGTCGTGAACAGGTCGCGGTAGTCGCCGTGACGGTTGACGATGTGATCGACAATCGTGCGCAGTGTCTGCTCCTGCGCCTCGTCCCCGACGTTGGGCGTGTAACGCGGGAAGAATGACGGGTCCTTGGACACTGCCTCAAAATCGCTGAAGCCGAGCATGTCGGCAAACAAGGCTCTAATCCCATCACCCACCTGCGGCGCGCCGAGCAGTCGATTGACCTGTCGTGTCAGTCCCGCCTCGGTGTCGAGCTGCCCGCTGGCGGCCGCCCGCATCAGCTCCGGATCGGGCGTCGTGTTCCACAGAAAGTAGCTCAGCTCGGCCGCCTTGTCGAAGGCGCTCATGCGCTCCTGGCCCGGATGCTTCGGGTCCGGCTCCATGCGCCTGAAGCGCAGTAGAAAGTCTGGCGAGATCAGCATCTCCGACAGACTCTGGCGCATACCCGAGTAAAAATCATGCAGCTGGTCGGCCGCCATCCCGGCCGCAGCCACCCGATCCTGCAGCTCCTGCTCGGTCAGCGGTCGCCGATACAGCAGCGGTCCCAAGCGCGCAAAGAATGCGCGCGCGCAGCCCTGGTCAGCGCTGGTCTGCGAGCGCGGCGCACAGCCGATCAGCGCCGCACGATGGCGCTCATCGACCACCTGCGCCGCGATGCCCTTGGCAATGTGGTAGTAGCTCTCGAGACCACTGTCGGTGAAGTTCTCGACGCGTGCGCCGATCGCCAGCAGTCCCTGATCGCGCTGCTCGGGCTCGAAACGCCCGTCGATCTTGATCGAGTCGCCGAAGATGTCGGCGATGGTCTGTTGGTACTGGCTCGGACTCAGCCGCAGCGAGGTGGCAAATTCCAACTCTGAAGGTGGCGTGGCGGCTCCGGCTCCCGTCGCAGCGATCGAAGGCGGCTCGGCCGCCAACCCCACGAGCGGCAACGCGCCCGCCATCACGATCGCCAGCGAACCACAGTAGCTCACCTTCATCTCATTCCTCCGCCCGATGCTACTGCCCGCTGCTCGCCGGCCGCTGAGCTTCCATCGGCTGCTCGACCTTGCCTCCGAGCCCATCGCTCGAGGCCATCGCCACGACCTTGCCGTCATTAGTGGCGAGAAACGCCGGCACTGCCTCCATGCGCCAGGTGACGGAAATCAACTGATTCTGTCCCGTGACCGGATCCGGATCGGCATCGGCCAACCTCTTGAGCGCCCAATAGATGCCGAGGTTATCGGCGCCGCCCGCCGGGCGCGCCGTAAACGTGTAGACCCATGCGTGCCAGTCGGTGTAGCCGCCCCAGTAGCCGACGACCTCGCCGTCCGGCTGGCTGCGCAAGCGCATGTGCGCATTTTTCAGGTCGATCTGCGTGTAGAACGGCATATCGCCGACCAGATAAATGTATCCCGGGTTGATCGTGAGGACGCCGTCTTTGATCTCCCCCGACAGCACGTTGTGAGAACGCGGGCTCGGATCGAGCACGTAGCTGACGCCGCTGCGTACCCCTCCGGCAGCATCGCGCTCGAGGTGGCGCAGCGTGCGATCGAGCGTCACGGTCACCGGACCATCCTTGCTCAGATCCGCGCCACTGACCTGGATGGCGTAGGCGGGGGAAGTATCGATCATCGTTCCCCAGGGCGCCGTCTCGTTATAGGGCAGCACCGGCGGCGTCGCTTGAAAGCCACTGGTGCAGCCGATGGCACGCCACAGCTGATCGTCGACCGCGCTGTGCGTGTCGGGGTCAATGAATTTGTTCGCAGCCGGACCGCCCAGATCGAAGCCGTAGGCATACTTGCCGACCACCGTCTCGATGCCAGGATCCTTTTGCAACGCATCCGGATAGTCGAGCGCGGGCGCGGGCTTGCCGTCGACCAGCGCGGGAATATCCCGTTGCGGCACTTCCGTGTCTACGACCACAAACTTGACGCGGTTCGGATCCTTGGCAGCCCGCGGACAGTTTTGGGCGAAATCGGGATTATTGGTCGCAATGGCAAACCAGCTGACCACATAGCCGCGCGTCTCGGCGGAAGCCGCCGAGGCGGCCAATACCCACGCCAGAGCGACCGCGACCGTGGCCACGATCGACCTGGTAGAACGATGGCGCGCCGCGGCGCGCCGAGGGCTCGGCTCGATCCTCATGCTCACCCCCTTCTGCCCCAGACAGCCCGAAAGAATACCGCAACCCGACGGGTTAAGAAATTGATCTATATCTGAAAAGACATCAGTCGAAAGACGCCGGCCTTATAAGAGACGACGGCTTCGTGAGGCGACGACGCTGTCATGACGCGGCGGGCGGCTCCAACGTGCCCAGTACCGCCACGTCGGCGAGCACCAGGAACGCGAGCACGGTTTCGGCGATGATCGTGGCTCGCAGTTGCCGCAGAATCGCAGCCCCATCGCTACGCTCGGCAAGGACCCGTTGCAGGGCTGGAGTCGTTCGATATCGGTGCCGCGAAGCCAATATCAGCATCAGTCCAAACAGCGCCACCTTCACCAACAATGCGATTCCGTAGCCGGTCGCGAACAGCGCCCGCCAGCGCCCAGCGCCGATCAAAAACCCGCTGTTGACCAGGCCGCTCAGGATCAGGATCAGCACGACGGCCGCTCCAAAAAATGAGAATCGTGCCAGCCCGCGCGCGACGTCTGCCGCCTCGGTCGGGGAGCGTGACCGCAGTGCCTGTACCGATAGGACGCTCATGGGCAACAGCGCCCCGATCCAAGTTCCCGCGGTAAGCAGATGGAGCACGTCGGCAGCGAGATGAACCTGGCTGCCACTCCCGGAGCCGATCGAGCCGTGTCCAGACCATGCGAAGCTGGCGACGCTCAGGCCGCCAAGGATACTAACCGGAGCGTAGAGAGACCGCGCCGGGCGCGAGGCGAGGCTCGACCCCATGCTCAATCCCCGGCTCAATCTCGACCGCAACCTCGAGCCGACACACACGAGCGCCGCGAGCGCGAGTAGACCCGCGCGCAGCGCCAGCACCATGCCGAGCTGCGTCCCGATGAGCACGTCGCGCCAGGAAGTCCAGGTGTCCGTGAGGAGCATGCTCTCCGATAGCAGCCAGGCGATCGCTGAGGCAACCCCGACCAGCGAGGTCCACAGGAGCAGCGCCTGAATCCACGACGGCTCGCGCTCCGGTGGCGGCGCTGCGGCTGGCGCGCCCGATCTATATCCGTACAGCAGGAAGAGTGCGGATCCGAATAGAACCAAAGTCGAGGCAAACTGGAGCAGCCGTGCGCCCCGCAGAGCCCATTCGATCACTGCCGGGCACCGCAGCGCTTACTGCACGGTAAAGCTGTAGGCGCCGCTGGTTTTGTGCCCGTCATCGGTAGATACCGCAGTCCATGACACGGTGTAGAGGCCGGGAGCGAGTGTTGCGGCAGGCTTCGCGGCCAGCGTCCTGGTGTCGCTGCCGTCGCTCATCACGATGCCGACAGGGTTGCCGTCGGTATCGGTGAGCTTGAACGTCGAGAATTTCTTTGCGAGCGTGGTACTGAACTGCAATCGGATCAGCGTAGGTGCCGCCACCGTGGCATTCGGAGCCGGATCTGCGGTCACGAGCCTGGCATGCGCCTGCGCGTGGGTCGCCCACACCAAACCCACGATACAGAGGGTCAGCAGCAGCACTTTTGATTGATGAGCTCTGGACATGCATGGCTCCCGCGACTGCCTCTGAGGCTTCCTGTCATACGCAGGCCGCCCGTGCACCCCTCGCGCGCGGTCGCGCGAGCCAGCCACCGGCGTTCGCTGCGAGGGATAATTCCCGCGTGCGCGTATTGAATCTACCACTGCGCGCGTGAGGATGACCATGAACGATCATGATCTATTGAAGCTCATAGAGCGACCCCCTGATCACGCTCTGGATACATTGGAACAGGAGATCTGGCTGCGGGTGGCAGAGCGACAGCAGTCGCTCAGAGTCGCCCGCAGGCTCCTGGCGCTGCAATCCGTGGTACTGGCTGCAGCGCTGGTCGGCAGCTTCCTTGCCGGGCAGCACTACTCGCACCGCGGCAGCTCCGAGCCGAGCCTCGAGGTATTTTCCCCCTATATGCCGCTGAGCGTCTCGACCTTGCTGGTACGGAATCGCCCATGAACGCGGTATCGCGGGTTGTCGTCGGCATGCTACTGCTTACGGTGTTCGCGGGCACGGCAGGTGGATGGCTCGGCGTGCGCTACGGGGTTCAGGCGCAACGCTCCTCGCCCAGTCTGGATGATCTGCTGCATCACGAGCTCGAGCTCTCTGCCGATCAACAGCAGCGGCTGTCCGCGATCGAATCCCGCTTCGCGCAGCGCCGTCAGGGGCTCGAGCAACAAATGCGTGCAGCGAACCGCGCACTGGCGTCGGCGATCCTGAGCGAGCATCGCTACGGACCCCAGGCGCAGCGGGCCATCGAGGAATTCCATGCAGCGATGGCGACGCTGCAGGAGGAGACGATCCAGCATGTGCTCGCGATGCGCGCGGTGCTCACGCCACAGCAGGCACAGCAGTTCGATCAGACGGTCGCACGGGCACTCAATTCGAGCCGGCCGTGACCGAGGCGGCGGCGGCCGAGTCGCGGCTGACCTCGGCGGCGCGCGATGGTGACCGCCACGCATTTGAGGCGCTCGTGAGCTTGCACAAAGCCACCTTGTACCGCTTCCTGCGGCACTACGTGGGCGATGCTGACGACGCGTACGACCTGCTTCAGGAGACGTTCATCTCGGCCTGGCTGGCACTGCGGCGCTACGATCCCGAGCGCGCGTTCGCAAGCTGGCTGCGCGCGATCGCGCTCAACAAGTGTCGTGACTTCGGCCGCAGGCGCGCCGTGCGGCTGCGGCTCCTGGCGCTCCTCGGCGCGGAGCCGCGACCCTGGTACGATCCAGTGGACGAGATCCGCACGGATCCCGAGCGGATCCGGGAGCAACGGCTGCAGCGACTGGATCAGGCGATCACGACGCTGCCACGCCACTACAAGGAGCCGCTGCTTCTGACCCTGGTCAGCGGTTTGACTCAACAGCAGACGGCGCGCGAGCTCCACACCAGCCCCAAGGCGATCGAGATGCGGCTACGCCGTGCGAGAGAGCGCCTCAGAGCGGCACTGGCGAGCGAAATGGCGGCAGATGTGCGGCCCTCGGAGGGATAGCGACCGGCGCTGCGTATTAGCACCGAGCACAGCAGCAAATGGATGGCCGGTAACAATGGATGATTGGTCACAGATGCTCGGCAGCAATCGGCTCCGCAGTAGGACGCCGCTGAGCAGACGGCGGTTCGTGCAGGGACTCACGCTGGCGGGTTACAGCATCGGTGGGGATGGCATCCCCGATGCGCGCGCCGCCGCGCCGGCGACGGCACCGAGCGTGCTCAACGGCCCCGAACTCGATTTGATCGTCGCCCCTCTGCCCTTCAACGTCACCGGTCGTGCACGGAGCGCAACCGCGATCAATGGCTCGGTGCCCGGCCCGATCCTACGACTGCATGAGGGCGATGAGGCGACGATCCGCGTTACCAACCGCCTTTCCGAACCGACCTCGATTCACTGGCATGGGATTCGGCTGCCGGCCGATCAGGATGGTGTTCCAGGCTTGTCTTTCGCCGGTATCAGTCCCGGCGACACCTTTACCTATCGCTTCCCGATCAAGCAGGCGGGCACCTATTGGTACCACGGCCACAGTGGCATGCAGGAGCAGACCGGCCTGTACGGACCGTTGGTGCTGGTGCCGCGCGACTCCGAGCCTTATCAATACGATCGGGATTACGTGGTGATGCTGTCGGACTGGACGGACGAGGATCCGATGACGGTACTCGCCAACCTCAAGGAGCAGAGCGATTACTACAACCATCACCGCCGAACATTGGCGACGTTCCTGCACGACGTTGAACGGCAGGGGCTAGGGGCGACGCTGCGGGATCGATTGACGTGGGGTCGCATGCGCATGAGCCCGACCGACATCATGGACGTGACGGGCGCGACCTACACATTTTTGCTCAACGGACAGCCACCGTCCCGAAACTGGACGGCGCTGTTCAGACCCGGAGAGAAAGTGCGCCTGCGCTTCATCAACGGCTCGTCGATGACGAGCTTTGACATACGGATTCCGGGCTTGCCGTTGCGCGTCATCGCCGCGGACGGCAGCGACATCGCGCCGGTGACGGTCGGAGAGTTTCGCGTCGGCGTCGCCGAGACCTACGACGTCATCGTCGAGCCGCGCAACGATTCCGCCTATACGCTGTTCGCGCAGGCCGAGGACCGCTCCGGGTACGCCCGCGGCACGCTCGCGCCGCGGCTGGGAATGGCGGCGGCGATTCCCCCGCTGGATCCGCGGCCGCTGCGCACCATGGTCGACATGGGCATGAGCATGAAGGTCATGGGCGGCATGGACATGCCGAGCATCGACCTGTCGAAGATGGATATGTCGCACATGGACCGATCGCAGACGCCCGCCGCGCCCGCAACAGCGCAGGGACAGCCGGTGGCGACGGCGACGCCCGTGGTCCCCTCGGTCAATGCCGATGGAGTCGATCCGCAGCGCCTGCGCGGCGCGCCATTCGTAGACAACGTGGCGCAACAGCCTCGCAGCCGCCTCGATGAGCCCGGCGACGGGCTCGAGGACAACGGGCGCCGCGTACTCGTGTACGCCGACCTCAAGGCACTCCAACCCGATCCCGATGCGGGCGCTCCGACACGCGCAATCGTATTTCATCTGACCGGAAACATGGAGCGGTTCGTCTGGGGATTTGATGGCAAAAAATATTCTCAGGCCGAGCCGGTACGCATCAGGCTCGGCGAGCGCGTGCGCGTGGTGCTCATCAACGACACCATGATGGAACACCCGATTCATCTGCATGGCTTCCTGTTCGCGCTCGAGAACGGCCAGGGCGATCATCTGCCGCTCAAGCATACGGTCAACGTCGAGCCCGGCGGCCGCCTGAGCTTCATCTTCACGGCCGACCAGCCTGGGCGCTGGGCGTTTCATTGTCACCTGCTCTATCACATGGAGACCGGCATGTTCCGTACGGTGCTGGTCGCGTGAGCAAGC
>JASHTF010000069.1 GCA_030040715.1 Gammaproteobacteria bacterium | reverse complement strand
TGCGGAGATGTTCCCCGAGCGCTTCAGTAACAAGACCAACGGTGTAACACCGCGCCGATGGCTGAAGCTCGCTAATCCAGAGCTCAGTGACGTGATTACCGAGGCCATCGGGAGCGACTGGATTCGCGACCTGTCGCAGCTGTCGCGCCTGCGTGAGCTGGCGCACGATGCGACGATGCAGCGGCGCTTCTGGGCCGCCAAACGGGCGGCCAAGGCGCGCTTCGGCGACTGGGTGCTCAAGGCGACGGGCGTCAAGGTCGATCCGGATACCATCTACGACTGTCACGTTAAACGCATCCACGAGTACAAGCGGCAGCTGCTGAACGCACTGCGGGTGATCGTGCTGTACCAGCGGCTGTGCGCCAAGCCCGACGCCGACGTGGTTCCGCGGACGTTCTTCGTCGCCGGCAAGGCAGCGCCGGCCTATCGAGTGGCCAAGCTCATCATCAAGCTGCTCAATAACATCGCCGCCGTACTCGATGAGGATCCGCGGGTGCGCGGCCGCCTAAAGGTAATCTTCCTACCCGACTATGGCGTGTCGTTGGCAGAAGCGCTGATTCCCGCTGCCGAGGTCTCCAACCAGATTTCGACCGCGGGTTACGAGGCGAGCGGCACCAGCAACATGAAATTCATGATGAATGGTGCGCTCACCATCGGTACGCGTGACGGAGCCACGATTGAGATGGCAGAGGAGGCCGGACAGGAGAATTTCTTCCTGTTTGGCTTGACCGCGGAGCAAGTCCGGGAGAACCGGCCATCCTACAGCCCGCAGCGCCATTACGAGCAGGATCATGAGATACGCGCGGCGCTCGATGCGATGTTCGCGGATCAGTTCAGTCGCCGAGAGCCGGGCATTTTCGCGCCATTGCGTGAGTTGCTGCTCGAGCGCGGCGATTACTATATGCATCTTGCCGATCTGCAGAGCTATCTTGCCGCAGACGCGGCCCTGACGGATCTGTATCGAAACCGCGCCGAGTGGGCACGTAAGGCGCTGCTCAACATCGCTGGCTCTGGGAAGTTCTCCAGCGACCGGACCATACGCGAGTACGCGATCGAGATCTGGAACGTCATGCCGTGTCCGTGCCCGGATCTGGAGCAGTCCTGAAAGGATGACGGTCCAAATTGAGCTATGAACCGCTCAATTAGGACACGAATAGACAAGCGCTCGCCATGGAACCGGCGCTAAGGTACGCGCGTCTGGTACTCGATACGTGCTATATCCATGGCGGCAATAGAGTCTTTATCGAATTGGTCCAGTACGCGCGACCCGCCTCCGCGACTGGATCTGCACGGCAGCGCCCCCGAATCCATGGAGGAGATGGTCTCTTTCCAGGAGTTCATCGGTGCGCGCACGTTCGAAGCGAAGTTTCTCGAGCTCGTGCGCACGTACGTGTCGTACCTCAATCGGTGCGCATACGGAATCGATCGGCACACACGCCGTGTCCGTGGATTAGGCGAGAGCGAGGAACGCCTGCGGTTGCTACCGGCATGGCGACGGGCCACGCTCTATAGCGAGCGCGAGCGCGCGGCTCTCAGCTGGGCTGAGTGCCTGACGCGCTCAGTCGCACAGGTCAGTGAGCGCGAATTTGCGCAGGCCCGAGAGTGGTTCACCGAGGAGGAGCTGGTTGATCTGACCCTCGCCGTCGTTGAGACACAGGCATCGAACCGCGTCGCGATCGCATTTCGACAGCCGCCGGCGCCCCTCTGGGGCACCTCGCTAGGATCTTTGTCCGCGCCGCCACGCCGCCGGCGTCTCGCCCGTATAGCGGCGGAACAATTTGCATAGTGCCGCCTGATCGGATAGACCGCACTCGAGCGCAATCAGCGACAGCGGCAATCGTCCGCTCACCATCAGCTCCTTGGCTCGCTCCACACGGCGCGCGCGTACGTAAGCGAGCGGTGATTGTCCCAAGCTCTGCCCAAACGCACGGCAGAAGTAGCTATAACTGAGCCCGACGAGCTGTGCCAGCTCGCTCAGCGTGATCGCTCGATGCAGATGCTGCTCGATATGCAACTGCAGGCGCTGCCTCTGGCGCAACGTCAGCCCGCCTCGAGGTAGCGCTGGCGCCGGGGGCGACTCGCTGCGGTCGAGCAGATTACGGGCTCCGAGCAGAACCTCCCGTGCCTGGCGCCACTGGCCACTGCGGAGTTGCTCCTCGGCTTGCAGCAGCCGCAGCCGCAGACTCGCAAGATACCCGCTGCTCGGCCCAGAGCTCGGTGGCGGGGGCAGGCCGAACGAAGGGGACAACGGCTGCTGCTGGATCGCGGTTAGCGCATCGGTCATGGCTCACCTCGCTGCTATGTATTTGAATAGCGGCTCTAACCTAACGGTTGCGCGGCTCTTGTGGGCTGAAGCGCGAGCCGGCGGACAAGTACCAAGGTAACGGCGCTTGCCGCGCGCGCCAGAAGCGCCCGGCCGCCTTGATCGGGGTCGCGAGCAGATATCGATCGCCCAGCCAGGATACCGCGTCATGCAGCGCCAGGCTGTAGTCGTGCGTCGGCAGCGGTGGATCGGTAAGGCGTAGTTTCATGAGACCCTGCTTCCGAGTGGAGCGGCTAAACGGACCGATAACTGGGTTTAATGGGTTCGGACCGCCGGTGACCCTTCCGAGGCGAGACCTGTGCCTCGCGCCGTCGGGTGCCGGGCGGCCCGAAGTCGGTATCCGCCAGGCGTGCGGAGAACGAGCTCAGCGGGTCTTGCGACCCGCTGAGCCGAAGCCAGCGTGTAGGGGGGAAGTGGGTAGGTGCACGCTGGAATCCTGCCTCCAACGAAGCGGCGGTGGAACGAAACGCAACTGGCGATCGCATGACGGGACTTTATGGCCGTGACGTCGTCGGACCAATAGCCGCCGGATAGATACAGCGTTTCACGCAAGTGAACGATCCCGGCTGGAGCGTTACTGTCGCTGAGACGTCCAGCCGCCCATCAAGACCACCACAACGAGCAGCAGCAGAATTACTCTAACGAGCGTCGGCTCCGAGATCAGGGCGCCGATCGTCAGCAACGCGGCGAGAATGATGCTTTGGAACATAGATCAGCTCCTGTGCTCGTCACAGTCGGTGTGCGTAGCGCAACTGCAGGAAGTTCTCGCCGGGGTTGGGGTGCGCAATGCCGGCGTTCGAAAAGTGCTCGATCCGCAGCGACACTTCCGAGGCACCGAACCTGCGGCCAATCGCTGCGTGATCGCCAAAATTGAACTCGGTGCTGAAGCGCTTCTCGCCGCTGTGGAATATGGGCACGATGTAATTCGGGCCGACCCCAAGCTCCGCAAACCATTTGGGCGCACGTGACGGATAAAGTCTCAGCACCGGCGTGGCTCCGAACTGTGTCGGCCATGCGGTGGTACCGCCTCGAGCTCCCTGCGTATGCCAGCGACCGACCGAGGCCTCGACGTAGGCGCTGACGGTTCCCACGGAGAAATCGAACTGCCACGGCAGGTACCAGCTGGCGCCGGCCACGTAGGCGTTGGTGCGTTGGTCTCCGAGCCCCGCCTGAACAAACACGCTTGCCGGTGCGAGAGTTCGCGAAGGCTCGGCCGCGAGCGTGCGTGCCGGCATCGCGGCTGCGGCGACGCTGATGACGAGCGCCGCGACGCCGGCGAACCTAAATTGGTCGAGAAGCTTTGCCATGGCGCACACTCCATTGAGTCAGCGCTCGAATCCCGCGACCACCAGCTCGATGAGCAGCTTCGCGAGGAGTGTCAGTACCAGAGCACCCAGCGCCATAAAAAGCATCGGGATGACGGCGGCGGCACCCAGCATTCCGCCGAGCCGGCGCAAGCGCTGGTGGGCGTGGCCGCGCGCGCGAGCCGGCGCGAGCCGGCGCTCGATCACGGATGCCGTAACACCGTCGAGTGACGCTGCATTCAGCTCGGTAGTTACAGTGCTCATACATGCGTCCTTCGCGTGCGCTGGTGATAGTTCGTCCGCCGTGAGCGCAATCTATGAAGCCCGCATTGCGGGAACAACGCTGTTCCGAGATACGCAGCGTTTCAGGAATGCAAATAGTTGTTAGCGGCGCCGTGCCGGCGTCGGTGGTTGTGTCGGCCGGTCCCTGACGGCGGTTATTGGCGCAGAAAAGCGCTTCGTGCGCTCATCAATGATCGAGAAAATTGAGGAAATTGAGCGGGCGATTCGATCTCGTGTCGTTAGAGGAAGTATCGACCGCGCAGTGTTTACTTATGAGAAAAGGAATATTTCGCCAGCGGAAATCTAGGTCGTGCCAAACACTCGTATCAGAATTGACCGATCGAAAGCACGATTTTTCCGCGCACGCGCCCGGCTTGGCTCAGTGCGAGCGCATCGCCGGTCTGAGACAGGGATAGCACGCGCTGCACTTCGACTCGCAGCTGTCCGTCGGCGAGCAGTTGCGCGAGCTCGGCGAGCAGCATTGAATCAGCAGAAATTGAAACCAGAGCGGTGTCGTAGGTACCGACATCGGCACCAGGAGCGGCGGGCGCTGCGACCGTCGAACGTATCCGAGCACCCGGCTTCAGGATGTTCCAGATCGGCGCGAGTGCGGTGGGCCCGACGGTGTCGATGACCCGATCAACCGGCGCCAGCAGAGCCGCTAAGTCGCTGCGATGACGCTCGATCACCAAATCGGCACCGAGCGAGCGTACGAACTCGAGGTGATGGCGCGAAGTGGTTGCGGCGACCCAGGCTCCGCGCAGCTTGGCGAGCTGCACCGCGAGGTGGCCAACGCCGCCGGCCCCTCCGAGGACGAGGACACGCTCGCCTGCGCGCACGGCGTGTTGGCTGGTGAGAGTCGCGTGTGCCGTGAGGCCGGCGAGCGGCAAGGCGGCGGCCTCGATATGCGAGATTCCCCTCGGCTTCGCGCTAAGATCACTCTCGGCGACGATGGCGTACTCGGCGAACGCGCCGCCAGAGCGCCAATCGGTCAACCCCATCACCGTCTCGCCGCAGCGGAAGCGGGAGGTTCCCGGCCCGCTGCTGTCCACCACGCCACATAGGTCCCGCCCGAGTGTGAAGGGCAGGGGCAGCGGTGCGATGTCTCTAAGCGCGCCCTCGCGGACCTTCCAATCGAGCGGATTGACGCCGCTGGCAGTGAGCCGCACGCGCACTTGGCCAGGTCCGGGAGCCGGAATCGGCACCTGTTCTATTCTGAGGACCTCCGGACCGCCGTAGCCGTGGATGCGGGCGGCGCGCATGCCGATTCCCGATCCGCGGGGCGACAGCCATGAGACGCCGGCGGGCGCTGCCAGCTGGATTTTACCGAAGACTCGCCTCATCGAGTGCCTTAGCGGCCAGCCAACGAGCTGCTGGCGTACCGAAGCACTCTAGGTTCAGGTCATTTTCCAAACAATAACGCTATGGGAGAAGCAGTATTTCACAACAATGAATTGCTACGCCCCGCAGGGTGTGCAGAGATTGGTTACAGCGAAGACTGGCGGATCGAAGCGCACGCCGTCCCCTTTGTAGGCGATTCGTACGGCGCGTTTGAGACCATCCGAAGCTCCGCTATGAGCGAAAATCGTATCGTATCCGAGCAACAGGCCGAGGTGCGCTTCCGTCAGGTGGCGGGGACTAAAATGGGCTCTCCTCGAATGGACGTCACAGCGCAACCGCCGGTGATTCGAAGTCGCCGCGACGCCGACGGAACGGCGCAGGTCGAGCTGTCCGGCCGCTGGACGTTCGAGGGCCTCACGGGCCGCGAGCGCAGTCGAGTCGTCGGAGCTCTGCTCATGAAGCTCTCCCCCGACGAGCGACGTCACTACCGGGAGGCCCTGCAAGCGCATCGCGCGCAACTCGCCTTCGATCCCGACACACGGCTTTCGACCGAGGAGCGCGCAAGAGTGCTCCATGTCCTCCAGGTCGTGGCAAATCTGAGCTCCACGCGCGAGCGGATCGAGGCCCTGTTCGGTGATCTTTCCAGCAACAATGTTGACTCGGCCCACTGGGACCTTACCGGCATCAACGATCTTGACGTCGCCGGCGCGACGCTGCTGTGGCGCGCCTGGAGGGGCAAGAAACCGGCGGCACTGGCGCTACGACCCGAGGACGACGCGATCTTCAAACAGTTCGCTGCCTTGCCACCACCGCGCGCCACCGGCGGCACCGCCATACCCGCTGATATGTGGCGCCCGGTGCTGGCGCTGGGATACGCCGCAGAGTCCTTGGGGTCCCACGCATTCGAACTGCTGAATCTGCTCGGCAGGGTGGCCCTGTCCGTCGCCGCGGTCCTCAGCAGCCCCGCCGAGATTCCCTGGCGAGAGATCTCCGCCACCGTCTATCGCGCTGGGCTCACCTCGCTGCCGATCACCGCGTTGGTAGGGTTTCTGATCGGTATCGTCCTGAGCTATCTATCCGCCGAGCAACTGCACGCTCTCAGCGCCGATGCGCTCATCGTGAACCTGATGGGATTCGCGTGCCTGCGGGAGCTCGGGCCGCTGCTCGCCGCGATACTCAATGCCGGTCGTTCCGGTTCGTCCATGACGGCGCAGATCGGAGTGATGCGCGTCACCTCAGAGCTCGAAGCGATGTCGGTGCTGGGAATCTCTCACACCGTGCGCCTGGTGCTGCCGCGAGTGGTCGGGCAGTGCATCGCGCTGCCACTGGTGGTCGTGTGGACAGACGTGCTGGCACTGCTCGGTGGCATGATCGGGGCCAAGCTGCAGTTGGGGTTGGCGTACCAAACCTTCCTGTATCGGTTGCCGCTGGTCGTGCCCTTGACTGATCTGTGGTTCGGGGTCTGCAAGGGTGTGGTTTTCGGTGGTCTCATCGCGTTAGTCGCCTGCTACTTCGGCCTGCGTATTCGTCCCGATACCGAAGGACTGGCCGCCGGAACCACACAGTCGGTCGTGACGGCACTGACCTTGATTCTCGTCGCCGACGCCATCTTCGCGGTGCTGTTCTCAAACGTGGGGGTTTGACCGTGGCGGATCGCGATGCGGTGCCGGTCATTGAGATCTCGCATCTCTGGACCACTCTCGGCAGTGCCATCGTGCACCGCGACATCTCGCTAGAGGTGCGACCCGGAGAGGTGCTCGCGATCATCGGCAGTTCCGGCGGCGGTAAGACGACGCTGCTGCGCGAGATGCTCGGGCTCCAGCAGCCCTCGAACGGGCGGGTTCAGGTGTTTGGCAGGGATCTGACGCGCCTGAGCCCGATCGAGCGCAAGTTGATGCCGACCCGCTGCGGAGTAGTGTTCCAGAACGGCGCCTTGTTCAGCGCACTGTCGGTGTTCGACAACGTCGCACTCCCGGTGCGAGAAGTGCATTGGTGGCCGGAATCACTGCTCGAAGACCTGGTGCTGGCCACACTGCAAGAGACGGGCTTCGACCCCGTGGATGCCTACAAGCTGCCTGCGGAGCTGTCCGGCGGCATGGTCAAGCGCGTGGCGCTCGCCCGAGCGCTGGTCCTCGAGCCCGATCTGCTGTTCCTCGACGAGCCCTCGACCGGCCTTGCTCCCGATCAGCGCCACGCCGTCACACAGCTGATCGCACAGTTGAAGCGCGAATTCGATCTGACCGTCGTCATCGTGACCCACGATGTCGATACGCTGATCGCACTCGCCGACCGCGTTGCCGTCCTGGCCGATCAACACCTCCTCACCATTGGCCCGCTGGACGAGGTCGCTCGCTATCCGCACCCCTTCGTCCGCAGTTTCTTTCTGGAGCAGGCGGGACGCTGCGAGCAGCACCGCATCGTCGAGTTTCGCTCCGAGTTGGAACGGATGCATTCTTAAACTGACACGGTGGCGACCCATGGAAAGCCGCGCATATGCTCTCGCCGCGGGTTCGTTTGTGGTTCTGTTGGTGGCGTTGTTGTGCGCCGCTGCCCTTTGGTTGGGCGGCCAGCGCTTCCAAGGACTGCCGTACGATCTCATCACGGAAAGGTCGGTCGCAGGGCTCTCGCCGGGGGCGATGGTGCGGCTGCGGGGCGTGGAGGTCGGGCGCGTCGATAGTATTGGCTTCGCCCCCGATGACCGCCGGCTGGTGCGCGTGCGGATACGGGTCGATCAACGCGTGACGCTCATGGCCGGCACCTATGCGACGCTCAGCGCACTGGGCCTGTCGGGCGCCGACTATGTCGAGCTCAACTATCCGGACGATTCCACGCGCGTTCTGGTCACCTCGTCGTACCAGCCGGCGCGCATCCCCATGCGCCCATCAGGGCTCGCCGCCTTGACCGAGTCCGGAGATGAGCTGCTGAAGAGCTTTCAGGGAACGCTGCAGCGGGTAGACGCGATACTGACGCCAGAGACCGCGCGGCATATCTCCGAGCTGGTCGCGCAGCTCAGCGATGCAGCGGGGCAGATGTCAAAGCTGGCGCACAATCTGGAGCCCGCAACCCGGCGGCTCGATCCACTCGTCGTCGACGTGGATCGAGCCGTGAACTCGACGCAGGCGACGATGAGCGATGCCGACTCGTTGATCGTCCAGGTGCGCGCGCGTGTCGGTGCCCTCGATGCCTTGCGCGACGGGGCCCGCAACGCCGGGCAGGCGGTTCAGAGTCTGCAGCAGACCTTGACCAGTCAGACGTTGCCGCAGATCGAGGGTCTCACCCAGCGCCTGTCGCGCAATTCCGATACCCTCGAGCAACTGCTGCGTCAGATTAGCGATCAGCCCCAGAGTGTGATCTTCGGTCTCCCGCCCGCCACCCCCGGGCCCGGCGAGCCGGGATTTCAGAGGACCAAGCGATGATCCGGCTGATCGCGCTGCTCCTGTCGCTGCTGCTCGTCGGCTGTGTATCGCATCGGGCCACGCCCGCGCGCTATAGCTTCGATGCCGTCGGCCAGCCCGCCGCGTCGGACGTCAGACTGCATGCGACCATCGCCATCCCGGAAGTCTCCGCGCCGAGTTGGCTGCGCTCG
The DNA here is from genome assembly GCA_030040715.1 of Gammaproteobacteria bacterium. Classification (GTDB taxonomy): domain Bacteria; phylum Pseudomonadota; class Gammaproteobacteria; order Steroidobacterales; family Steroidobacteraceae; genus FEN-1191. Next base: position 11,919 of record JASHTF010000069.1, on the reverse strand, counting down.
GACGCCTTGGTTTATCGCCTCGACTATCGACCGCGGCCGCGACCCGTCCCCTACTCCCTGAGCGAGTGGGAGGCGCCGCCGGCCGAGATGTTGACGCAGCGGCTGCACGAACTGATCTCCGCGGCCAACAGCGGCTTCACACTGAGTGACCTGGGTGACATTAAGAATGGGTATCAGCTTGAGGTGGCACTCGAGCGCTTCCTACAGGTGTTCTCTCGACCAGGCGAGAGTCACTGCATCGTGACCGTCACCGCGATGTTGATCGGGCCGGGCGACCGCCTGCTCTCCCAGCGTACCTTCAGTGCCGAGCGGTCGGCGCCCAGCGGCGATGCGGCCGGAGGCGCCTATGGGCTGGTACAGGCGAGTGATGCGGATCTCAAACAGATCCTCGATTGGGTCGCCGCCGCGCTGCAACCCGTCCAGGCGCTGGGCCGCGTGCCAGGCAGTTGAGACGCTTCCCGCTGCCTCGAGGCCCGTCACCGCCTCAGGTTGACCCGAATCGCCTCGCCGGTGGGCGCCTCGATACGGCCGTCTTCGAGTGTCTCCATCTGCGGATTCACACCGTCGAAATCGAGCGGCACACCAAGCTCCTTGGGGTAGTGCGGACTGCAGCCCTCGGGACGGAGCTGCAATCGCTGCTCGCCGGCCGAATAGCTGCTGCCACGGGGGTGGAGCTTGCACTCGCCATCTCCCGATGGCGCCGCGTATTGCAACGTACCCTCGATGCCGCCGTCGTCGTACACGCGGCTGATGCTCAGACTGACGACGCGCAGGAGCTGCTTGCCGGAGGCGTCGACATACTCCCCGCGCCAGGTGCCCGATAGATCGGGCTCGAGCGGTGCGGTGGTCGCGGGCAACGCGGGCGGCGGCGCGGCGGGTTCCGTGGAGGTCTGCGTCGACGTGGGCGTCGACGGCGGCGCTTGCGCCTGCGTGAAGGCAGCGCCGCTCGAGACGAGCAGGGCGTTGCGCGGTGTCGCATGCAGCCGCTGCGCGTGGCGGATCAGGGCGCCGAGCACGAGCACCGTGCTCAGCGCTACCACGATGGCGCGGGGCGCCGCCTGCCGCAGTTGCATGCGAGGTGGCAGCGCTGCACGCAGCTCCTGCGCCGCAGGAGACGCTGGCAGGGATGATCGTGTCGAGTCGTCGCCCGCCTGGGTGTTGATTGGCGCTCCAGCGGGTGCGGCATTCGCTGCCACTACCGGTGTGGCACCGACCGCCGGTGACGGCGCGGACTCACGCGGCGATGAGTCCAGCCGCAGCGTCGCTGCGGGGCGGTCGAGAACCACCGTGCCGCTCGGAGTCACGCGCGGAGCTGCCGCGCTGCGCACGGGTGTGCGTGCCCGCGGTACGGGCACGTCAGCCAGCGCACCCATGAAGTCCTCTGCACTCTGGAAACGCGCGTCGGGCTCCTTGGCGAGCGCGCGCATCACGGCGTCCGCGATCGGCTGCGGAATATCGCGACAGTGGACTGTGGGCGGCTCCGGCCGATCGTTCACATGCGCGCTCAACAGGATGTACTCGGATTTGTCGCGAGGATTGAATGGCGGCTGCCCGCTCAGCAGCTCGTAGAGTGTGATCCCAAGTGCGTACACGTCGGTGCGGTAATCGACGGCGCGACCGAGAATCTGCTCGGGTGCCATGTAGAGCGGACTGCCGATGCTGGTGCTGACCTTGGTTGCGCCCGACATGCCCTGCCGCTTGGCGATACCGAAATCCATCACCTTGACGATCTCGTCCTGGGTGATCATCAGATTGGCAGGCTTGAGATCGCGATGGATGATGCCGGCCCGATGCGCGGCCGCGACCCCTCGCAACGCCTGCTTGAAGATCGGGATGCCCTCGTGCGCCGGGATCGGTCCGCGCCGACGAATCACCTGCTCCAGGCTCTCGCCGACGATGTACTCCATCACTGCGACCGGTGCGCCGTCGTGCACGAAGTAGTCGAACAGCAGCGCGACGTTCGGGTGATTGAGCGCACCCTGCACACGTGCTTCCTGACGAAAGCGCTCGACGAAGTCGGGATCGTCGCGGACCTCAGCGCTCATCACCTTGATCGCGACCAGCCGGTCGAGATTCACGTCGAGCGCCTTGTACACGACGCCCATATTGCCCCGACCGAGAAGCTCCACAACGCGATAGTGGCCTACGAGCTCGCCGATGTTCATGATCGATACCGAGGATTCGCCCGCGCGGCAGCGGGCGCTCGCTCACTGCGGCGGTCGGAGTGCGTCCAACGCGCTCGAATTCGGAGCTACGCTGCCGTCGGCAATGATGCCCGGGTGTACCCCGGGGCCGCTCGGCGGCCCATTCGGCCCCATGCCCTTGGAGGCCGCTTGCATCGCCTCCAGAACCTGGGCCTCCTGCTCGTTCTCCATGGCGCTGAGATCGTTGAGCCCGATACGCGTGTGCAAGCCCTCGGGGCAGTCGGATGGTCTACTGAGCTCGACCACGATAGGGATCATCCAATCGTCATCGCTCATCGCGCCGGTACGCTTGATGTAGTCATTGGCGCTCAACGAGCAGTAACGGCTGCCGGCGCCTGACGCAACCTGAAGCGGCTGTACGACCTGAAAGAACACGTGATTGGGCCTGAGCGCCGGCGGAGTGCTCTCAGTCGTGAGAGTCACCGGCTTCGCTGCAGCGACTTGTTGCTCCTGCAGCTGAACTTTGATCTCCTCGTCGAGCTGGGCCTTGATTTGCGGCGTGATGGCCGGTGGCATGGCCACCTGTATTGGCGTCGGTGCGCTCGGCGGTGGCTCGGGCGGTGCGTCGCTCGGCTGCGGCGCTGGCTGCGGCGCTGGTGCATAGCCCGGTTCAACCCCGGCAGGCGTGTCGCTCGGTTGCGGAGTGGACCGTGTGTCGCTCGGTCGCGCAGCAGTCGCCGCGCCATTCGCCGGCGGCGCGGGCGCCGCGACGCTCGCATCCGCAGCGGGCGGCTCATCGGGGGCTGGCGCTGGTGACGGCGCCGCCGTCGCCGCGGTGGCGGTCTGCGCCTGATAGGCCGTTTGCATGCTCTGGGCGATAATGTAGTCCGTCATCCACAAATCCGGGCTCGTATACGCGGGATACGGCGTGAACAGGGAGCCGTATATCGGATACCACGGTTGCACCTGCCAGCCCCAGGCATAGGTGATCGGGTGCGGCCATGCGGCGAGCGCCCAACCGTAGTAGGTCGCGGGATATCGGACCGCCGGTACGAATGTCTCGTAGGCGAATGCCCTGCCGAACTGGCGCCAAACATGGCGTTGATAGACGTGCGTATAGAGAATGTGTCCCCGGCTGACGAAGCTGCGGCTCACAAAGCCCGGCCGAAGAGTGCGCTCAACCGCGCTGAAGGTGCTGCCGTATCGAACCACGCGGGCCTGACTGCCGGCGAGGCCGCGGGACATCTCCTGTATTCTCCCGTCACCGGCGAATTGGGCAGCGCGCGTGACGCTACCGTCTGTCATGCGCTGCGGCCCGATACTGCGACCAACCCTCTCGCGGCGGTCGTTTACCAGAGCGTGCGGGCGCGTATCGGAAGTCTCTCGGCGAGCGGCCGCATGGAGACGCTGCGCCTGCGTCACTTGAGCACGGAGGTTGCGTCGCGCCTCGGGCCGCCGCACGGCCGGTCGCGCCGCCCCGGAGGGCCGATACTGATGCAGCTCCTGCGAGTTTCCAGCCTGTGCATCGAGCGCAGCGATGGCGCCAAGGCTGACAAGCGCGATCAGGGCGAGAGTCACGGGGGCCCTACGAACCACACTCGACATATTGTGACTCCAGATGCCTCGGGCCAGGATAGCGCCGTCCTGAAGTATGTAACGGTAACTGTAGCGCGCGGAGTACGCCGCGGTGCGAACTGTGTCGCGGAACGGGCAGGTATGGACTCTGGGAGCCACGGCGCACCCCGCGACGGGCAGCGATCGCGCGTTGTCGATCGCCGGGCGAGGGCGGGACGCGGTCGACTTTTCTCCGTGATTGGCGAGAATACGACGGCAGCCAACAAGGCACTGCAGCCCGTTCCCACCCGTTCCCAACAACCAGCCTCATGACAGTCGCGGTGAATGAGGTCAGCGCGCTGCTCGAGCATCGACTGCGCCGTGAGACTAGCGGCGAGGTGTTGTTCGACGCGGCATCCCGGGGCCGCTATGCGACCGATGCGTCCATATATCAGATCATGCCCGTGGGCGTGCTCGTGCCCCGAGGCACCGAGGACATCGCCGCCGCGATCGACGTCGCGCGTGATTTGAAGGTCCCGATCCTGCCGCGCGGGGCTGGCACCAGTCAGTGTGGGCAGACGGTAGGTGCGGCGCTCGTCATCGACCACTCGAAGTACTGCCGAGCTCTGCTGGACCTGGATCTGGCCGAGCGCACGGTCACGGTGGAGCCTGGCATCGTGCTCGATCACTTGAATGCGCTGCTCAAACCCCACGGTTTGTGGTTTCCGGTGGATGTCTCGACGGCTGCGCAGGCGACTCTGGGCGGTATGGCCGGCAACAACTCCTGCGGTTCAAGATCGCTGGCCTACGGCAACATGGTCCACAACGTGCTTGGCATCACGGCACGGCTGTCGGACGGGTCGGTGGTGCAGTTTGGGCCCCTGGCGCGCTCGAGCGCGCGTGCGCGCGCGCTCGGCGAGCTGGTACGTGCACTCGCCGAGCAGCATCGCAGCGACATCGAGCTGCTGTGGCCGAAGGTCTTGCGGCGCGTCGGTGGTTACAATTTCGATCTATTCAATTGCCAAAGCAGCCGCCCGTACACCGCTGACGGCAGCGTCAACCTGGCCCATCTGCTGGTTGGATCAGAGGGTACGCTGGCCTACACACAGAGTCTCACGTTGCGGTTAGCACCCATGCCGGCCGCCAGGGCACTGGGCGTGGTGAGCTTCCCGACCTTTCATGACGCGATGGAGGCAGCGCAGCACATCGTGCGCCTGCGACCGACCGCCGTAGAGCTCGTTGACCGCACCATGATCGACCTGAGCCTGAATAACCCTGCGTTCCGGTCGGTGATGGAGCGCGTATTGCGTGACGATCCTGCCGCGATCCTGTTGGTGGAGTTCTGCGCCGACCAGCACTCGGTATTGCCCTCGCAACTCGAGGCATTGACCGTGCTGATCGGCGATCTGGGATTCCCGCGCAAGGTGGTGGCGCTGTTGGACCCGGCAGCGCAGCGGGATCTGTGGGAGGTGCGTAAGGCCGGTCTCAATATCATGATGAGCCTCAGGGGCGACGGTAAACCGGTGAGCTTCATCGAAGACTGTGCAGTACCGGTAGAGCACCTGGCCGAATACACGGACGCGCTGACGGAGATATTTGCCCGCTATGGGACGCGCGGCACATGGTATGCGCACGCTTCAGTAGGCACGCTGCACGTGCGACCGATTCTCGATATGCGGCGGGAGGGTCCCGACGGCGGGATCGCAAAGATGCGTCGTATCGCCGAGGAGGCCTCGGCGCTGGTGCGCAAATTTCGAGGTGCTTACAGTGGCGAGCACGGGGACGGCCTATGCCGCAGCGAATGGATCGAGTGGCAATTTGGTCCGGCCATCAACGAGGCATTTCGCGCCATCAAACGCGATCTTGATCCGGTCGGCCTGTTCAATCCCGGCAAGATCATCGATCCACCGCGGATGGATGATGGTTCACTGTTTCGGTTCGCGCCGCCGTCGAGCCCGCGGCCCTATCAGGTACTTGCGCTCAATCCGGTGCTCGATTGGTCGGCTTGGAACGTGCAGAACGATCCCGTCACCGAGCGGCTCACCCCGCCGGGTAGTGGCGGCGATCCGAGCGGCGGCTTCGCGAAGGCCGTCGAGATGTGCAATAACAATGGCCATTGTCGCAAGTTCGACAGCGGCACGATGTGCCCAAGCTATCACGTGACCCGCGACGAGCAGCACCTGACTCGGGGGCGTGCCAACACCCTGCGCCTGGCACTGTCGGGTCAATTGGGCCAGGACGCACTCACGAGCGACGAGCTCTATCGCACCATGGATCTATGCGTCAGCTGCAAGGGTTGCAAGCGTGAATGTCCAACCGGTGTCGATATGGCACGGATGAAAGTGGAATTTCTGGCGCACTACAAGGCGCGTCACGGTCATACGGTCAGAGATCGACTCGTGGGTGGATTGCCCGATTACGCTGCGAACGCGAGTGCAGCAGCCTGGCTGATGAATCTGCGTGACGCGTTACCCGGAGCGGCCTGGATGAGCGAGCGGTTATTGGGTTTGAGCGCGCGCCGTTCCCTGCCGAGGTGGCGATCGGATACGTTCTGGCGCCGGCAGTGGCCCGATTTGTTCGCCGGCAAGCAGCAGACGCTGCGCGCTGCCGCCGCGGGCGGCAAGGCGGCGGTGTTATTTGTCGATACCTTCAACGGCACCTTTGAGCCCGAGAATGTAGTTGCCGCTGCACGCGTCCTGAAGGCCGCAGGCTACACGCTCCATACCCTGCGGCGACCCTCGCGTCACTACTGCTGTGGGCGAACGTATTTGAGCTGCGGCAGGGTCGACGAGGCCCGGGCCAGGATAGAAGAGTTGGTCGATATCTTGCTGCCGTTCGTGCGGGCGAGAGTCGCCGTGATCGGGCTCGAGCCGTCGTGTCTGTTCACGTTACGCGATGAAGCGCTCGCTCTGGGATTGGGTGAGCGCGCACAGGCGGTGTCGAAGGGCTCCTGGCTATTCGAAGAGTTCCTGGCGCGCGAGATGCATGCGGGACGCTTGGCCTTGCCGTTGAGCGCCGTAACAGCCCCCATTCTCGTGCACGGGCACTGTCATCAAAAAGCCTTTGGGGCCGTGCCGCCGATGCTTGAAGTGCTGCGCCTCATTCCTGAGGCCAAACCGAGGCTGATCGACAGCTCCTGCTGCGGTATGGCAGGCGGCTTCGGCTACGAAGCCGAGCACTACGACATCTCGATGCGGATGGCAGAGGCGGATTTGTTGCCAGCAGTACGTGCGATGCCCGAGGCCATCGTCGTTGCCGACGGCACCAGCTGCCGCCATCAGATTCGTGACGGCGCGCGACGTGAAGCGATCCACGCCGCGCGCCTGCTCGAGCGGCAGCTCGGGCAGTCGTAGCTCAGCCGCCGTCGTGAGCGTTCGGATACCACGCGCGCAGCTCGACGTGGCTGGCGTGGCCAACGAGTTTCTTGAACTGCTGCAGGTTGGCGAAGGTGCCGTCCATGTTGCGGTAGTGGTAGGGGTAGACGTACTGCGGACGGAAGTCCCTCACCCACTTGGCCGCCGCCGCTACGGTCTGCGTATAGGGCAGATTCATCGGGATGAGCGCGACGTAGATGTGGGGCAGATGCGCCAGCGGTGGATCCTCCTCGGTATCGCCGGCGACGTACACGCGCTTGCCGCCGAGCGTGAGGATGTAGCCATTACCGACGCCCTTGGGATGGAAGTGCGCGCGCGCGGCAGTGGTGTTGTACATCGCTACCGCGTCGATGGTGATGTCATCCACGGAGGCGTTCTCACCGTTGGCGAGCACGTGCGTCTTGGCCTTCAGATCCGCGGGCATCGCGTCGTAGACGTTCTGCGGAGCGATGATGGTGGTGTTCGACCCGGCGACGGCCTGCAGCAACGGTGCGCTGAAATGATCGCCGTGGATGTGCGTGATGAGGATGACGTCTGGGGTCGGCAGAACCTTGAACTCACCTATGGCGGCGTTGATGTCCGGTCCCAGCGGTGCGGGATCCACCAGCACGCGTTTGCCGTTCCAGCTGAGCATCAACGAGGCGTGATGCACCGGCTGGATCATCAAATCCCCGCCGTGTGAAGTGGGCAGCGTATCGGGCACCGGGAGTGCCAGCGCGGCAGGCGGCAGCGCGCTGAGTCCACACAGAGCCACCGCGACGGCGGCGCCCAGAAGTCGTATCGCTTTCATGGGGTGACCTCCTGTAGATCGTGAAGCGCTATCTTACTGGAGGCTAGAGACCTGGAGGCTAGAGACCTGGGGGCTAGAGACGGCCGAATGCTTCGTCGGCTGCTAGCCTGACCGCAACGGCCAGCGGTTCCTAAAGAGAGACAGATCGAACGACGTAGTCCCATGGGTTGCCAAGTCGGCCAGGATCTCTCCGACGACACTGGAGAATTTGAACCCATGACCGGAGCAGGGACTGGCAATCAACACGCTCGCGCAGGTGGGGTGTCGGTCAATCCAGAAATGCCCGTCCGGCGTGTTGGTGTATGGGCAGACGGTCGCCGAGCGTAACGGGCCGTCGGCGCTCGGAAGAAACCGACGCACCAGGGCGCGCATATCCGCGATCTCTTCGGCGTCGACCTCGCGCTTCAAGCTGTCGGGCGAGCCGCTCGCACCCCCGTGATGACGCGCTACCTTGACGCCCGCGCCAAGATCCGGAAAGCCATAGACGAACCGATGCTCGTCGAACTCCCACAGGTGCACCGGGCAGCGCGTGGCGGAAAAGCTCTCCCGCGCCTGCATCGGATCGAACCAGAATAGGACCTGTCGCTCTACGGTCAATGGCGGCTCGAGGTCGGCAAGCAACTGGGCAGCCCACGACCCGGCTGAGATGACCAACCGCTGCGCGCTGTAAGTCGCGCGTTCCGTTGTGACCGATACTGCCGGGCTGTCTGCCTTCCAATTGAGCAGCGGTTCGTGGGTGTGGATCTGTGCCCCGCATGCTTGCGCCAGCGCAAGATGTGCGCGCACGCAAGCCTCGGGGAAGAGGATGCCGGCGCGAGGCTCGTAGACGGCGATCATGTCCGCCTCTGGACTCAGGCACGGGAAACGGCGAGCGACCTCAGCGGCGGACAAAACTTCGTGCTCGAGCGCGTGCCTTGCTGCGCTCAGCCGGGCTCCGGAGATCACTGCCGACCCCGGCCGGCCGAGCATCAAGCCGCCGGTCTTCAGCAGCAGCCTCGTCCCTGCCTCATGTTCCAGGTCGCCCCAAAGCTCGTAGGCCCGCTGCAGCATCGGGACATAGGCCGGATGCTCGAAGTAGGCTTCGCGAATCATGCGTGTCTGTCCGTGCGATGAGCCGACGGTGTGCGGCGGCGCGAAGCGGTCGAGGCCGAGCACGCGCAATCCCCGACGCGCCAGGTGATACGTAGCCGAGCTGCCTGTCGCACCAAGGCCAACAACGATCACGTCGTGAGAGCTCGCCATGCAGTCGGCATCCTAACCGGTTCAATCCCGGGGTAACGGCAAATGAGGCGGAGACGGTGGCGACAGACGGCTCCAGGGAAGCGATAATGGAGCAGGGGGACGAGGAGCGGAAGACAAAGAGGAAGAAGAAAGATGATTGCAGTCAGGAACGCACTGCTGTTGATCGGCCTCATGAGCGGCGCATTTGCGGGCGCGGCAGAAGTCGACGGCGACTGGAGCATGCCGGCCAAGGATTACGCCGCCACCCGCTACAGCGCCTTGACACAAATCAACGCGCACAACGCCAAGGGCCTTCATCCGGTGTGGTCCTTCTCGACCGGCGTGCTGGGGGGCCACGAGGGCCAGCCGCTGGTAGTCAACAACACGATGTACGTGGTCACGCCCTGGCCCAATACGCTGTACGCATTTGATTTGAGCCAGGAAGGCTACCCGCTCAAGTGGAAGTACCGGCCCGACGTCAATTCCAATGCGCTCGGCATGGCGTGCTGTGACGCCGTAAATCGCGGCGCGTTCTACGCCGACGGCAAGATCATCTACAACCTGCTTGATGGACACACCGTGGCCATCGATGCGGCTTCGGGCAAAGAGCTGTGGAAGACCCAAGTGGCCGATCTGCGCAGCGGTGAGACCATCACCATGGCCCCCTTTGTCGTGAAGGGTGTCGTCATCGTCGGGCCGGCCGGAGGCGAGCTCGGTATTCACAGCTGGTTGAAGGGGCTCGATCTGCAGTCGGGCAGGGTTCTGTGGACCGCGCGCAATGCCGGTCCGGACAGTGAAGTGCTTGCACGACCGGAGAGTTTTCATTCCTTCTACGACAAGGGCGACGATCTCGCCGCGCACAGTTGGCCGAATGAGGCAGCCTGGAAAACCGGTGGTGGTCCGGTATGGGGCTGGATCTCATATGATCCGCAACTCGATCTGATTTATTACGGTACTGGCAATCCCGGTCCCTACAATCCGGAGCAGCGCCAAGGCGATAACAAGTGGAGCTGCAGCGTGCTTGCGCGTCGGCCCGAGGATGGCGCGCTCATCTGGGCCTACCAATTCACACCGCACGACAATTGGGACTATGACGCCAATGCAGTGCTGATTCTCGCCGATGTCATGGTGGGCGGACACGAACGCAAGGCGCTCGTGACCTTTGACAAGAACGGCTTCCAGTACACGCTCGACCGTGCGACCGGCGAACTGCTCGCGGCACATCCGTACGTGATGGTGACCTGGGCCAAGGGAGTCGATCTCAAGACCGGGCGCCCGATACTCGATCCCGCCAAGCAGACCGGGGCTTCCAAGGGACAGGTTAAGGATATTTGTCCCAGTCTCGAAGGTGGCGTGAGCCCCGCTTCGCCGGCCGCGTATTCGCCGCGGACCAAGCTGTTCTACACCTCAACGAACAATTTCTGCATGGATTGGACCGCGCGGGAGGTGCGCTATCTGCAGGGAACGCCGTATATGGGAGCGGATACGCCGTACCACGCTGGACCCGGTGGGAATCTCGGCAGCTTCATCGCCTGGGATGCCGTGAACGGTCGCAAAGTCTGGGAAGTCAAGGAACCGTACCCCGGCTGGAGCGGTGCACTCGTTACCGGGGGCGATGTGGCGTTCTACGGTACGCTCGACGGATGGTTCAAGGCGGTGGATGCGAAGACGGGAGTCGTGCTGTCGAAGTTCAAGGTCGGGTCCGGCGTGGTAGGAAGTCCGATCACTTTTCGGGGGCCGGACGGCAAGCAATATGTCGCGATCTATGCAGGTATTGGTGGCGACATGGCTCTGCTCGCGGGTGACGTGCGCTCGGACGATCCAGCCGACGTCCGTGCCCCGCCCGACTACCTCAAGACGCTTTGGCGTCACACGAGTCAGGGAGGCATCGTCTGGATTTTTGGTCTCTAACGCCATGGAACGGGTGGCTATCATGGTGATGCTGCGGTGCAAGTCCGTTGCGTTGATTGGTGTCCTGATCGCGACGCAGCTGACAGCGGCGTGTGTTCGGCATCAGAATGCAGCGACTTCTGCGTCAGAAAACGCGAGCGCGAACGCGGTACCACCGGCGGTTCGTTACGAGGATCGCATCTGGGCGGGCGGGGTGCCGCCTCCGAGTGGTGGCCTCTACAGCGTCCAGGCCAATTCCGCGCAGAATGCCCAAGATGGGGAGGCCTTGTTCAACTCGATGAACTGCGATGGCTGCCACGGTAGCGGCGCCAGCGGCTCGGTAGGGCCCAACCTGGCAGATGGACGCTGGCGCTATGGTGGCCGGGACGAGGAGATCTTCAACTCCATATTCTACGGTCGCCCGAAGGGCATGCCTGCCTTTGGTGGCCTGTTGGGGCAGGGTGGTGCCTCCCTGCTGGTGGGCTATTTGAAGTCACTCCCGAAACCTGACACGGTACCTACAGAGTCGTCGATCGAGTCGCCGTGAAGCACGACGATGCTGGAGTCCGCGAGAGGCTACCGTGATTTGGAGGCAATGGCGTTGTTTGGTTCACTCGAAGCGAGCCGAGGACTACGTGGAGCATCTTCAGACGGAGAGGGCTCCCTGGGCTCAAGAGAATTCCCGGTTTCGTTGAAGCCTCGATTCTCAGGCGTCGGCTGTTGCATCGCTAGCCGCGGGTGATCGCGGATCCCTTGCCTGCGGAGCGCGCCACAGCAATGGAAAGAGCGTGTGCTCCATCGGCGCACCGGCCGGCAACTCCAGCTCGAGTCCGGGAAAGGGGGGCGAGGTTATCCAGGGTCGCGGCGCATGGCGAATGTCATCGCCGAGGAAGCGCACCGAGTACACGCGCCGCCGCCGGCCGGCCTCAACGCCCGCAGAGCCATG
>JASHTF010000068.1 GCA_030040715.1 Gammaproteobacteria bacterium | reverse complement strand
CGATTGGCGACATTGGCTCGCGAGCGTCCGGGAGTCGGCCTGATCGAAGGCGGCGCCATCGCGGTGAGCGCGGGCCGGATCGCGTTCGTCGGGCCGGAAGCCGAGCTTCCGGCAGCCGCCACGGCCCGCGTACAAATCGACCTCGAGGGCCGGTTGGTGACGCCGGGCCTGATCGATTGTCATACGCATCTGGTGTTTGCGGGCGATCGCAGCGACGAATTCGAGCGGCGGCTCGCCGGTGCGGACTACCAGAGCATCGCCCAGGCGGGTGGTGGCATTCAATCGACGGTGCGTGCGACGCGCGCCGCCAGCGAGGACCAATTGGTCAGCTCGGCCGCACGCAGGCTCGATTGCTTCGTCGCCGAGGGCGTTACGACTGTCGAAATCAAGTCGGGATATGGGCTGGAACTCGAAACCGAACTGCGGATGCTGCGGGCCGCGCGTCGACTGGGCCGCCAATGTCCCATCAACGTCGTGACGACGCTGCTTGCCGCGCATACGGTGCCCGCCGATCTGGATCGATCGTCATACATTGATCTCGTTACCGGGCAAATCATTCCGCTGGCGGCAGCGGAAGGTCTTGCGGATGCCGTGGATGGCTACTGCGAACGCATCGCCTTCACGAGCGCCGAGTTGGACCGGGTATTTGCCAGTGCGCGCGCTCACGGCCTGCCCGTGAAGCTGCATGCCGACCAACTGTCCGATTCCGGGGGCGCCGCGCTCGCGGGCAAGTGGGGAGCTGTTTCGGCCGATCATCTCGAATGGAGCAGTACCGAAGGGATCTGCGCGCTGGCGAGTGCCGGGAGCGTGGCGGTCCTCCTGCCAGGGGCGTTCTTCAGTCTGAAGGAACGCCAGCTGCCGCCCGTGAAGGCGTTGCGTCGCGCCGGTGTGCGCATCGCGGTGGCGAGCGACTGCAATCCAGGGACCTCGCCGCTGCTTTCGCTGCGGACGGCGATGACCATGGCAGCGGTTCAGTTTGGTCTCAGCATCGATGAGGTGCTGGCCGCGGTAACGCGGGAGGCCGCGTGCGCGCTCGGCCGGCAGGCAGAGACCGGAACCCTCGAGGCCGGCAAGTGGGCAGATCTCGCGATCTGGGATGTCGAGCGCCCGGCGGAGCTCGTCTACTGGCTCGGTGGACAGCCTCTGCACTCACGCATCTGGAGGGGTGAGTGAACGCGCCGCCGCCCGTGGTACTCAAGCCCGGCGAGACTTCGTTGGCCGAATGGCGGGCGATCTATCGCGGAGCCGCCGCGCGGCTCGACGAGACCTGCAGGCCGCGTATCGAAGCGTCCGCGGAAGCGGTGCGGCGCATTCTGGCGCGGGGCGAGCCCGTGTATGGAATCAATACCGGCATCGGCAAACTCGCCAGCGTGCGCATCGAAGCCGCGGACCTCGCCCAGCTCCAGCGCAACATCGTCCTTTCGCACGCGGCCGGAGTCGGCGATCCGATGCCAACTGCGATCGCGCGTCTCATGATCGCCCTCAAGCTCGCGAGCCTCGCTCAGGGCGCCTCGGGGGTTCGGCCGGAGACCGTGCAACTCCTGGGGCTCATGCTCGAGAGCGGACTGACCCCGATCGTGCCCGCGCAAGGATCGGTCGGCGCCTCAGGTGATCTGGCGCCCTTGGCCCATCTGGCCGGGACGCTGATCGGAGTCGGGGAGATCAGCTTGCCGAGCGGCGAGCGCGTTCCAGCGGCACAGGCGCTCCAGGGTTCGGGACTGACAGCGCTGGTCCTCGGTCCCAAGGAAGGGTTGGCGTTGCTGAATGGCACCCAGTTCTCCACGGCCTACGCGCTCGCGGCGCTGTTCGATACCGAGACAGTGTTTCAGACGGCGCTGGTCACGGGAGCTCTGGCGACCGAGGCGGCCAAAGGCTCCGATACACCATTTGATCCGCGCATCCAGGCGCTGCGCCGACATCGGGGCCAGCGCGAGACGGCCGCGGCGCTCAAGGCACTGATGGCGGGCTCGGCCATCCGCGCCTCTCACCTCGTCGGCGATCCGCGGGTGCAGGATCCGTACTGTCTGCGCTGTCAGCCCCAGGTCATGGGCGCTGCCCTGGATCTGTTGCGCTATGCGGCCACGACTTTGGCAGACGAGGCCAATGGCGTCTCCGACAACCCCCTGATCTTCGCCGACCGCGATGAAGCGCTCTCCGGGGGTAACTTTCACGCCGAGCCGGTTGCCTTCGCCGCCGATGCCGTGGCGATCGCGCTCTGCGAGATCGGCTCGCTCGCCGAACGGCGCATCGCGATGCTGATCGACCCGGCCCTTTCCGGCCTCCCAGCCTTCCTCACGCCGAAGCCGGGCTTGAACTCGGGCCTCATGCTTCCACAGGTGACGGCAGCGGCGCTGGTGTCGGAGAACAAGCAGTCCGCCTATCCGGCGAGCGTCGATTCGCTGCCGACCTCCGCCAATCAGGAAGACCACGTATCCATGGCTGCACACGGGGCCAGACGCCTCAGCTCCATGGCGAGCAACGCGGCTGCAGTCGTGGGCATCGAGCTCATGACGGCCGCCCAGGGATGTGAGTTTCATGGCGCTATGCGCTCGAGCCCACCGCTCGAGGCAGTGCGCAGGCTGGTGCGGCAGCACATCGCTGCACTCGAACAGGATCGCTATATTCACCGCGATCTACAGGAGGCGATCGGGCTCGTTCGAAACGGCGCGGTGATCAGTGCCGCCCTGAGTGCGGCGCGTGAGCTAAAACTGCCCGCCCTGGCAGAGCCGTCATGACCGACTGGCTCGAGCTTCGCCGCGGTGATCTGCCCCTCATAGTAAGTTTCCCGCATACTGGAACCGAGATTCCACCGGACATTGAAGAGCGCTTGGTGTCGGCTTGGTTTGCGCGGAAGGATACCGACTGGTGGGTGGATCGTTTGTACGATACCGCGCGCGAGTTGGGCGCGAGCACAGTCCGCACGTCAGTATCTCGCACGGTCATCGATGTAAACCGCGACCCCGCGGGCGGCTCGCTCTATCCGGGTCAGGCTACGACCGAACTGTGTCCCCTCACGACCTTCGATGGAGAGCCGCTCTATCTAGCGGGTCGCGAGCCAGATGCCGTGGAGGTTGCCCGCCGCCGAGCGACTTTCTTCGAGCCCTACCACAAATCGCTCACCGAAGAGATCTCGCGGCTCTGTGCGCAGCACGGCCGCGTCGTGCTCTACGATGCGCATTCCATCAGGTCGCGCGTGCCGCGACTGTTCGATGGCGCGCTGCCGAACTTCAATATCGGCACCCACGGTGGCCGCGCTTGCGCCCCGAGTCTCATCCGCTCGATTGAGCGCACATGCCGGCACCCCGACTTCACCCAGGTGACGGACGGGAGATTCAAGGGAGGCTGGATCACTCGGCGCTACGGTGTACCCAGCCGCGGCGTGCACGCACTGCAGATGGAGCTCGCCTGTCGCGGCTACCTTGCTGAACCGACCGAGCCGTTGACGCCGCACAATTGGCCGCCCGCATTCGACTCGACGCGCGCGGCGGCATTGCGCGGCGTACTCGCAAACGTGCTGCGCGCGTGTCTGGACTTTGCCCGTTCGCCTCCGGGAGAGCTTCGATGAATGACACCCACGCGAGCGCAACTCGCTCCGACCCGACGCGTGTGATTCGTGCGCCGAGGGGCACTAAGTGCAGCGCCAAGAGCTGGCTGACCGAAGCCCCGCTGCGCATGCTGATGAACAACCTCGACCCTGAGGTCGCAGAGCGACCCTCGGAGCTGGTCGTTTACGGTGGCATCGGACGCGCGGCGCGCAACTGGGAGAGCTACGACCGGATCGTGGCAACGCTGCGGCGGCTCGAAGCTGACCAAACGCTGCTCATTCAGTCCGGCAAGCCGGTGGGTGTATTCACCACGCATGCGGATGCACCGCGGGTGCTACTCGCCAATTCGAACCTGGTGCCCCATTGGGCGAGCTGGGAGCATTTCAACGAGCTCGATCGCAAGGGCCTCATGATGTTCGGCCAGATGACCGCCGGCTCATGGATTTACATTGGTTCCCAGGGGATCGTGCAGGGCACGTACGAGACGTTTGCCGAGATGGGACGCCGCCACTACGGCGGCAGCCTCAAGGGACGCTGGCTGCTTACCGCCGGATTGGGGGGCATGGGCGGGGCCCAGCCGCTGGCTGCGGTGATGGCAGGAGCGTCGTGCCTTGCCGTCGAATGCCAGCGCTCCAGAATCGATATGCGTCTGCGGTCCGGTTATCTGGATCATGCAACCGAGAATCTGGCGGAGGCGCTGGCGATCGTGACGGCCTCGTGTAGGGAGCAAAGGCCCGTCTCCGTCGGACTTCTGGGAAATGCGGCGGAAATATTGCCCCAGCTCTTCAAGAGCGGCGTGTGCCCCGACCTACTGACCGATCAGACCTCGGCCCATGACCCGATGAACGGCTACCTGCCTATCGGCTGGAGCGTTGAACAGTGGCTGGAGCTGCGCGATCGGGAGCCGGCGACCGTCGCTGAGGCGGCCAAGGCGTCGATGGCTGTGCACGTACGCAGCATGCTCGATTTTCACGCCGCTGGCGTCCCGACCGTGGACTACGGTAACAACATCCGGCAGATGGCCTTCGAGGCCGGCGTGAAGGACGCCTTCGCCTTCCCCGGCTTCGTGCCGGCATACATCCGGCCGCTGTTTTGCCGCGGTGTCGGCCCGTTTCGGTGGGCGGCGCTCTCCGGTGACCCCGAGGACATCTACAAAACCGATGCCCGCGTGAAGGAGCTGCTCCCAAGCGACGGTGCACTCCACCACTGGCTCGACATGGCAAGAGAGCGCATCCGCTTCCAGGGATTGCCGGCGCGCATCTGCTGGGTCGGCCTGGGAGATCGGCACCGCCTTGGCCTGGCATTCAACGAGATGGTGGCCAAGGGCGAGCTCAAGGCGCCGGTAGTTATCGGACGCGACCACCTGGACTCGGGGTCGGTGGCCTCCCCCAATCGCGAGACCGAATCCATGCTCGATGGTTCGGATGCGGTGTCGGATTGGCCGCTGCTCAATGCGCTGCTCAACACGGCGTCGGGAGCCACCTGGGTTTCCTTCCATCACGGCGGCGGAGTAGGAATGGGATTCTCTCAACACGCAGGGCTCGTCATCGTGTGTGACGGCACCGACGCGGCGGCAAAGCGTATCGCCAGAGTGCTGTGGAATGACCCGGCGAGCGGCGTAATGCGTCATGCGGATGCTGGCTACCCCGAAGCGCTCGCATGCGCGCAGGAGCATCACCTCGATCTGCCCTTCACACGCTAGCGTTCGTTGACGGCCCCCCTTCCGCCGCGGGCAGCTCTCGCGAGCCTAGAGCCTGACCGTGTAGTCCTGCGCCGGCGCGCCGCGGCGGACGAAAGACGCTAGACTCGATTCGAGGCGGTGCCGTGGGCAACAAGATTCTCGTCCTGTACGGCTCCTATCGTGCCGATCGCAAAGGAATCCGCTTGGCGCAGTTCGCGCTGGGGAGGCTGCGTGCTCGCGGCGAGGACGCCGAGCTGATCGACGCCAAGGCGATCGGCCTGCCCCTGCTCGATCGGATGCTGAAGGAATACGCTGCCGGCACCGCACCGCCGGCGCTTGCGCATCTCGGAGCGCAGATCCGTCGCGCCGACGCCTTCCTGTTCGTGGTGGGGGAGTACAACCGGGGAGTGCAGCCTGGGCTCAAGAATCTCACCGACCACTTTCTCGAGGAGTGGTTCTGGCGGCCCGCCGCGATCGCGAGCTATTCGGGAGGACGGCTCTCCGGCACTCGATCGAGTTACGCCTGGCACAACATTCTGTCCGAGATGGGCATGGTCGTCGTCTCCAGCACCCTTACCGTCGGGCCGATCGCCGCGACTCTGAACGAGGCGGGTGAGCCGATCGGGCCAGCCGGCGCAGCGCTCGAACGCGCGTTCGAGCGGTTCGCCGATGATCTGGTCTGGTGGACGGAGGCGGCGAAAGCCCAGCGGGCCAGGCGAGCGCCGCCGTACTGAGGGGTACAGGCGCTCTCGACGGACACGGCGCACGCCGGCTGGTCACGCACGGCCGATACGTGCATCATCGGGCAAAACGGTCTTATAAGCACTCATGAAGCTGTCTGCAATCCATTGGAACAAGATCTTCGAGTTCACCTGGCGCATCCTGGTATTCATCGTAGCGATCGCCATCATCGTGATCGTCTCGACCAACTGGAACCGCTGGGAAGGGGGCATCGGCTGGCAGCGTACCAACGATGCTTACCTCCAATCAGATCTCACACCAATCACCTCCAAGGTGGCTGGCTATCTGCGCGAGCTTCCCATCCAGGATTACCAGCGCGTACACCAGGGGCAGGTACTCGCGCAGCTCGTCGACGATGACTATCGCGCGGCAGTCGCGGAGGATATGGCGAACATCGCAGCGGCGACGGCACAGGGGGAGACGCTCAGGGCGCAACGCGAGGTGCAGCTGGCGAATATCCAGGCGGCACGCGCCGCCGTCGCCTCCACGATCGCTCTGAGCGCGCAGAACGTGCGCGACGTCGCGCGTGAGTCACGCGAGCTGCAAACGGGCTCCTCGACCACCGAGGCGCATGAGAAGATCGAGACGACCCACATCCAGCTCGAGGCGCAACTGCAGCTGAATCGCGCGCAGGCGACCGCCGCAGAACGCGCGCTCGCCGTGCTCGACGGGCAGCTCGCTCAGAACCAGGCCGAACTTCAGCGCGCGCACGCGGCGCTCGTCATCGCTCAGCTCAATCTGCAATACACGACCATCATAGCGCCGCAGGATGGCCAGCTCGGCCAGCGGCAGGTCAAGCCGGGACAGCTGGTCGGCGCGGGCACGCAAATCACGACGCTGATCCCGGTGCCGAACGTCTGGGTCATCGCCAACTACAAGGAGACCCAGGTCACCCACATGGCGGTCGGCCAGAAGGCCGAGATCACGGTCGATAGTTTTCCCGGCTTTACGCTCCGCGGCCACCTGCTCGAGTTTTCGCCCGGCTCGGGTGCCGAGTTCGCGCTGCTACCGCCCGACAACGCCACCGGCAATTTCACCAAGGTGGTGCAGCGCATCCCCGTGAAGATCGTGATCGACGATGCCCAGGGTCTGGCGAATCGACTCGCCCCCGGCATGTCAGTCGAGGCATCGATCGACGCCACGGCGCGTCTCCCGTGAGCACTCCGGCGCCCGTGAGCCCTCCCGTCGGCCTGCACGCGCCGATGCTGCCGACGCCGCCTACGACCATACCGTGGCTCGGGCTGGTCGCGGTGCTGATGGGGACCTTCATCTCGACGCTCAATTCGCGGCTGTCGAGCTACGGCCTGGCCGATATTCGCGGAGCCGTCAGCGCGGGGTTCGATGAGGGCGCCTGGATCACGACGGCGCAAACCGCAGCGCAGATGTTGGTGACACTGCTGGCCGTGTGGATGGGGGCAACCTACGGTCCGCGCCGGGTGCTGATGGGGGCGTCTATATCCTTTGCGATCATATCGCTGCTGACACCGTTCTTCACCAGCCTGCCCATGCTCCTGACGATGCAGTTTCTCGGCGGAATTGCCACGGGATTCTTCATTCCCCTGACCTTGAGCTTCATTCTGCTCAGCATGCCTCCCAAGTATTGGGCGTTCGGCATCGCGCTGTACGCACTCAATCTCGAGTTGTCGCTCAACATTTCAGCCTCTCTCGAGGGCTGGTACACCGAGCATCACACCTGGCAGTGGATCTTCTGGCAGAACGTGCCGCTCGCGCTCATCATGACGGTCTGCCTGCGCCGCGGCCTCAAAGTCAAACCAATTCCCGTCCGTCCGCCTAACGATGTTTACGCGCTGGTCTCGGGCGGCACCGGACTCGCGCTCATCTACGCCGCGCTCGATCAGGGCAATCGACTCGACTGGCTCAATTCGGGTCTGGTGTGGGGACTACTGCTCGCCGGCGGGCTGCTGCTGGTCGCCTTTTTCGTGCATGAGGCGCGCACGCCAAATCCGCTGATCAACCTGAAGGTGCTCATCAGCGCGCCCATGCCGAGTCAGATCGTCCTGATCAGCTTTTTGCGTCTGACCATTACCGCGACAACCTACCTGATACCGCTCTACCTCGGCTCCGTGCGCGGCTATCGCGACCTGGAGGTCGGGGAGGCGCTCGTTTGGATCGCCATTCCGCAGCTGCTCTTCTGTCCACTCGCGGCGCTGATGCTGCGCCGATCGGACGCGCGCCTCGTCGCCTCCATAGGCTTCATCTTCATCAGCGTCGCCTGCCTCATGGTCGCCTACACCATGACTCCACTCTGGGGTACCACACAGTTCCTTCCCTCGGCGCTGCTGCAGGCGCTGGGACAGAGTTTCGCGCTCTCGGGGGTCATCTTCGTCGGCATACTGCATCTCAACCCGAAGGACGCGCTGACGTTTGGCGCCGTGTTGCAGACGTCGCGGCTCATGGGCGGTGAGATCGGCTCGGCGTTCGTGACCACCTTGGCTCGCAAGCGTGAGCAGATTGCATCGAACCTCATTGGTCTGCACGTGCAGAGCGGGGATGCGCAGGTGTTGCACCGGATCAATGACTACGCCGCGGTCACCACGCGCACCATCGACCCGCTGGGCGCCGTGCACCGCGGCCAACTGGTGCTCGATAACGCCGTGCGCGTGGCCGCTACCGTCCAGGGGGTGATGGATTGCTTCGTTGCGGTGGGCTTCTTCACCGCCATCGCGTTGTTGATGATCGTGTTTCGAGGCGAAGCACCCGAGGGGCCGGCATCGCCGTTGCCGTTCTTTCCGCTACACCGCTCCAAGCCGTCATGAGGCGCAGATTCCCTGGTTGTGTGCGAACCGTCGCCATAGCGAGCCTGGCCGCGGGTGCTCTCATGGCGTGTGCGGTTGGCCCCAACTACCGACCTCCGACCCTGCCGAGCGGCGCGCAAGCGCCGCTCGTGTCGCGCGATTCCAGGCTCGAGACCCCGACGCTGCCGCCCGATGCCTGGTGGAGGCTCTACAGTGATTCGCGCCTCGACGCACTCGTGGGCGAAGCGTTCGCCGCGAATCGCGATCTGCGTGCAGCCGATGCCAATCTTACCGCGGCCCGGGCCGTGCTCGCGGCGGTCCATGCCGAACGTTATCCCTCCACCGAGGCGATCGCGGGCGCCACCTATGGGCGCGACCCGGTCACGGAAGAGATTCTCGAGCTCGGCGGCCATAGACCTCAGACCATCTGGCTGTTCGAGGATGTTTTTCAGGCGGCGTACGAGGTCGACCTGTTCGGCCGCATCCGGCGGAGTATCGAGGAGGCCAGAGCCAGCGCCGAATCCGTCGCGGCAACACGCGATGAAGTGCGGGTCGTCGTCGCGGCGGAGACCGCGCGTGCGTATGCGCAGATCTGCGCGCTCGGCGAGCAGCTCGGCGTAGCGCAGCACTCGCTCGCGATCGTGACGCATGAAGCCGAGATCACCGCGCAGCGCTTCAGTGTGGGCGGAAATTCTGAGTTCGAAGTGGAGCGGGCTCGGGCACTCGTCGCCGAGGTAGCCGCAACCGTTCCGCAGCTCGAGGGGTTGCGCCGCGCGGCACTGTTCGAGCTCACGGCGCTGCTGGGGCGCACACCCGTCGATGCCCCGAAGGAGGTCCTCGCCTGCGTGGCTCCGCCGCGCCTGAGCGCGCTCATTCCCATCGGCGATGGGCGTACGCTCATCAGCCGTCGCCCCGACGTGCGCGAGGCCGACCGCCGCCTGGCCGCCGCAACCGCGCAGATCGGCGTCGCGACCGCGGATTTGTATCCGACGATTCGACTGAGCGCCTTCTATGGCGGGGCGGCCTTGGAAGTGCCGCAGCTGGTCCATAACGACGCGCTCATTTGGGGGGTGGGACCGTCGATCAGCTGGAATTTCCCCAACAACGTGCGCGCGCGGGCGGAGGTTCGTGAGGCCAAGGGCGCGCAAGCGGCCGCGCTGGCGTCATTCGATTCGGTGGTGCTCACGGCACTGAAAGAGACCGAGCAGGCACTCGCCGCCTATAGCGCGGCACTCGACAACCGCCAGCAGCTGGTCGACGCTCAGGACCGGATCCACAGATCGTTCGACATCGCGCGCGGTGAGTTTGCAGCCGGCGGCCTGAGCTCGCTCGATCTGCTCACGACCGAACAGACCCTGATCGCCCTCGATGCGGCAGTCGCCGCGTCGGATGCCACACTGGTCCAAGATCAGATCGAGCTGTTCAAGGCGCTCGGCGGCGGATGGCAGAGCACTGCTCAGCCGCCGCCGAAGGAGTGAAAGCTTCGGCAAAAGGGGTCGATTATGTTGAAGGTGCCGAAGTCGGTTGCAGCCGTTACCGCCGCCACCGTGCTGTCTTGCGGGTGCACGCGCGCGCCGTCGACCCCACCTGCTGACCTTCACTATCCAAGAGAGGGCTCTGAAGAATGCTACGATAAAGTAGTTCAAGACCAATAAGCCAAGGATGGGGAGACCAGACATGCGGGCGAGAAAGACGGCAGTGGTTGCCGCGGCTTGCGGTCTCGCGTGGTACGCAGGCACTGCGAGCGCGACGGCCTTCGGGAACGGGACCTTCACGACGACTGCGGTCGCTGGAGCCGATGACGAGTACTTCGTAACTGGGATTACCGGCACTCTGTTTGGTGCACCGGTGAGCCTGCTGCCGACGAACGATCCGGTTTCCAATCCGTATGGGGCGCTGTGTCCCGGTCTCCCGCAGGTCTACGTGGCGGCCGGGTATGGTTTCAACGACGTTATCTATTTTCCGGGATTCCCGGGCGCCAGCAGCATTTGCCAATCATCGGGACTCTATCTCGATACGGGAGGTCTCGGTCTACAGGCGGGCGGAGTCGACTACAACATCATTGGGACCAACCTAGGCTTTAATCGTCCGCTGAACCTGTATTACTACCAGAACGTTCCCGAGGGCGCGTTCATCCCGATCGCCTTCACGGTGAACCTGATCTCTCCAGACCCCGAATTCAGCTGGAGCGTCGCATCCGTGCCTGAGCCAGCCACCTTGGGTCTCATGGCGCTTGGCCTCATGGCCGCGGGCGTCGCCCGTCGCCGGCGTCCGCGCTAACTAGGTCTGCAGCACTACGGCTGCATCCGCGCTCCAGCTCACGAACACCTCGTCGCTCCAGTCGATCGTTGCCTCTGCCGTACGTCGTTCGTTCTGCGTGAACACGGTAACGAGCTTTCCACTGGTGGTGCGGATCTGATAGGTCGAGCGATTGCCAAGATAACCGAGCTCCCACACGCTGCCGCGCAGCTGATTGATGCGCGCGCCATTCACCGGCTGCTTGCCGAGGCGTACCTTCTCCGGCCGCAGCGCTACCCAGACCTGCTGCCCGATGCGGTAGGTACCGGCATCGTCGACCAGCAGGTCAGTCGCGGTCTCGGCGCAGCGCACGGTGATGAGGCCGTCCTGGCAGGCGCTGACGCTGCCCTCGAACAGATTCGTGGTGCCGACGAAGTCGGCGACAAAACGGCTGCGCGGAAACTCGTAGATCTCTGCCGGGGTACCTACTTGCATGATCTGGCCGCGGTACATCACCGCGATGCGCGTCGCCAGCGCCATCGCTTCGTCCTGGTCGTGCGTCACGACGATGAAGCTGATGCCGACCTTATCCTGCAGATCCATGAGCTCGAACTGCGTCTGCTCGCGCAGCTTCTTGTCCAGGGCCGACAGCGGCTCATCCAGCAGCAGCACTTTGGGGCGGCGGATGAGCGCACGCGCGAGCGCCACGCGCTGGCGCTGACCACCGGAGAGCTGATGCGGCTTGCGCTTACCCAAGGGACCCAGCTGCACCATCTCGAGCGCATCCTGCACGCGCTTGCGGCGAGTGGCATCGTCGAGCGGCAACCGACGCAGGCCATAGCCGACGTTGCTCTCCACCGTCATGTGGGGGAACAGCGCATAGGACTGGAACATCATGTTCACCGGACGCTCGTGTGGCGGGACGCCGCGCATGTCGACGCCATCGATGCAGATGCGCCCCTGCGTGGGCTCATCGAAGCCCGCGAGCATGCGCAGTAGCGTCGTCTTGCCGCAGCCCGATGCGCCCACCAGCGCAAAGATCTCGCCCTGATAGATGCTGAGGCTGACGGCGTCGACGGCCGTGTTGCTGGCGTAGCTCTTGGTCACGCCGTCGATCACGATCTGAGGGATCGCGGTCGGATCGAGCCACGGGCGACTGGCGAGCTGCTTGGCCTGATTCGCGATCACGGCAGGACCCCGCGAGACGCCGGCTCAGAAGTCTGCGGGCGGCGTCGCACGCCGTCGTGCCGGGGCGAAGAACGGCCGCTCCACCACTCGCGCACGCATCATGCGCCGCTCCCACACCAGCTCGCGACTCAGGTAGATGTCGGCCCACAGCGTCGACCCAGTCGTGATGTGCGCGCCATCCACCATCGCAAGCGCGATATTACGCTTGCAGGTCGGCGACCAGGTCGCCGACGAGACGCTGCCCACCTCTCTTCTACCGGCAGCGTCCGCGTACAGCAGTGCGTTGTGCGCCGGCTTCGTGCCCTCCACTTCCAGTCCGACGAGCCGGCGGCGTGGGCGGCGGGCGGATTCTGCGAGCAGCGCACGCCGGCCGGTGAAGTGCCCCTTGTTGAAGTCCACCAGCCACCCGAGCCCGAGCTCGAGCGGCGAGCGTTCGGTGCCGAGATAAAGCGTACGCGCCGCCGACACGAAATCCACGTTCGGCAATATGAATCCCGCCTCGATGCGAGCGATGTTCAGTGCTCGCGAGCCGACCGGTCGCACGGCACGAGTGCTGCCGGCCGCCATGAGCGCGTCCCACACCTGTTCGGCATCTTCCGGCCGCAGCCACAGCTCATAGCCGAGATCTCCGGTGTACCCGGTGCGCGAGACGGTCATGATGAGCCGTTCGCTGTCGCCCGAGGGCATGGAGAGCTCACGGTGCTCGAACGGCTTGAGGCGCTCGACGCCCTCGAGACCCACGGATCTCAGCAGCTTCGCCGAGGTCGGTCCCTGCACGGCGAGGGCCGCGATCTCCTCGGTTTCCTCGCGCAACTGCACGTCGAAGCCGATCGCCGAGGCCAGCAGCCAGTCGAGCTGGCGCTCGCCGGTGCACAGTCGGTAATCGTCAGGGGCGAGGCAGAAGATCGTGCCGTCGTCGATCAGATGGCCTTCATCATCGCACCAGGCCGCATAGGCAACCTTGCCGGGAACGAGTCTGCGCAGCTCGCGCGTCACCAGCCGATTGAGAAAGCGCAGCGCATCGGGGCCACGGATGCGGTATTTGACCATCGGCGTGAGGTCGTAGAGCGAGCTCGCGTTGCGGATGGCGAAATACTCGTGCTCGACGCTGGTGTAGACGTCGACCGTGGTGTAGCCGGCCCAGGGTACGAAGCTGTCGAGCTGGCTCGCAGCCCGCGAGCGCTCATGGAATGGCGTCTTCAGGAGCGGCTGACGGAAGTGCGGTGCACTCTCGGTCAGCATGGTCTAGGCCGCCTGCCGCAGGAGCTGCCGCGCGGCGTTGCGTCCCGGCAGACCCATGACGCCGCCGCCCGGGTGCGTGCCGGCACCGCAGAGGAACAGCCCCGATACCGGAGTGCGATACTGCGCTGCGCCCGGTACCGGTCGCAGCATCAGTAGCTGGTCGAATGCCAGCTCGACGTGATGCCAGTGTCCACCGCTGACGCGAAACTCGCGCTCGATGTCCGGCGGTGCCAGCAGCTCGACCGCTCCGATGGCGGTGCGCAGTGCCGGCGCATAGCCGCAGAGCGTATCGATCAGGCGGTCGGCAAAGATCTGTCGCTGGTTGGTCCAGCCGCCGCTGAGCGCATAGGGTGCGTACTGCACGATCACCGACATGACGTGCTTGCCGGCGGGAGCAAGGGTGGCATCGGTCAGTGTCGGAATCACGATCTCGAGCACCGGAGCGGCCGAGTATTCGTCGTACTTGGCATGATTGTAAGCGCGCTCGATGTAATCGCTGGACGGCGCGACCACCAGCCGCGCGCGCAAGCTCGACTCGCTCAGCCCGGGGAATTCCGGTAAGCGCTCGAGCGCCAGGTGCAACTTGGCCGTGAGGCCGCGCGAGCGCACTTGACTCACGCGGCGAACGAATCCGGCATCCAGGTGCTCGCTCCCCAGGAGATCGAGGAAGGTGCGCTTCGGATCGGCGCTCGAGAGTACCGTGGCGGCGGCGATCTCCTCGCCCGAGGCCAGCGCGACGCCGGCGACGCGGTCGTCGCGCACCAGGATGCGCTCGACCGTGGCTGCGGTACGAATCTCCACCCCCGCCGCGCGCGCCGCGCGGGCCAGCGCGTCCGACAACGCTCCGAGGCCACCCTGCGGCACGCTGAGGGCATCGGCACCGCCGGAGGCCGCGAACCGATACAGCAGCGACAGCACGGTTCCCGGCGAGCGTGGGCCATAGTTGGTACCGAGCACGGCATCGAGAGCGAGCGCGCCCTTGAGCAAGGGCAGCGTGAAGCGCTCCTCGAGCAGATCGTGCACGCACATGCCGCCGATGCGCAGCAGCTCACGCATGTCACCGCGCCCGAGGCGGCGGATACGCCAGCCGAGGCCGAGCAGCGCGAGTCGATCGTGCCATGCGCCGCTGCCGAGCTGCGGCGGAGTGCGGGCCAGCACCGGGTGGAGCGCGCGCGCGAAGCGTCGCAGCTGCCGCTGCCAGTCCGCGAACGCGGTCGCATCGACGCTCGACGCCTGTGCGAGCGGCGCGAGGCTCCCGGGCGCGAGGGTCAGGTGGCGCTGGTCCTGCGAGAGCGCCACGGTCGGCAGGTCGGTGCCCGCCAGTTTCAGTCCATGCTGCTCGAGGCCGAGGTCACGCAGCAGCGCTGAGGGCATCAGATGCAGCAGGTGCGCGCAGGCCGATACCCGAAACCCCGGCGCGAACTCGCGCGTCACGGCGGCGCCGCCGAGCCGCTCGGCCGCCTCGAGCAGCAGCACGCGGCGGCCGGCGCGGGCGAGATAGGTCGCGCACACGAGTCCGTTGTGCCCGCCACCGACCACGATGCTGTCGTAGCCAATGCGCCCGGCGCCGCTCACGGCCGTCTCACTGCAGTCGTCCCACATCGCGCAGGATCGCGGCGGCCGAATTGGCCCCCGGTGCGCCCATCACACCGCCCCCCGGATGGGTACTCGAGCCGCACAGATACAGGCCTCGGACGGGAGCGCGATACTGCGCATACCCCGGCAGCGGACGGTTGAACAGCAGCTGATCGAAGGTGAGCTCGCCCTGGAAGATATTGCCCTCGGTCAGCCCCACCTCGCGCTCGATGTCGTGCGGCGTGCGGATCTCGGCGTGCAGGATCAGATCCTTGAAGTCGGGGCTATGGCGCGCGATGGCATCGATGACCGTGTCGCCGAACTGCTTGCGCTTCTGCGCGGTCCACTCGCCGTCGGCCAGGCGGTAGGGGCAGTACTGTACGAAGATCGACATGTAGTGCTTGCCGTCGGGCGCCATGGTCGGATCGATCTGCGTCGGAATCAGCATGTCGACGTACGGTGCGCGCGACCAGCGCCCCTCCTTCCAGTCGTCATAGGCACGCTCGACCATCTCGAGCGTGTCGGTGACGTGCATGTCGCCGCGGGTTGCGGGCGAACCCTGCGGTATGGCCGGGAAGTGCGGCAGCCCATCGAGAGCGATGTTGAGCTTGCCGGACGAGCCGCGAATCTTGAACCTGCGGACCTGGTCGAGAAACTCTGCCGGCAGATGCTCGGCCGCCACGGTCTCGAGAAAGGTGCGCTTCACGTCGAGATTGGAAACCACGACCGGCGCGCTGATCTGTTCGCCGTCCTCGAGCACCACGCCGCGAGTCCGTGAGCCGCGCACCAGGATTTGGGCCACCGGCGCGCTGACGCGTACCACTCCGCCACGGGCGCGCAGCGATGCGGCCAGCGCCTGCGTGATCGCGCCCATGCCGCCGCGGGCGAACCCCCACGCACCGACCGCGCCATCGACGTTGCCCATGTAGTGATGCAGCAGCACGTAGGCCGACCCCGGCGAGCGCGGACCGAGCCCGGTACCGATGATCGAGCTGCCCGAGAGATGAGCCTTGACAATCTCGCTGTCGAAATACTCCTCGAGCATGTCCGCGCAGCTCATGGTGAAGAAGCGCAGCGTGTCGTACATGCGCGCCTCGCCGAGGCGGTTGAAGTGCCTGCCGAGGAACAGCAGCTCGCGCAGATCCCGGGCACGAAATGAAGTCGGATCCGGCGGCTCGCGCAGCAGCAGCGGCCGTATGAAGCGACAGTGGCGCAGCATGTCGCGCATGTAGCGGTCGTAGGCCTCGGCGTCGTGGCGCGAGTGGCGCGCAATCTCGCGGCGCATGGCGTCGTGATTGTTATACACGGCGAGATGACCGCCGTCGCGCATCAGAGTGCAGCCGCCCTCGTACGGGATGATCTGCAGCCCATACGTGGGCAGCTCCAGCTCGCGCATGATCTCGGTACGCAGCAGACTGCAGACGTAGGAGCAGTTCGAGTAGGTGAAGCCCTCGTGGAGACTGCGGCTTACCGCAGCCCCACCCACATAGGGGTTGCGCTCCAGCACGATGACCTTCAATCCCGCCCGCGCGAGGTAGCAGGCATTCACCAGGCCGTTATGCCCCGCGCCGACGATGATGGCGTCGTAGCGGTTGGTCGCGCCGTCGCTCACGCCGCCGGTTCCCGGCGCATGAGATCCCACTCCGGCCCCTTGCGGGTGGGCGGGAGCGCATCGAGCGTGCGGTCGACCGCACGCTCGAATGCCTTGAGCGTATCCTGCAGACAGGAATCATCGTGGGCCGCCGACATGAACCACGGCTCGCGCGAGTCTGGTTCGCACAACACACACTCGTCGTGCAGCGCGCGCGCGACGGCATCGTAAAACGTGTAGTCACTGCTCTTCCAGTCGCGGTAGGTGCGCGGCGGATCGTGGGCGAAGTACAAGCCGCTCATGGACGGATGGCCGACGAAACTGTGCGCCACCCCGCGCGCCCTTAAGATGGCGCTCTTGCCGGCACGCAGGCGCGTGCCGTACGCGGCGACGCGCTCGAGCGCATCGGTCTCGGCCAGAATCTGCAGCGTTTTTTCTGCCGCGGCCAGCGACACGGGGTGTGCCGTGTAGGTACCGCCGTGCGCGACCCCCTTACCGACCTTGCGCATGATGTCTTCGCGCCCGGCGAGCACCGAGATCGGGTAGCCGTTGGCGATCGCCTTGGCAAAGGTGCATAGATCGGCGCGCACGCCGTAGAGCTCCTGCACGCCGCCGCGCGCCACACGAAAGCCGGTCTTGACCTCGTCGATGACCAGCACCACTCCATGCCGATCGCACAGCTCGCGTGCCGCGCGCACGTACTCGGGCTCGGCGGCAATCCCGAGGCAGTTGCCCATGATGGGCTCGATCAGCAGGCAGGCGATCGAGTCTCCGTGACGCTTGAGCACGTCCTCGAGCTGGTTGGCATCGTTCGCCTGCACGAAATGAGCAAAGCTGCGCGTCGACAGCGGCACGCCCTCGCTGTAGGGCACCACCACCGGATCGCCGACCTGCGACCACTTGTCCATGGGCGTGTACCACATGGCCGCGTCGAACAGCCCGTGATAGCTGCCCTCGAGAATCACGTAGTGGTCGCGCTGAGTGAAGGCACGTGCCAGGCGCAGCGCCGCCATGACCGCCTCGGTGCCGGAGTTGGAGAATCGCACCAGCTGTGCCGCCGGCACCATGCTGGAGATGCGTGCGGCTACGCTGTATTCGCGCTCGGTCGAGAGTGCGAACACACCGCCGATTTCCATGCCGTCGCGCGCGGCTGCATCGACCCTCGGATCCGCGTAGCCGAGGATCGCCGGCCCATAGCCCATCCGATAGTCGACGTAGACGTTGCCATCGAGGTCTGTGATACGGGCCCCTCGCCCCTGTTTGACATAGATGGTCCGCTCCTCGCCCCAGAAGCGGAAATTGGAGGCGACGCCGAGCGGCAGCCGCGCGAGCGCGCGGCGGTAGTGTTGTTGGCTCCTGGTCAGAGTTCGGGCCATGGCGCGCACTCCAGAATCGTAAATTTCTTAACAGCTGCGGGACGATAGCACGTCGGGTACGGGTAGGCTATATGCTCATATAACTCTTTGGGGTAAAATTGAACGGCTATATACCCCAAGCGGGGATTCCCTATGACCGCCATTGCCGCCCGCCCGGTCGAGTGCGCCGCCAGCTCCACTGCGCGCGGTCTGCCCGCCTGGGTTTACAACCATCCCGAGATGACACGTCTCGAGCTCGAGCGGATTCTCAAGCCAAGCTGGCAGATCGTCTGCCACCTGAGCCAGATTCCGCGCGCCGGGGACTACGTCACCTTCCAGCTGGGCACGGACAGTGTGATTGTGCTGCGCGACGCCCAAGGCGCCGTGCAGGCGCTGCGCAACGTCTGCCGTCACCGTGGCACGCGGCTGCTTGAGGGCAGCGGCAAATGTCTGGGTCGCATCACCTGCCCCTACCACGGTTGGAGTTACCGCTACGACGGCTCGCTGCTCGCGACCCCGGCGCGGGACAGTTTCCCGGATCTCGATCTGCGCCAATACGGGCTCGATGCCGTGCGCATGGAACTCGCACTCGGCTTCGTGTGGGTCTGTCTCGGCACCGATCCACCGCCTCCGCCCTCACAGGTGTGGGCGCCGATGCTGGAGGAGCTCGCTCCCTATCGGTTCGAGGAGCTGGTGCCGACGCAACCGTTCTACATCGAGCACTGGGATGTCGACTGGAAGATCGCGATGGACAACTACCTCGAGTCCTATCACGTTCCCGTCGGTCATCCGGGGCTGAACCGCCTGTTCAAGCCCGACTATGAGGACCAATACGGATCGGGCCCGATCGCCCGCGGTATCAGCTGGATGCGCCCGACGCCCTCGTCGCGCTGGAGCGAGCGTCTCTACCAGCACTACGTCGCCGAGGTGACCGCGCCGTATCTGCCCGAGCCGCAGCGGCGCAGCTGGCGCTTCTACAGCTGCTTGCCGAATCTCGGCATCGACGTGATGCCGGAGCAGATCGACTTCTTTCAGGTCCTGCCACTGGGGGCCGGGAAGACCCTGGTGCGGGGCGCCGCGTTCGGACGATCGGATGAGCGGCGCGAGATGCGCCTCATCCGCTGGCTCGGCAACCGCATCAACATGCAGGTCAACAGGGAGGACCGACTGCTGTGCGAGCGCCTGCAGCGCGGGATCGCAGACAGCAGTTACCGGCCCGGCCCGCTGTCAACGATCGAGACCTGGATGCATCAATTCCACGACCTGCTGCGCGCCCGCATCCCCGAAGCCCAGCTGCCGCAGGCGCCGGCGAGGTTCGCCTAGGCCGACCCGGATTCGGCCGCCGCCGGCAGCGAGTGCAGGAGCGCGGCAATCGCCGCACGGAACTGCGCCAAGGCGGGCGACACCGGCCCGCTCTCGGTGGGCTCCTCCGCAGCGGAGCTCAGCCCCGCCTGCGTCGACTCGGCGAGCTCGATCTGCTGGCGCAGCCAGGCTCCGACCCGACGCTGCCAGCCAGGGTGCTGACCCCGCGCGCGCGCGGTCTTGCCGGCCGCGCCAGCGCGCGCGACAAAATCAAAGCGCCGCACGCGGCTGTGTCCCGGCGCCACCGGACTCACCTGCAGCACCACCGCGCCCTCCGCTCGCAGGTCCACGAGCACGTTCGGCGCCACGAACTGCTGCTGTGGCTGCGGGTTTTCGAGCCACTGCTCGACGAGCAGTTTCCAGTCGGCGGCGGCCTCCACATCGGCGACGGCGCGGGGCACGAGGGTCGCAAGGGCCTCCCAGGCCACTCGCGCCGTGCCCGCCGGAGCGGGCCCCGCGGCGCCGCGCGCCAGGATCATCGGGCCCTCGAGCCTCATCTCGAGCGCTGTCAGGTCCCCCGGCGTCTCCCCGGCGACGAGGCGACCATCGAAACTGTAGGTCAGCGAGTGCGACGCGCAGTGGATGGCGCTGCGCAAGTGCCCCTTGCGCGGTGCGAGCAGCGCGTGGGGGCGGCGCCGGCAGGTGTTGCGAAATACGTGCAACCGCTTACGTTCGCCCCGCACCACCAGGGCACGCTCCCCGCCGATGTCTCCCGTGAGGAAGTCTCCCGCCGCGCGCAACTCCGCCTCGTGGCCCAGCAGTTGCCAGGCCGGACGCAGCAGCTGCAGGCGTTCGGCGGCGAGCAGCGCCGGATCGGCATAAGCGCGCGCCGGCAACCGTCCGTTGACAGCCTCCGCCGGCGCCGACCCGCGCGCGGCGGGCGCGCGCGTGTCGCTGAATTGGGCCGGAAAAACCGAGCGCAGATACTTCAGCGAGCGCTCAACAGCGGCGGCGCGATCGACATTGGCCTCGCTCTGGAAGGCGATCCCCTGCCACAGCACCTCGAGCACGCCGATCAGCCCGAGCGACACCGCGTCCGCATCCAGGTGCGTTGCCCCGCTCAGGGCGATCACCCTCTCGATGAGCTCGCGCACCAGGGCGGCGAACTCCTCGTCTTTCTTGCCGCAGATGTCCTGGTATTCCTGCCGCGCGGTCGCCTCGCCCCAGAAGGCGTACCACACCGACACCTTGCGCGGGCTGGCGATGTCCGGGTCGAGATACAGCTCCACCAGCAACCGCAGCGCCTCGACCGGCGAGCCCTTCAGCCGCGCCACCGGAGTGAGCACCCGCTCCTCGAACTCGGCCGCCAGGTACTCGAGTGAGGCCACCAGCATCGCCGCCTTCGACTCGAAGTAGAACCGCACGATGCCCGGCGACAGATCCGCGAGCGCCACCACCTTCTCCACGGTGGTGCGCGACGGGCCATAGATGTGCAGCGCCGAGAGGCAGGCGTCGATGAGCCGTTGGCGCTGGCGCTGGCGAATGCGCGAGCCCCCGGCGGCAGACTCTCGCTGTACTGCGCTCACGGTTTATACCGCACAATAGTCCCGGGAGGGACCGACACCATAGTCATCATGAAACCCGCCTGGATGCAACCGCCGCGGCTTTCGGGCCGCTGGCTCATCATTCTCCCGCCGCTCGTGTTCCTGGCGATATTCTTCCTGATTCCGTTTGCCTTCGCCTTCAAAATCAGCCTGGCGCAGACCGCCGCGCACGTACCGCCCTACACCGACCTGATCACCCTCACGCCCGACCATCACCTGCACCTGGGCGCGAGTCTCGATAACTATCGCTTCCTGTTCACCGACGACGTGTACGGGGTCGCTTACCTGTACTCGCTGCGCACGGCATTGTTCTCGACGCTGATCTGCCTGCTCATCGGCTATCCGATGGCCTACGCCATCGCCCGCAGCCCAAAGTCAGCCCAAGGGGTGCTGTTGCTCGTCATCATGCTGCCGTTCTGGACCTCGTTCCTGCTGCGCGTGTACGCCCTCGAGAACATCATCCGCGACAACGGCTTCCTCAACACGGCGCTGCTGCACCTGGGGCTGATCAGTCATCCGCTGCGGATCATGCGCACCAGCGTGGCGGTGTATCTCGGCATCATCTACTCCTACCTGCCCTTCATGGTGCTGCCGCTGTTCGCGACGCTCGAGAAGCTCGACCCGACGCTGCTCGAGGCCGCGACCGACCTCGGCAGCACGCCGCGACGGGCATTTCTGGACATCACGCTGCCATTGTCGATCCCCGGTGTCATCGCGGGTTCCATGTTGGTGTTCATCCCGGCGGTAGGTGAGTTCGTGATCCCCTCGCTCCTCGGCGGCGCCAACACGCTGATGATTGGCCGCGTGCTGTGGGATGAGTTCTTCAGCAACCACGACTGGCCGGTGGCATCGGCGGTCGCGATCGCGTTCCTGCTGTTCCTCGTCGGACCGATCGCGATCTATCAGCACTACAACGTGCGACAGATGGAGAGTTGAGAGCAGCCATGCGGCGCGCCCCCACCGGAGTCCTGACGGTGCTGCTCGTCGGCATCGCCATCCTCTACCTGCCGATCCTGGTGCTGATCGGTTACTCCTTCAACGCCTCGCCGCTGGTCAATATTTGGGGCGGCTTCTCGACGGCGTGGTACGGACGCCTGCTGCACGATAGCGAGCTACTGAGCGCGGCGCTGCTGTCGCTCGAGGTCGGGGTCGCAGCCTCCACCTGCGCGGTGATCCTCGGCACGCTCGCGGCCACCGCGCTGGTGCGCTTCCGCTACTTCCACGGGCGCCTGCTGCTCACCGGGATGGTGAATGCGCCGCTGGTCATGCCTGAGGTCATCACCGGCATTACGCAACTGCTGCTGTTCGTCTCGATGGTGCACCTGTTCTCCTGGCCGCATCGTGGCTTCACGACCATCGTGATCTCCCACGTAACCTTCTGTACCGCTTACGTGACAGTGACCGTGCAGGCGCGCCTCATGAGCGCGGACCGCTCGCTCGAGGAAGCGGCCATGGACCTCGGAGCGAGCCCGGCACGCGCCTTCCTCGAGGTCACGTTGCCGATCATCGCACCGGCGATCATCTCCAGCTGGCTGCTGTGCTTCACCCTGTCGCTCGATGATCTGGTGATCTCGAGCTTCGTCGCCGGCCCCGGCGCGAGCACCCTGCCGATGGTGATCTACGCGAAGGTAAAGCTCGGCGTCAGCCCGGACGTCAACGCGCTCGCGAGCCTCATCGTCTGCGCGCTCGGCCTGTGCATCATCGGGGCCCGCTGGTTGATGGTGCGCGGGGAGCGGCGCCGCGCACTCGA
Organism: Gammaproteobacteria bacterium; assembly: GCA_030040715.1. GTDB lineage: Bacteria > Pseudomonadota > Gammaproteobacteria > Steroidobacterales > Steroidobacteraceae > FEN-1191. Next base: position 14,466 of record JASHTF010000068.1, on the reverse strand, counting down.
CGCACGGCTCGCCGCGGGCTAGCGGTGCAGGAGCACGCGGGCCCCGAAAGCCGCAGCGCTGACAGGTCACAGGTCCGTCTTGATGTGCGTCCAGGTGCGCGTGCGCAGCCGCTCGAGCGCCGGTCCCACCTCATTCGATGGATACAACCGCGCCATCTCCTCAGGGGTCGGGTACACCGCCGGGTCATGCAGGATCTGCGGGTCGACGTACGGGGTCGACGCCTGATTGTCGTTGGCGTAATGAATATAGTTGGTGATCGCTGCGATCACCCGCGGCTCGAGGATGAAGTTGAGGAACTTGTGGGCCGCCAGCGGATGTGGCGCGTCGGCCGGGATCAGCAATGCATCGAAGGAGCCATTGGCGCCCTCCTTCGGCACGGTGAACTTGAGGTTCACGGCCACGCCAGCCGCGCGCGCCCGCGCCTGGGATGCGGCGTAGTCCCCCGACCAGGACATGGAGATGCAGTACTCACCGGTAGCGATCCCGTTCATATACTCGGTCGAGTCGAACGCCTTGACATACGGGCGCACCGCGAGCAGCAGCTGCTCGGCACGCTTGTAATCCTCAGGCCGGGTCGTGTTGGGATCGATATGCAGGTAATTGAGCGCGAGCTGCAGTACGTCCTCGGGGGCATCGAAGAAGGTCACACCGCAATCGGCGAAGTGGCGGATGACGTCGGGCTTGAAGATCAGGTCGAGGCTGTCGACCGGTGCGTTCGGCATGCGCGCGCGGATCATGTCGACGTTGTAGACGAAGCCGTTGACGTGTCGCAGGTACGGCATGGCGTAACGGTTGCCGGGGTCGGCGCTCGCCTCGATCGCCAGGATCTGGGGGTCGAGATTTTTCCAGTTCGGCAGCAGCGCCTTGTCGAGCGGCTGATAGATGCCGGCCTTGATCTGGCGGCTGAAGTAATCGGTCGACGTGCTCACCACGTCGTAACCCGAATCCCCGGCCATCATCTTGGCCTCCAATGTCTCGTCGGCATCGTAGGTGTCGTAGATCACCTTGATGCCGGTCTCGGCCTCGAACTGTGCAATGGTGTCCTGGCCGATGTAGTCCGCCCAGTTGTAGATGTGCAGCACCTTGGCTTCGCCGTGGCCGGAAGACGAGCCGCAGGCACTGAGCAGCAGCGCCGCTGCGAGCGTGGCGATGGCGGTCAGCCGTGTGCGGGTAAGGTCCATCGAACGATCAACCATTATACGCCTATGAGTTGAGCGCACCTGCGCCCCGGCCTATGCTAGGCCGCAACGATTGGCAAGCTGAGACGAGTGGAGTGATCCATGACGACCGCTCATTCGACGCAAATCAGTACCCCCGACGAGATGATCGACCGTCTCATTCGGGCTCACGTGACGGGATCGGGCCTGGCACGCGGCTTCTACATGGAGGCCGGCGTCTTTCCGCGCGATATGGAGCGGATCTTCCGTCGCCATTGGCACTGCGCCGGCCACGCCAGCCAGATCGCCAAGCCCGGTGATTTTTTTGTCATCGATTTCGAGCAGGAGCAGGTCGTGCTCGCGCGCGATGCAGCGGGCGAAGTGCACGCCTTCCTGAACGTCTGCCGCCATCGCGGCGCGCGCGTGTGCAACGCTCGATCCGGCAACACCCGCTACTTCGTCTGCCCGTATCATGCCTGGACCTATCGGCTCGACGGCAGCCTCAAGGCTGCGCGCTACATGCCGCCCGGCTTTAGCGCCGAAGCGCACGGCTTGAGGCGAATTCATGTGCGCGTCGTCGAAGGCTTGATCTTCATCTCATTCTCCGAGCGGCCGCTGGATTTCGGCATCGCGGCCGACCTGCTGCACGCCAGCCTCGGTCCCTATGGCTGGGCCGGCGCCAAGATCGCTCACCGTGAGAGCTACCAGCTCGCCGCCAACTGGAAGCTGGCCGTCGAGAACTACCTGGAATGCTATCACTGCGCTCCCGCCCATCCGGAGTACTCACAGACACATGCCCTGGAGCAACCCGGAGAGCGCATCGTCGAGCTCAATACCAAGATGGAAGAGCGTACGCGCGCGCTGGGAGTCGAGATGCTCGCCGGCAGCAATCACTGGCAGAACTCCGCGGCTGGGCACGAAGCCGCCTCTTACATGCGCTACGCTCTCTATGAGGGGGTGGCGACGGGAAGCGCCGACGGGGCATTGCTGGCACCGCTGATGGGTGACTTCACACAATCGGATGGCGGCGTGACATCCATCCACGTCGGCGGGTCGAGTTTCTTCGCTTGTTATGTCGATCATGGCGTGATCTATCGCTTCGTGCCGCGGAGCTGGCAGACCACCGATATGGAGCTGATCTGGCTGGTGCGAGCGGATGCCGTCGAGGGCCGCGACTACGATCTCGAAAAGCTCACCTGGCTATGGAAGGTCACCACCGACGAGGACAAGCAGATCATCGAGTACACCGCCGCGGGCGTTCGATCGCACTATTTCAAGCCGGGCCCGCTCGCTCCGATGGAGTACAACGAGCTGCGCTTTGTCAGGTGGTATCTCGACGAGCTGCAGCTCAGCGGTGATGCCGGTGACGGCCATCAGCCGGCCTTGAGGCAGACGCTTCAGAAGCAGGCGGTTTGAGCCGGCCGATGAGCTAGCCGGTCGCTGCGTGCCAGACGTTGTTGCTGCGGTCGCGGTCGGGGAGCTGGTGCTCGGGGTCGATCGTCACGCTGCTGACGGGCTGCGTGCTGTCGAGCTGCAGGCTGGCTTGCTGCTGCTGGATCCAGGTCTCGGCCGGCAGTTGCAACAGGCGGCTGCTGCCGTCCTTGAAATCGATCTTGACGGTGGCTGGTAGTACCAGTCGATCCAGGTTCGCAATGCCGATGACTGCGCCCTTGTGCCAGTCGCCCTCCACGGCGCGCACGCCCGTGACCGCGAGGTCGAGCGTCCAGTTGTGCAAGTACCAGCCGCGCCAAAACCAGGCGAGATCCTCTCCGGCTGCGCTGTCCATGGCGCGGAAAAAGTCGGAGGGTGTCGGGTGCCGGTAGGACCAGTCGCGGATGAACTTGCGAAACGCCCAATCGAAGCGCTGCGGCCCGAGAATTTGCTCGCGCAGCAACACCAGCCCGAGCGCGGACTTGAAATAAGTGAGCTCGTGGCGGTACTTCTCGGATACCTGATCGGCCCGCGTGAGCATGACTGGGGCTGCCGGATCCTCGAGCAGCTGCACGATCTGATCAGCCGGCGTGCCGCTGCCGGGCGCGTACTCGGAATCGTGCTTGGGAGCATAGACACCGTGGTCGAAATCCTGCGATTCGTACACGTCGATAAAGGTATTGAAGCCCTCGTCCATCCACTGATCGCGCCGCTCGTTGGTGCCGACCAACATCGGGAACCAGGTATGGCCGAATTCGTGAGCCGTAATCCAGAACAGCTCCGCACCGTGATCCTCGTAGCCGTCGAACACCATCGCCGGGTATTCGATGCCACCGGCAGAGCCGGCCACCGCAACCGCCGTCGGATAGGGATAGGTTCCCCAGCGTCGGGAAAAGTTCTGCACCGAGTCCTTGATGTATTCGGTCGCCCGACCCCAGCCGCCGGGTTCCGTGCTCTCTACCGGATAAAACGACATCGCCAAGGCGCTGTTGCCGTCGGGCAGATTGATGCGTGCGGCATCCCACACGAAGGAGCGTGAGGCGGCGAACGCGGCATCGCGCGCCGGAGCGATCTTGAAGTGCCAGGTAAGCGTACCCTGCTGTACCGGCCGGCTGTGTGGATCGTCGATCTCGGAGGCGCTTCGGATGATCACGGTCTGATCGCTCGCGCGCGCTTGCTGCAGACGTTGGCGCTCGGCGGCAGTGAGCACGGCCTGCGGATTTTGCAGCTCGCCGGAGCCGGCCACCAGCATGTCCCAAGGCACGGTCACGTAGTAATCGAAGTCGCCGTACTCCAAATAGAACTCGCTGCCGAGGTAGGGCAATGCGTCCCAGCCGCGCACATCATCGTAGACGGCCATGCGCGGATACCACTGAGCGATGTCGTAGATCTCGCCGTTGCGGCTCGGCATGTGTCCGGTGCGTCCGCCAAATTTGCCCGGCACCGTGTAGTGGTACTGGATGCGGATGGCGATGTGCCCGCCGCGTGCCGCCAGCGGCTGGGGCAGACGGATCTGCAAGCGCGTGTCAGAGACCAGATAATCGGCCTTGCTGGGCTGGCCTCGTCGGTCGAGCTCGACCGACTCGAGCACCATGCCCTCGGTGGTCGGGCCCGCGAGGCGGCTATGCACGAATCGCGCGCGCGCATCGCTGCGATACAGATTCTGATCGAGCTGCATCCACAGGCAATCGAGTGGCTGCGGGCTATTGTTGGTATAGGTGACGACCTCGCTCCCCGACAGGCGCTGCTGCGCGGGGTCGAGACTCACATGGATGAGGTAGTCGGCACGGTTCTGCCAGTAGTCGGGTCCTGGCGTGCCGTTGCCAGAGCGATAGGCGTTGACCGGGTCGGGCAGCGTCAGCGGCGCGAACGTCACGCGCGGATCAAAGGCTGTCCCACTCGCCGCCGCGGCCGCAGCCGAGCTCGCGGTCGCAGCGCTGGTGCTCGCCGGAGCTGCTCGCGCACCCCCACTCGCGCCGCCGCGGCCCGCACCGCAGGCCGTCAGCATAGGTACGGCCAACGCGGGCAGGAGGATGGCGCCGATCACGACTGCAGCCCGTTCCACAGCCGCACATTAGCGCGGAATGTCACGATTGACTACTCGCGAACTCGGGCATTCCTCTCTCTACGGTCCGAAGCTGCGTTGGACGGGATCTCTTTCAGAGCATACGATTTGAGCTCGTCGGGTTTGGGGGGACATCACATGTATAAGATCCGCAACCAATTCGCGGCAGGGTTGCTGCTCATTCTCTGTTCGGTCGTCACGGCGCACGCCCAGAGCTACACCAAGCCCAAGGTGCGAGCGATCACCGGCTTCGTGCGCATCGAGCGCGCGCGCTACAAACAGGAAATTGGGGCGGCCATGGCCGTGCTGGACGCCGCGCGCAGCGAATTCCGACATCAGGGCTATACGGTCGAGGGCGTGCGTATCGTGACGCAGCCGTTGAGCGAACTCGTTGCCGGGCAGTCCGATAGCGATGCACTCGCCTTCCTCAAGACGCTGGACCAGTTGTCGGCGAAGGAGCACTTCGCGCTCAATATCGGGCCCGGCATGCTGAGCGACTCCGACGACCCTCACACGATGGAGCTGCTCGCCCGCGCGCTCTCGACTCTTCCAAACGCGAATGCGAGCGCCATCATCGCCGGTGACGATGGCATTCACTGGAAGGTCATACACGCTGCGGCGACGCTGGTGCAATACGTAGCCGCACACAGTCCACGGAGTCAGGGCACCTTCAACTTCGCCGCCACCGCGATGCTCAAGCCGTACGGCCCGTTCTATCCGGGTGGGTATCACACGGGCACCGGCAAACAGTTTTCCATCGCCTTTGAAGGTGCGAATGTGGTGCAGGAAGTCTTCGCCCGCACACACGGTGACTTTGCGCAATCTGTCGCCGAGCTCACCCGGCAACTGACGATTCACTGCAAGGTGGCCGAGGCCATCGGGATGCAGGTCGCCGCACGCACCGGCTGGACATTCATGGGCGTGGACCCAACGCCCGCGCCGCTCGGCGACGTCTCGATCGGCTCTGCCATCGAAACCTATACCGGGGCCAGATTCGGCTCCAGCGGCACCATGACCGCGGCGCTCATCATCACCACGGCGGTCAAAGCGGTCCCGGTCAAGCAGATCGGCTACTCCGGGCTGATGGTTCCGGTCATGGAAGACAGTGATCTCGCCCGGCGCTGGGCCGAAGGTGCTTACGATACCGACTCGCTGCTCGCTTATTCGGCAGTGTGCGGCACCGGACTGGACACCGTCCCCTTACCCGGCGATGTCAGCGAGGGGCAGCTGGAGCGCATTCTGGGTGACGTGGCCTCGCTCGCCTGGAAGTGGCACAAGCCGCTGTCCGCGCGGCTTCAGCCCATTCCAGGCCTCAAGGCAGGCGACCGGACTCCTTTCAAGGACCCGTTTCTGTTCAACACGACGGTGCAGCCGCTGCCGTAGAGCCCGGCGGCCACGCCTGAGGCTACATTCGCCCGCGGCTTCACGGCGCGCTGGCGGAAGATCGCGCGCCGGGATCTGCCGTCGGTTGTAAATCCCTGAGGTCGAGTTTGTTCACCTCATCGATGATCTTCGCGTCCGCGCGCGTGATCGCCTCGAGTCCCGTCCACGGGACGGTCTCGGGTGTATTGGCGTCAGTGTGAAAGAAGATGAAGTCGTTCGCCTGGTATACGAGACCCGGCACGAAGCTATAGAAGGGACCAAGATCACCCGCCGGCGGTTTATCGCTCGGGCGCTTCCAGGCCGGCACTCCGAACTCCTGAAACGCATCAGCCACGATCTGCTCCAGCCGGGGTCTGGTAGGACCGCCTGCATACCAGGCACCGGGCGCTGGCACGTTGGCAAACCCGAGTTGTCCCCCGAACTGGTACGTGAGCGCATCTGACACGTGCTCGTCATTGAGCATCAAGGCCGTCTTCGTGAACAGTGCGCGGCGGTGATCGGCCAGCCACCGATCGCCGGCGGCTGCGCCGGGGCCGCTGTTGTGGTGTCCATCGATGCCGATGAACACGATCGCTCGACGCCGCTGGCTCTTGGCGACCTTGGCAAAGTATTGCGCCAATCCGAGCATCGATGCGATGCCGCTGCCGTTATCCCCCGCAGCGTCGAACCAGCCGTCGCGATGTCCAATCACGTAGATGGTTTCTTCGGTTGCACCGGGTAATGTGCCCCATACCAACGCGGTCTTTAGATGCGGCACCATCTGCACTCCCATCCGAATGCTCACATGAGGTGGGTCGCCCGCCGGCGCTCGAGCGATCATCTCTTCGATCGCACGCCCGTCATCCCTTCCGAGAACAAAGGTCGGAACGCTGGTGTTGGTGGGATAGGCTTGATACTTCACATTTCCCGGCAGTTTTGTATAGGCAAAAAAGAGAGCCGCGGCCCCTTTGCTGTCGGCCAGATGTAGAGCGACCGCCTGCGGCGTCTCTGCCGCCGGCACCTCTGGGCTGTTGGTTCGATTGACACCGGTGATGAATACCGCCTTGCCGCGGACGTCGCGGCCCAGGAAATCCGCGGGTGTCCCCTCCCCCACGTAGATCGCCTGTAGATCCAGGCCTGTTGCTTGCGTCCCTGGGCTTCGATAGACCGGCTGTGCCGAAGTCAACGCCGCTACGGTACCGCCGGAAGTGACGCTGACCTCCCAGGATTGGGGGAACCACTGCGGTTCCAGATCGAGGGATTGGATATGAACATTCGACAGCCCGATCCTGGCAAAGTTGTCAGCTAACCATCGCGCATCCTCGGCGTCGCCCGAGGTGCCGATGATGCGGCCCCAGAATTGGGGATGACCCTGATCACGATAGTGGCGCGAGATCTCTGCCTGCTGCACCACATACGGCCAGATACGCTTGCCATCGATGGCGCCATAGGCGCTATCGGAGGCCGGAAGGGGCCACTGCAAGTACGCGACCCCTGCGGGTGTCTCGTCCGCGGCTGCGGCCCGCGCCTGAGCGACGTGGCTCGCCAGGGCGAGCACGGCCAGCACGCGCGCTGCCGCTGAGAATGTAATGACCTTCGCTCGCATGGGGCCTCCCGTCGCGCGTCTCTCGATCCTCCTTTGAAGACGCGAGTCAAACCGATTGTGCACCCACTCGCCGCGCCGTGCGAGAATAGTACGTAGACAGATAATCAACATTCGGGGGATGGTTATGTACCTCGTGGCACGGGTCGCCGCACGTCGACGACGGATTGGGTGTGCGTTGCTGTCGCTGATCTGCGCCGCCGCAGCGTCGCCCGTGATGTCCGCGGGCGCCGAGGAGCCCGCCGCGACGACGCTGTTTTACGATGCGCACGTCTTTACCGCCGAATATGATCATCCCTATGCCGAAGCGGTCGCCATCCGCGGTGACCGCATCCTCGCCGTGGGCGCGCTCGGCGCGGTGGAGCGGATTGCCGGCCCGGCTGCACGCAGGGTCGATCTGCACGGCGAGTTCCTGATGCCGGGATTGATCGACGCGCACGCTCACCCGATCGCCGGCGGCGTGACCTTGATCCAGGCAAACTACCCGGACAGCACTGGGTCCGTCCCGGCTCTGGTGCAATTCGTGACGGCGGAAATGAGCAAGCGCCAAAGCATGCGCGGCGATGTGCTCGTGATCAATAGCATCGATGTGAGTTACTGGCCGCACGCGGCCGAGATCGATGCCGCACTCAGTCGAGGGGCGTTTGCGCAGCAACCGATCGTGCTCGTCGGCTCGGACGGTCATACGGAGTGGGCGAACCGGGTGGCGCGAAACCGCGCGGGAATCACGCAGCAGTTCATCCGCAGCCTCAGCGCCGGCGACCGTCGCTACTACGGCTTCGACAGCAATCTGAATCCGACCGGCTTTGTAGTAGACGCCGGCCAGAGCAAGCTCGATGCGAGTCTGCCACCGTTTTCCGCCGAGTTCATGCTCAGGGCCGGCCGGGCTGCGGTTCACTATATGAACGGTCTCGGGATCACCGGGTGGCTCGACGCGGCCGTCAGTGGGGTCGTAGGGGGCAGCATTCCGGCGAGCGTCGATGACCCGGGGTATCTGCCCGTGTATCGGGAGCTCGGACTGCGCGGCGAGCTGACGGCGCACGTCGCCGCCTACCCGGTCGTCAAGCCTGACCTCGGCAGCCCACAGATCGACGTCGTCGAGGCGCTGCGCGCGCGCTTCAGCAACGTACCGAACCTTACGATCCCTGGGCTCAAGGTTTTTGCCGACGGCGTGGTCGAAATCCCGTCGCAGACCGCCGCTCTCACCAAGCCCTACACCAATACCGGCCGCTCGACGCCGCTGCTGTTCACTCCCGCCAAAATGGATGCACTCGTGACCGAAGCGGCCCGGCGCGGCCTCAACGTTCATGTCCACGCGATCGGCGATCTCGCGGTCAAGGCATCGCTCGATGCCTTTGAGGCGGCCCGCAAGGCCGTGCCGCACAGTACCCTGCCGTTCACGCTCACGCACGCACAGTTCGTAGACCCCGAGGATATTCCTAGATTCGCGCAGCTTCACGTGATCGCCGCATTGCAACTGCTGTGGGCCGTCGCGGATCCCAGCACCAATGAGGAAGTCAAGCCTTATATTGATCGATCCATCTACCGCTGGATGTATCCGGCACGCTCCATACTCGATACCGGCGGCGAGATCGCCGGAGCGAGCGATTGGCCGGTGAGCTCCCCCAATCCATTTCTTGCCATCTATCAAGCGGAGACACGATCCGGGCCGCAAGGAGTGCTCGACCCGGCACAGCGCATGCCACGCGAAGTGATGCTCTACGCCTACACGCGCAACGCCGCACACGCCTTGAATCAACTCGATCAGATCGGATCGCTCGCACCGGGCAAGCGCGCCGATCTGGTCTTGGTCGATCGTGACGTACTCACGATCTCCGCCGAAGAGCTCAAGGACGCGAAGGTGGTCTGGACCATGTTCGGCGGCAAGGTTGTCTACGGACAAGCGCCGTGACACTCAGCGCCGCGACGTACGGGAGCGACGGCGAATATGGCACGCACCGCGATCTGCCAAGATATAATATTATATATCATCGTATTACAAAATATAGTTGGTGTTGATTATAGCTGGGCGAAAACCGTACCCAAGCCCGAGACCGATTCGCCGTTGATGCACTGATCGCCGCTATCACCCTCGCCCCGTCCGTGGCGGCGTGACAAGTCAAAAGGGAGTCCCGTGGTGCAAGACCAGCTCTGAGCGCTGTGCCAGGCTCGGCCGCGACGAGTGGAGCATCGGCCGCGCTGTCGAGGTCGGAGCGGAAGATGAGTATGGGTGGAGTCGATCCTCAGGTCGCCTGGTCTGCTCAGCGGGAGAAGAAATGGCGCCGAATGGTGGTTCGGTCGCAATGGACTGTCCCGACTGGAGCGGGCGAGCGATCCCTCGATAAGTTGACGACCACGCACCGTAGCTCGTGGTCGCATGCAGTCGAAGGGATGCAGCAGCACCGACCGGCGCCGGCTGCGCCGGCAGCGGTCCGGACAGACACAGCGTCACGGCGTGCACGAGGCGCACCAGACTGATGATCAGGTCTTGAATTTGCGGAGCGTTCCTCCTCCCCCGTCGCTCCGCATCTTAGGGCGGATCGCATAGAGCGATCCGCCTTTCTTTTTGCCTACTCGAGCTGCTCGGCCGCCGGCACACCCATCCACCGAGAGGCGCAGCTGCACGAGCGCCGGCCTACCTTCTTACCGACCCCCCAATAGACGATAATCGCGCCAGCAGCACTCATGCGGCCCCAAAAGCAATAACAGGGGCATCGGGGAGACAAGGATAAGGAGCACGAATGTACCTGCCGGGCACGTTTAGTGCGGCGCTCGCACTGACCATTTTGAGCACCATATGCTGGGGGTCGTGGGCCAATACCTTTAAAGGCACCCGCGGCTACCCATTCGCCCTCTTTTACTGGGATTACATTGCAGGAATGCTGCTGTGCTTCCTGGTGCTCGCCTTCACTCTAGGAAGTTTCGGCAGCACGGTCGAGCCGTTCTCCGAAAATATCACTGCGGCGGATCACTCCAATTGGTGGTATGCGCTGCTGGCTGGCTTCATCTTCAACCTGGCAAACCTTTTACTGGTCATAGCCATCGAGATAGCAGGACTCGCGGTCGCCTTTCCGATCGCGGTTGGCATCGCTCTGGTGGAGGGTGTGGTCGTCAGCTACGCGCTTCAGCCCAAGGGAACGCTGCTGTACCTCACCGCGGGCGTCGCTCTGGGGGTTATTGCCGTGCTCTTTGATGCGCGCGCGTATCGCTCGCTGAGCAACCTCAGCAAGCAACCACGGTCGTCACGCGGAATTGTCGTCAGCATCGCGTCTGGACTACTGATGGGAACATTTGCTCCCTTCGTTGCTCGAGCGATGACGCGGGGTCACACGCTCGGACCGTATGGTGTAGGCCTGCTGCTGAGCGTGGGAGCTCTAATCTCGTGCTTGTTTGCTAATACCTATCTGATGAGGAAGCCTCTGTCCGGAGCGCCGGTGTCTTTCCGGGAGTACTGGGCGGCCCCCGCGAGAAACCATATGTTGGGAATCTTCGGAGGGGTGATCTGGGGCGTCGGCGGATGTTTCAATCTGGTCGCGGCCGGCCTTCTGGGAGTGCCCATCTCCTACGCCATCGGACAGTCGGCCCCGCTGATAGCCGCCGCCTGGGGTGTGTTCGTATGGCGTGAATTCGCCGGTGCTCCGAGACAGGCCTGGATCTCGCTGGCATTCATGTTCGTGTGCTATATCGCCGCCATCGGCCTTATCGCCGCCGCTTACCAGAAATGATCGCGATCACTCGGATGCGATCCCAAGTGGGCCGTCGGGGAGCGCACTCGTTGGCAGCGCGGTCAAGCATCGTCCCCAGAGGCCTTATTCGCGCTGCGCTCATCGTCGTCCTGACCGCGGCATTGGGGGATCCGATCGCGCTCAGTGCTGTCTGCAATTCGATTATCATTCGGCCGACTCACCTGCGAGGAGCATCCACATGGAGAACGTCGTCATCTCGTTGCTCGATCAATTCGAGCGTGGACAGATTACCCGCCGACAGCTGGTGCAGAGCTTGACGCTCGGCATGGTTGCCGCGTCCGGCAGTGCGCCGCTGCTCGCGGCCGCCGCTCGATCCAGTCCGTTCAAGGCTGTAGCCGTCAACCACATCTCGTACCAGGTGCCTGACTACGCCCGCATCCGCGACTTCTATGCCGACCTGCTCGGTATGCAGGTGAGCGGGGATAACGGCAGACAGTGCGCGCTCTCCTTCGGCCCGACCTTCCTCATCCCACGCATGCCGCGCAAGCCTTTGCCTGATAACCAGCCGCGCGTCGATCACATCTGCTACACCATCGAGAATTGGGATCGCACGGCGGTCGAGGCTGAGCTCAAGCGGCGCGGCCTTGATCCTAAGCCGGATAGGGAGACCAGCTTCCACGTCAAGGATCCGGCCGGGTTTGACGTGCAGATCGCCAGCCGGGACATGGACGCTGCCCACCTGAATCCATAGGGCGAGCGACAGGCGCCCGTTGCTACCGATGCTGCGGCTCAGAAAGCTCAGCCCGACTCGCCGGCTCGGTGCACGCCGGTCGCTCGCATCGGCGGCTGCGGGGCTCATTGCTCTCGGGGCCATCGGTTCGATGGCGCCGCCGGCGCTGGGTGCCCAGGCTTCCGACCCCTATCTCTGGCTCGAGCAAGTCCACAGCCCGCGGGCGATGGCGTGGGTCAGAGCGGAAAACGCCAAGACGACCGCCGTACTCGAGCAGGACCCGCGCTACGCTGCCAATTACAGCGATGCGCTTGCGATCGCGCAGACCAAGGATCGCATTCCCGTTCCGACCTTCCTGGATGGTGGGATCTTCAATTTCTGGCAGGACGCAGAGCATGTGCGCGGCATCTGGCGCCGTACGAGCTTGCAGAGCTATCGCACCAGCCAGCCACAATGGTCGACCGTGCTCGATCTTGACGCGGTCTCAGACGGGCAGAAGGCTAACTGGTATCTGAAGGACATCACCTGCGCGGAGCCCGGTGAGCGTCATTGCTTGCTGAGTCTCTCTGACGGCGGCGAGGACGCGGTCACGGTACGCGAGTTCGACGTAGGTTCCGCGAGCTTTGTCGCTCAGGGCTTCGTGCTTCCCAGAGGCAAGCAGCGCGTAGCCTGGGAGGACGTCGATACGCTGCTGGTGGCGCGCGAGTGGATCCCCGGCCAGTTGACGACGTCGGGATATCCTTTCGTCGTAAAACGCTTGCAACGCGGCCAGCCACTGGCCGCTGCGCGTGAGATCTTTCGCGGCAGCGCGCGCGATGGTGGCTACGGCGTTGAGCCCGTCGTGCTGCGCGATGGAGCCGGCCATCGCGCCGTTCTGATTGAACGACCGCTGTCGACCTTCGAGTCGGAGCGTTTTGTGGTGAGCGCGGCACGGGTCGCGCGACTCGAGATGCCCAGGAAAGCCACCGTCGAGGGGCTGATCGACAACCAGCTGGTGCTGATCCTGAATGAAGATTGGACAGTCGGTGCAGAGACCTTTCGGCAGGGCTCGTTGATCGCGTTCGACTGGGAGCAGGCGACTCGCGACCCCGCCCACCTGAAGCCTGTGCTCATTTACGCACCCGGTCCGCGCGAGAGCCTCGCTTCGGCGACCCCGACACGCGATGCACTGGTCGTCACGACGCTGGAGAATGTGCGTGGACGCGCATTCGTGTATCACCATTCGAGCGCCGGCTCCTGGGAGCGCCAGCGGCTCGATCTCCCCGACAACGAGACCATCGGTATCGTCGACGCGGATCTGCACACTAACCGCGCGTTCTTGTCCGCAGCAGGATTTCTGCAGCCCTCGAGCCTTTGGCTGCTCGACATCGACGGCGACTCCGGCGCGGGTGAGCCGGTCGAGGTGAAGCAACTGCCACCGCAGTTCGACGCCTCGCGTGATGTAGTCGAACAGTTCGAGGCCGTTTCGACTGATGGTACGGAGATACCCTACTTCGTGGTGCACCCGCGCGAGATGCGGGCGGATGGCACGAACCCCACCATCCTGTATGCGTACGGCGGTTTTCAGATTTCCATCACCCCTTCCTATTCAGGCAGCATCGGCAAGCTCTGGCTCGAGAAGGGTGGCGTGTACGCGGTGGCCAACATCCGCGGTGGGGGCGAGTTCGGGCCGGCCTGGCATGAGGCGGGGCTGAAAACCCATCGGCAGCTGATCTATGACGACTTCGCGGCCGTGGCTCGCGATCTGATCGCCCGCAAGATCACCAGCCCGCGTCGGCTCGGCATTCAGGGCGGCTCCAACGGCGGCCTGCTGATGGGCGTGGAGTTCACGCAGCATCCGGAGCTGTGGAATGCCGTGGACATTCAAGTGCCGCTGCTCGACATGCTGCGATTCGAGCACATCGCCGCGGGCGAATCCTGGGTCGGCGAATACGGCAGTGTAACGAATCCCGAGCAGGCGGCCTTTCTCGCCAAGATTTCCCCCTACGCGAACATTCGGCGCAACGTGCACTATCCCGAGCCATTTATATGGACGACCACCAAGGACGATCGCGTGGGTCCCCAGCACGCGCGCAAGTTCGCCGCCCGGCTGTCCGAGTACGGTATCCCGTATCTATTCTATGAGGTCACCGAGGGCGGCCACGGCAGCGGCGCAAATCTCGAGGAGAAAGCCCACACCACCGCGCTGGAGATGACGTATTTCGCTCGCAAGCTGATGGCTGGGACGGATCCTTAGGACGTCCCGGCGGCCGCCATGGTCGGCGGCACACCCGACTCAGAACCGCTCCACCCAGGGCCTAAGCTCTATTTCCCAGGACCAGGCGTCGCGTGGCTGGCGTGCGAGCTGCAGGTAGGTTTCCGCAATTGAATCGGGATCGAGGAGGCTGTCGGGACGGGCCGGATCAGTGGCCCGGGTGGCAGAACGAATTCC
>JASHTF010000067.1 GCA_030040715.1 Gammaproteobacteria bacterium | reverse complement strand
GGTAGGAGGCCGAGGCTGCAGCCGCTCCCGCGATCAGCGGTACAGACGCCGCACGGGCTGCAGCACCGAGCAGGTGACCCAGCGCCCACGGCGCGAACAGGAGCGGACCTGCGGCGTGGACCGGGGCGCTCTGCAACCCGGACACCGCGGTCGCGGCGGTGGCGAGGACCATGGCAAATTTGGATCGAAGCATGGCTCTACCCTCTGTGGTGCACGCGACGAGCGGATCCTAACCGTGCCGGACGATAAACGCAACGGTACCGGTGCGTTTCGTTATCCAGTCTCGACGCCGCTCAAGGTGCGCCTCAACCACGCCGCAATCTGCCCGAGCGCGACGTCGCACTGAGGAAAACGCGCGACCGTGGCCGGGTTCACCGGAAAATTGTGGTGCATGTCGGGCGCATGCAGCCGCGTGACTGCGACCCCGGCGGACCGCAGCTTGTCCGCATAGGCGATGCCCTCATCGCGGAGCACGTCGTACTCGGCCGTGGTAACCAGCGTCGGCGGCAGCGCGGGCACCTCGACGATTCGCAGCGGCGCGGCATCGGCATCGTGCGCGCTGACGCCGGGGGCGTATTGATCCCAGTACCAGCGCATCACCGGCGCTTCGAGACCGTAGCCGCTGGCATTCTGGCGCCACGAATCGTGCGGCTGGCTGGGATGGTCCGTGACCGGGTACAGCAGCAGCAGCGCGCGCAGCGGCGCCCCGCCGTCACTGCCGCAGATCCGATTGGCGGCCGCCGCCGCCAGATTCGCACCCGAGCTGTCGCCGCCGAGTGCGAGCCGCGCGGCGTCGCCGCCCCATTCGCCCGCATGTGCTGCCGCCCAGCGCGCGGCCTGGAGCGCGTCTTCCAGTGCCGCTGGATAGCGGTGCTCGGGCGCGAGACGGTACTCAATCGAAATAATCATGACGCCCGACGCGGCGCTGAGCAGACGACAGAAAGGCTCATGCGTCGCGATCGAGCCCGTCACCCATCCGCCGCCGTGCAGATACACCAGCACCGGCAGCACCGCGCTGCCGCCCGGTGGGCGGTACAGGCGTGCCGTGAGGCTGCCGGATAGTGTCAGGTCACGCGTCTGCACGGCGTTCGGCAGCCCGCGGATGCTGGCGCGGCTCTGCAAGGCGCGCAGCGACAGCGCACGCCGCAGCTGCACGCGCTCCGCATCGCTCAGCGCGTCGAACGAGCCGAACTGCGCGAGCGCCGCGGCCTGCTCGTCCAGCAGGCGGCGCAATGCCGGATCGATCGGTTGGCGCTCACTCATGCGGGATCGACCGGCGTGTTGCCTCCGGCGAACTGAGCGCGCGCCTGGGCGAGGCGATACTTTTGCTCACCGCTCCAGCGCCGAAAATTCCGTAGCGCACTCAACGCATACACCGCTCGAAACAGCGCCAGCCGCCAGAGTACCCGTGGGCTATCAAACAGGTCACCGGCCAGCATCGAGATCACCGCCTGCTCGAGCTGCCAGCTGTTGCGCGGGTGGCGAAACAACTCCTGCATCACCGGATTGTTGAAACGATAGATGAAGAATGAGAAGCGCCGCATACCCGCGCGTTGACGCCGCTCGAGCCGACGCAGCAGCGCTCGCTCGCGCTGCGGCTCGCGTAGCGCGGTTTCGACCACCTCCACCGCCCGCTCTGCGCCACTCATCGCCAGGTAGACCCCCGAGGAGAACACCGGATCGAGGAAGGCGAAGGCGTCGCCGATCAGCACCCAACCCGTCCCTCCCATGTGCGCGGCGTCGTACGAGTAATTCCCCGTGACCCGCACCTCGTTGCCGATCAGCTCGGCCGACTCGAGCCGCCGCCACAGCGCCGGATTGCGCCGCAGAGTCGAGCGCAGGAATTCGAGCGGTGAGCTGCTGCGCTGCTTGAGATAGTCTGGCCGGCAGACCGCCCCGACGCTCATCACGCCCGCGGGCAGCGGGATCATCCACATCCAGCCGTGCTCGAAGCTGTAGATGCTGATGTTGCCCGCGTCTTCGCTGCTGCGCGCGACGGCGCCACGGAAGTGACCGAAGATCGCGGCGCTCTGATGACGGCGGTTCTTGCGGCGCAGTTTCCACTTGCTCGCGAGCAGCGCGTCGCGTCCGGACGCGTCCACCACGTAGCGGGCCTGCAGCTGATAGGCGCGACCGTCGCTCCGCACCTCGAGCCGCGAGTCGCGCGGGCCGCGCTGCTCGACTCGCACGACCTCGTGTCCTTCGCGCGCATCGGCGCCGCTCGCGCGCGCGTGCTCGAACAGCATCTGATCGAAGTCCTGTCGCCATACCTGGTAGGCGTGCGGCGGACTGTTACCGATGGCACGCTCGAACCGATAGGTGTTATAGCCGCGCTCGTTGTCGGCCTCGAAATCCGCGCCGGGCTTGAACACTCCGAGCGCCCGCACCTTCTCCAGCACCCCGAGCCGCTCGAACACCGGCAGATTCATCGGCAACAATGACTCACCGATGTGAAACCGTGGATGATGAGCCTTCTCCAGCGCGACGACCTTGTGGCCACGGCGGGCGAGCAGCGTCGCGGCCGTGCTTCCAGCCGGGCCCCCGCCGATCACCGCCACGTCACAGTGCTCGTCCGCCGCCACGTCCACTCCACGTCCACTCCGCGTCCACTCCGCGTGCACTCCACCTCTACTCAACGGCTACCTCACGTCTTCCGTCCGCATCCGCCGGCACCGCGCAGCCGCGACGCCCGCGCCGGCACTCGCGCGAGCGTCATGCTAATTTATCAGCACAGCTTCAGACCGGGCCACGGACACTCGCCCTGACGAGACACACGGGGCAAGCCGCTACGCGCTTACCGCCGAATCTCGCCGCTTTGGATTCGCGGGCGAGCCCTGCTGAGCGGAGCGCCGCGCCGCTGCGATGCTACTGACGGGCAGCAGCCGCAGCTGCGTAATCTCGGACGGGACGCCGAGGCGCTGTGGCGGACCCCAGAATCCGGTACCGCGACTGGTGTAGACCCAGAGGCTATCCAGCCGGTCGAGCCCGGTCGCCAGTGGCTCCCGGTAGCGCACCAGCAGATTCCAGGGCCAGAACTGACCACCGTGCGTGTGACCGGAGAGCTGCAGGTCGAAGCCGACGCGCTCGGCGGCGACGGCGCTGCGCGGACGGTGCGCCAGCAGGATGCGCGGACGCACCAGCGCAGGAGCACCGCGCAACGCCGCCTGCGGATCGCTGCGCTGGCTGAGGTCGAACACCTGCGCCACCGGATCGGTCACCCCGGCGAGGATCAATGCTGCCGCCCGATGCTTGATCACGACGTGCTCGTTGAGCAGCACCTGTATGCCCATGCGCCGCAGCTGCGCGATCCAGTCGGTGGCGCCGGCGTAGTACTCGTGATTACCCGTGACGAAATAGGTACCGTGCCGCGATCGCAACTGCGCGAGCGGCGCGACTTCGGCGGCGATCTCGGCGACGCTGCCATCGACCAGATCGCCGGTAATCGCGATCAGGTCGGCGTCGAGTGCGTTGACCTGCTGCACGATGCGCTCGACGTAGCGCCGGCGGATCGTATGGCCGACGTGCAGGTCGCTCAGCTGCACGATCGTAAAGCCCGTGAGCTGCGGCGGCAGGCGGCGCAGCGGGACCGACACCTCGATCACCCGCGGAGGAGCGAGCGCGGTGTACACACCGACCAGCGTCGCCAGCGCAGCCAGGGTTGGAACGGCGACCGCCGACCCCATCCGTAGCGCCGCGGCGCTGCCGGCGGGCAGCAGCGCCGTTCCGAGCGCCAATGCGAGCTCGCGTAACAGCGTCAACACCAACAGCGACGACAGCCAACCGAGCGTCAGCGAACCGGCCCAACTCAGCAGCCGCGCCAGCCGCCGCTGGGCCAGCGATCGCGCCAGCCAGCTCGCGCTCGCCAGTGCCACCGGCAGAGCCAGCACCACGATACCGATCGCCTGCCCGGCCGCAGCCAGCGGCAATGCCGGCAACAGCCGCA
Source organism: Gammaproteobacteria bacterium (assembly GCA_030040715.1). Taxonomy (GTDB): domain Bacteria; phylum Pseudomonadota; class Gammaproteobacteria; order Steroidobacterales; family Steroidobacteraceae; genus FEN-1191. Next base: position 6,953 of record JASHTF010000067.1, on the reverse strand, counting down.
CTCCGATGTAGCCGCTCACCAATGCCATCAAAGCGATCGCGGTCAGCAGTGTCATGGGGCTCCGAGAGGCTGGGGCCGGCGCCGAAGCTGTCGAACCTTTCTCGGACACCAGGAGAGATTGCGGGTTCCGCACAGCGGCGTGACCGCCGGAGGCTCCGGCCGCCGGCCGCTGCCTTATGTCCGATGAACCGCGGCCGCCCTGTGAAGAGCCGCCGATATGAGCCACTGAGTCCTGCGCCGGCTGGCTGGCTGCGCTACGGTCTGGCGCTGAGACCGGTATGAACAGCATCTCCGGAGTTGTGGGCGTGGGCGCAGACCCGATGCAGACTGCCTTGATCGGCATCGATCGAGGGCTGGCGGGCTTGGCACGGGATGCAAACCAGGTCGCGCAGGCACTGGTCCCATCACCGGCCTCGGGGGCGGCGTCGGATCAGCTCACCAACGCGCTGGTTGACTCACTGCAACAGCGGCTGCTCATTGCCGCGTCGGCGGACATGCTCTCGAGCGGGAATCAGGCCCTCGGTACGCTGATCGACGTGATGGCGTAACCGACGTCGCCGTCGCCGACAATCTCAGTAAATCAGCCCCAGCACCGCCGCACGCACCGCAGCAGCGGTCTTGTTAGCGGCGTTCAGCTTCTTGACGACGTTGCCGATATGGAAGGTCACCGTGCGCGGCGACAGGCCCATGATCTCGGCGATCTCGGCAGCGCTTTTACCCTCTGCCGTCCAGCGGATGACGGCCGTCTCCTTGTTGGATAGCCGCACGCTCGCCTCCGGCACGAGCTTCTTGACGACGATACGGGCCATCGCAATATGAGTGATCTGCGCGAGCCAGGCGAGACGAATGCTCTTCTCCTGCATCTCCGTGGGGCTGAGCTCGTCGTGCGAGCGCACCACGGAAAGCATGCCGAGCACGCCCTGTGCATCGCGACATGGCTGCGCCCAGCCGTAGCGCAGGTCGTACGCGCGCGCGTCCTCCCAGAAATCGCGGGCCCGCTCGAATAGCTCGTCGGTCCACACGATCGGCAGCAGGGAGCGCAGTCCGTGCTGCACCGTAGGGTCAACGGTCAGATAGTTCTGTCTGACATAGCGATCGCGCCACTCGGTCGGGTAGGTATCGAATATGGCAATGCGCTGACGTGACACCGGCAGCGACGCCCTGATACCGTACGAACAGTGATCGAAGCCGAGCTTGCGGGCGATCTCGGCAATTTTGTCGAACACGCGGTACTCATTCTCCTCGGCGAGGAGTACCTGCAACTGGTCGTCTTGCCAGGGCTTCAGAGCCGTCTCCACGGTGCCTACCGCGGAGGCACCGACCGTCATGTTCAGCCTACCGCGGATTCCTTACAATACTCCAATGAGGCAGCAGGCGCCGTCGGCCGGTCCAGATGCCGACGCAAGTTTGGCGGCCGGCGGGCCGCGCTCGGGAGTGCCGGCGGGGGTAGCCCTGATGCTCTCCAATGACGGCTACGTGCGCCTCACGCTGTCGGCGTTTCGGGCCATTGCCCTGAGGCACCTGTTCTCCGGGCTGGACCAGGACGAGGAGGAATCGGCTGCGAGCAGCGCTACCGGCGCCTCGGAATCGTCGATTCTCGGATTCACCGAGTGGGTCAGCGATACCACCCCGGCGGTCTCATTGGGCTGGGATTGGCGGTTGAACACCCTCAGTGGCCGGGCCCGCTACGTACGCGACGGCGAGGTCCGCAGTAACGTCATGCTGATCGAGCCGGGATTAGGGGATCTGGGCGATCTTGTCACCAGCGCAACGCTGTGCACGGCGGTCGATGCATTAGCGTGGGAAGCCGAAACCAAACAGTACATCAGCAATCAGTACGCTCAGCACCTGTCACATCTTACAGTTACCCCTAGCTAACTCGTTTTAAATAATACCTCGCGTCGGTGTGGAACGTGCGAGCGAGGGCGCCATGCGAGTCGTCTCCGGTGTGACAGCAGGTCTACCCGCGGGCTTCTATCACCGCGTCACGCACTACCGGCATCGCGTGTTCGTGGAGCGGCTTGGCTGGCAGCTGGGTGGCCCGGACGGGACTGAGAGCGATCAGTTCGACCGTCCCGACACCGTGTATCTCGCGCTCGAGGACGAGCATGGAGACATTTCCGGCTGCGCGCGGCTGCTGCCGACGACCCAACCCTATCTGCTGAGCGAGATCTTTCCGCAGCTGCTGAACGGCTTGGTGCCTCCGCGCGATCCCGCCATCTGGGAGCTGTCGCGTTTCGCCGCGAAGGATCTGAACTGCCGCGCGAGCTCGCCACTGGCGCAGTTCTCATCCTCCTCGGCCGCGATGCTGATGCGCGAGGCGATGGCGTGCGCGGCCGAGCACGGCGCCAAGCAGCTGCTGACCGTGACCTGGCTCGGTATCGAGCGCCTGATCCGCCGTCTCGGCATTTCGGCACACCGGGCCGGACCGCCGATGATCATCGGTGGACAGGCGATTTTTGCCTGCTGGATTAATCTGTAGCCGCCCGCGCTAGCGAGCCGGGCGCAGCGCGCATCGGCGCGCAGCGCGGCGCGCCGCACGGTGCGCGCTGGGTGCGCGCTGGGTGCGAGCGCACCGGATCCGAATCGCAGCGAGCGCCTGCTCGCTCGCCCTCGCCCGGATCATTCTTTGCCGTCCAACCCCCGTGTACTACACTCGAGCAGCGTCATTCAGCCGTTGCTCGCGAGGGGGTTGCATCATGCGTGGTTGGTTCTGCGGCTCTGCCATTCCAATAACGTTGCTCGCAACGCTGGCGCTCGGGGCTGCCGGCGGCCGGGCCGCTTCCCCCGCGCGCACCGGCGCCGCGCCACCCCCAGGAAGTGACCAATGGTCCTACCTCGGCGGCGCTCCCGACAGTCATCAATTCAGCGCGCTACACCAGATCAATGCGCAGAACGTCCACTCTCTCGGCCTGCTGTGGTACTCGGATCTGCCCATCCCGGAAGGCCTGATCGGCAACCCGCTGGTCGAGGACGGGGTGGTCTACCAGAGCGGCCCCTGGGGTCGCGCGGTCGCCACCGACATCGTCACGGGCAAGACGCTGTGGGAATTCGATGCGCACATGGACCTGTCCTCGTACAGCCAGATGTCGGCCATGACCGCGACGGTCAATCGCGGAGTGGCGCTCGATCAGGACAACGTCTATCTGGCCGGCGGCTGCTCGTTATTTGCCGTGAACCGCAAGACCGGCGCGCAGGTGTGGCAGGCGCCGGTCTGCGAGCCTGGGCACGACCTCGGCGCGGACTCCTCACCGCGCGTCGGTGGCGGCAAGGTGTTCGTCGGTATCACCAACATGCAGAGCGGCACCAACCGCGGCTACGCCCTGGCGCTCGACGCCAAAACCGGACACGAGCTGTGGCGGTTCTACACCGTGCCGGGAGACCCGGCCAAGCCGCCCGAGAACGCGCAGATGGCACTGGCCGCGAAAACCTGGGGCAGTCGCTATTGGATCGACACCCGCGGCAGCGGCGGAGTCTGGGAGGGCATGGTCTACGACCCACAGACGGGATTGCTGATCTTCGGCGCCGGCAATCCCGGCGTCGACGGACACCAGCAGGAGTTTTCCGGTAAGGAGATGCTGTATACGGACTCGCTGATCGCCGTGAACGCCGCCACCGGCCAGTATGTCTGGCACGTGCACGAGACCACCGGCGATGTGTTTCACCCGGGAGATGCGACCGCGCATCTGCAGCTGGCCGATCTGCAGATCGACGGCCAGACGCGTCACGTGGTGATGCAGGCCGCGAAGAACGGCTACTTCTACGTCGTCGATGCCAGGACCGGGCAGGTGATCTCGGCAGATGAATATGGCATCCCCGACATCAACTGGGAGCCGGTCGACAAGGAGACCGGCACGGTGACGTACCGCAGCGCGCTGGACTTCTGGAAGCTACCTCCCGGAACCAAGGTACTCATGCAGCCCGGCGGGTTTGGCGCGCACACCTGGGAGCTGTGTTCCTACAACCCCGACACGGGGCTGGTCTACATTCCGGCGTTCGTCTTCCCCTCGGAGTGGTCCAGCGCCGGAATCAATGAGTACGCCGGCTTCTCGGCCGATTCAAAGTACAAGAATCACGGTGTGCTGATCGCCTGGGACCCGGTCGCCAAGGCCGAGCGCTGGCACGTCGATCATCCGATCACGATCAACGGCGGCGTGCTCTCGACCGCCGGCGGCGTCGTGTTCCAGGGCACTCCGGGAAAGCTCTATGCCTACGACGCCAAGACCGGCCGGACGCTCTGGTCCTACGACACTCACAGCGTCGTCCTCGGCGCGCCCTCCACGGTCATGATCCAGGGCAGACAGATCCTGCTGGTGCCGTCGGGAGATGGCAATTCGGTCGCCGCCGCGAAGACCGCGTTCCTGATCAGCACACCCGACACCATGGCCGCGCCGTCGCGTTTGCTGGCATTTGCATTGGGCGGCACGGCAACGCTGCCGTCACGGCCGCCGAAGATGATTCAGCAACCGCCGCTGCCGCGCCAGCCGCGCGCGGCGGCCGAGCTCGGCAAGACGGTGTTTGCAAAGAATGGCTGCGGCTCATGCCACGGAGAGGAGCTGATCGCGTCGGGCAATGGGCGGATACCGGACCTGAGGACGGCCCCCGAGTCGCTGTTGCAGCTGATGCCGCAGATTCTTCACGACGGGCTGTTCCGCTCGCAGGGCATGCCGCTGTTCCCCAACATTACCGATCAGCAAATCACGGGCCTGCAGGCCTACATCATCAATGCCGCGTGGGAGGCCTACGACGGCCAGCACAGATGAATATCTGGGGCCGCCACTACCGCACTATCTGGCCGACAGCCGAGCGCTCGGTACAGGTGATCGACCAGACGCGCCTGCCGTTCGAGTTCGTGACGCTCGAGCTCCGCAGCCTCGAGCAGGTCGCGCAGGCGATCCGTACCATGGTGGTGCGTGGCGCTCCACTCATCGGCGCTGCTGCCGCCTACGGCATCGCACTCGCGATGCAGACCGATGCGTCGGACCGTGCGCTCGATGAGGCGCTACGCGCGCTGCAGACGACGCGTCCGACGGCGCAGAACTTGAGCTGGGCGCTCGCTCGCATGCGCGCGGTCGTCAGCCGAGCAGCCGCGGACGCGCGCGCCGATACCGCCTTTCGAGAAGCGGGATTGATCTGCGACGAAGACGTGGAGCAGTGCCGCTGCATCGGCATTCACGCCCTGCCGCTGGTGCGCCAGCTCGCCGAATCGGTCGCGCGCCCGGTCAACATCCTCACTCACTGCAATGCCGGTTGGCTTGCCTGCGTCGATTGGGGCACGGCGCTGGCGCCGATCTATATGGCGCACGATGCCGGCATTGCCGTGCATGTGTGGGTGGATGAGACGCGGCCGCGCAACCAGGGGGCCGCGCTGACCGCTTTCGAGCTGGCCGCTCACGCAGTTCCGCACACCGTGATCGCCGACAACCTCGGCGGCCTGTTGATGCAGCGGGGCCAGGTGGATCTGGTGCTGGTGGGCAGCGATCGCACCACCGCCAGCGGCGAGGTCTGCAACAAGGTGGGAACATATCTGAAGGCGCTCGCGGCACACGATAACGGCGTGCCGTTCTATGCCGCGCTCCCGGCGAGCACCATCGACTGGTCGCTCGAGCACGGAGCCGATATTCCGATCGAGGAGCGACCGGCGAGCGAGCTCACGCACGTCACCGGCCGCGGCCCGTCTGGCGCGGTGGAGAACGTGCGGGTGGTGGCCGAAGGCAGCCCGGTGCTGAATCTGGCCTTCGACGTGACCCCGGCGCGCCTGGTGACCGGACTGATCACCGAGCGTGGAGTGTGCGCCGCCAGCGCCGCCGGTTTGCAGAGCCTCTATCCCCAGCGACGAGCGGCGTCGTGATGCCGAGCGCCTCGGATCTGGCGCCCTATCAGGCGCTCGATCACGACAGTCTGCGCACGCTGCTCGCCGACCTGCCGGAGGTGCGCGCGCGCCTCGGTCCGCGGCCCGAGCGGTGGCAAACGCGCGAAGTCGGGGATGGAAACCTGAATCTGGTGTTCATCGTGGATGGCACCCAGGGATCCGTGTGCGTCAAGCAGGCTCTGCCTTACGTGCGCGTCGCGGGGCCATCCTGGCCGATGTCACCGCGGCGCATCTACTTCGAGCAGGCTTACTACGCAGCCGTCGCCCCGTACGTCGAGGGGCTGATCCCAGAGGTCTATCACTATGACCCGCAGCGCTATTGCCTGATCATGGAACGATTGGCGCCGCACATCATCCTGCGCCAGGGGCTCATCGCCGGGCGACGCTATCCCGAGCTCGGGCGCCACATCGGTGAGTACGTCGCGCGCGCCGGCTTCTTCACCTCCGACTTCGCCTGGCCATTCGAGCGCAAGCTCGACGGCATCGCCCTGTTCGCGGCCAATCAGCCGCTGATCCGCATCTCGGTCGATCTCATCTTCACCGATCCCTACTTTGCCGCCGCACGCAATCGACATACAGCTCCGCAACTGGATGATCTGGTGCTGCAGCTGCGGCGCGATGACTCGCTCAAGCTCGCCGCCGCCCGTTTTGGGCAGAAATTTCTCAGCGCCTCGCAGGCGCTGGTGCACGGAGATCTGCATTCCGGCTCGGTGATGGTGACCGACGTGGACAGCCGCGTCATCGATCCCGAGTTCGCTTTCTACGGTCCGATCGGCTTCGACCTCGGCGCCTTCTTCGGCAATCTGCTGTTGAGCTGGTATTCGCAGCCCGGGCACGCGGACGCCGCCGATGATCGCACGGCGTATCAGGCCTGGATCCTCGAGCAGGCGCGTACCTTCTGGCTGACATTCCGCAGCCGCTTCCTGGCGCTGTGGGCCGAGCACGCCAAGGGCGATGCACTTCCGCTGGCGCTGTTCTGCGCGCCGGCGGACGCAGCCGCGCTCGCAACCGCGCGTGGCGCCTTCATGGACTCCCTGTTCGCCGACATGCTCGGCTTCGGCGCCTGCAAGATGATCCGCCG
>JASHTF010000066.1 GCA_030040715.1 Gammaproteobacteria bacterium | reverse complement strand
CCGATGGGGCGGCGAGCGTTGGGGTGACGGCCAGCCAGATGCAGCAGTTTCAGCGCACTGCGGTAGCGGTGGCGCAGGAAGTGGTCAGTCCAGAGCGGCGCAATTTTTTGATTCCGTGCGCTCCGCGGCACGAGGATGGGGCCGACGCGGGGTGTGCGACGCGTTTTTTGGGTTCGGTGGGGCGGTTGCTGTGGCGGCGGCCGCTGACGGCGGCGGAGCTGGCGGGGGTAGTGCAGAGCGCCGATACGACGGCCGATCACCTGAAGGACTTTTACGGCGGGCTATCGGTGGCGCTCGAGGGGATGCTGATCTCCCCGCGCATGGTGTACATCATTGATCGGTCTGAGCGCGATCCCGATCCGATGCACGCGGGGCAGCGGCGGCTGGATGCCTATTCGCTGGCGAGTCGGCTGAGTTTTTTTCTGTGGAATGCGGGGCCGGACGATGAGCTGTTGAGGGAGGCGGGGAGCGGGCAGCTGGAGACGGCGGCGGGGCGAGCCAAGGCGGTTGATCGGATGCTGCGCAGCTCGCGTCTTGAGACCGGGGTGCGAGCCTTTTTTGATGACATGCTGGGGTACGATGATTTTTCGGTGCTGGCGAAGGATCCACTGATCTATCCGAAGTTTGTCGGCGACACGGTGCCGGATGCGCGCGAGCAGGCGCTGCGCACGATTGTCGATCATCTGCTGGTGCGCAGGGGCGACTATCGGGATTTGTTCACGACGCGGCATACGTTTTTGTCGCCCTCGCTGGCGCTGCTGTACGGGGTGGCGGTGCCTGCGGGGTGGACGCCGTATGAGATTCCGCCCGACAGTCAGCGGGTGGGGCTGCTGACGCAGATTGCCTTTTTGTCGCTGCATGCGCATCCGGGGACCAGCAGTCCGACGCTGCGAGGCAAGGCGCTGCGGGAGCTGCTGCTGTGTCAGCGGGTGCCGCATCCGCCGCCGAATGTGGATTTTTCGGCCATTACCAACCCCAATCCGAATCTGCACACGATGCGCGAGCGCTTGACGGCGCATCGTTCCAATCCGGTGTGTGCGGGGTGTCACCGGATTGTGGATCCGATTGGGCTGGGGCTGGAGAACTTTGATGGGGTGGGGGAGTACCGCTCGAGCGAGGGGGGTTCGTTGATTGATGCCAGCGGGACGCTGGATGGGCGCAGTTTCAAGGATGCGGCGGGGCTTGGGCAGGCGGTGCACGATGATCCGGCGCTGCCGGCGTGTCTGGTGAGCCGTCTCTACAGCTATGGGGTGGGCGGGCCGGTGGTGAATGACGATCAGGACCGCTCGATTTTGAGTTATTTGGACGCCCGTTTTGCGCAGCAGGGCTATCGGGTGCCGGATTTGCTGCGCACGATTGCGCTGAGCGAGGCGTTTTCGCAGGTCAGTGAGCCGCCGGCGGCTGAGAGCGCGCCGAGCAAGACGGCCGCCACGGCTGCGGCGGCGGCTGCTGCGGGGGCAGCTGCTGTGCGGCGGGTGGCGAAGGGCGCTGCGATGCAGCCGGTGAAGTGAGCGACTGGGCAGGAGAGAGACCGTGAAGAGAAGCCGTCTGGAGAGTTTGAGCCGCCGTCGGGTACTGCGCGGCATGTTGGAAGGTGGTGTGGTGACCGTGGGGCTGCCGCTGCTTGATTGTTTTTTGAACGAGAACGGCACGGCGCTGGCCTCTGGGGCGGCGCTTCCGGTGCGGTTTGGGACGTGGTTTTGGGGTTTAGGGATGAACCGCAAGGTGTTTGTGCCCAAGACGATTGGGCCGAACTACGATCTGCCGCCCGAGATCGCGGCGCTCGCTGCGGTGCGTCAGCACATCAATTTGTTCACCAATTTTGATGCCGAGCGCGACTCGGCGCCGCTGCTGTGTCACTACACGGGGTGGATCATCTCGCGCACCGGCAGTGCTCCGATGAGGAATGAGGACAAGCCGGCTCAGACGCTGGATGTGATGGTGTCCAACAAGATCAGCCGCACCACGCGCTATCAGCTGCTGAACGCGACCTCGGATGGGGACCAGCGCACGACCTTCAGCTACGAGAACGCCACCTCTGTGAATGACGCCGAGCCCTCGCCGCTGAACTTTTACAAGACGCTGTTTGGGCCGGGTTACCAGGATCCGAACGCGAGCAGCTTCACGCCCAATCCGCGCATCATGGCCAGGAAGAGCGTGTTGTCCGGGGTGCTCGATCAGACGCATGAGATCTCGCAGACCGTGGGGGCGGCCGATCGGGTGCGGCTCGATCAGTACTACACGCAGCTGCGCGATCTTGAGCGCCAGTTTGATCTGCAGCTGACCAAGCCCCAGCCGATCGCCTCCTGTCAGGCGGTAGCCGAGCCGAAGAAGGATCCCCCGATCAGCACCGAGTCGACGATCGTGGCGCTGCGGCACAAGATGATGACCGATCTGATGGTGATGGCGGTGGCGTGCGATCAGACGCGGGTGTTCAACATGGCCTATTCGGCCGCCTTTGCCTCGACCATCAAGGCCGGGTACGAGAAGCCCCATCACACCGACACGCACGAGGAGCCGATCGACGAGACGCTCGGCTATCAGCCGACCACCTCGTGGTTTTTGCGCCGTTCGATGGAGTCGTGGGCGTACTTTGTCGAGGCGTTCACCAAGGTGAAGGAGGGTTCGGGGACGCTGCTGGACAATTGTCTGATCCTGGCGACGACCGACTCGTCCTGGGCGCGGGTGCACTCGGTGACGGATCTGCCGATGTTCACGGCGGGCACGGCGGGCGGGAGGGTCAAGACGGGCATTCACGTGGATGGGGGCAAGTCCCCGGTGACCCGTCTGGGTTACACGGCGATGAAGCTGTTTGGGCTGGACCTGGACTCTTGGGGCACCCAGAGCAACAAGACCGACAAGGCGATCTCTGAGATCCTGGTCTGAGCGGCACGGCCTCGTCAGCGAGGCGGTGGAGTTCAGGTCGATCAATCGGTGAGGCGCATGCGGCAACATGGAAGTAGCCTGAGGCAGGCAGCGGTCGTCGCCTTCTGTGGTGCGCTGCTTTTGCTAGCGGCAAACGCATCTCGCGCCGGCGAAGCCTACGTGCACGTGCCGATGCCGCCGCACTTCAAGGTCGTCGCCACCGATCTGGACGGGCCGGTCTTCGTCGACGCTACCGGACATACGCTCTACAAGTGGCCATTCAAGCAGATGCGGGTCGGTGATACCGGCGATCCGCTCGGGGAGTCGGACTGCACCAACGTGAAGGCGACCGTCAGTGCCGGCTTCATGAGCCCCTATCCGCCCGGTCTTGCGCTTCCCGATCTTGCCAGCCGCCCGAGCTGCACGCAGAAGTGGCCCCCGGTGATCGCGGCGGCCGACGCCAAGCCCGTGGGAAAGTGGACCCTCATCACGCGCGCCGACGGCCGCAAGCAGTGGGCCTACGACGGGCACGCCCTCTACACCTCGATCCTCGATCACCGCCCCGGCGACGTCCTCGGTGGAGATACCTTCTTCGCCGTGGACGATGGGGATGCTCCGGCGATGCGCGAGCCGGTCCAGCCGCCGCCCGACATCCCCTCGGAATTTGCGGTCTCGAGTACGCGCGTAGGGCGGCTGCTGCAGACGGCAGCCTCTCATTTCTCCGTCTATGGCTTCGATGGCGACGGTCCGGACAAGTCCAATTGTGACCCGGTCTGTGCCAAGACCTGGATCCCGATGCTCGCTCCGGCCTCGGCGCGTCCGCACGGCGACTGGACGCTGTTCGAGCGCTCGCCCGGGGTGCTGCAGTGGGCGTTTCGCAAGCGGCCGCTGTATCGTTACTCACTGGATCCCGATGCGCGCAGCCTGCAGGGGAGCGACGTGCCGGGCTGGCACAACGTCTATACGCAGCTCGCGCCGCCCCCGCCCGCCGAATTTACGGTTCAGAACACCACGACGGGCCAGGTGCTGGCCGATGCCCACGGTCAGACGCTCTACATGTATTTCTGCGGCGATGATGCGGTCGATCAGCTCGGCTGCGATCACCCGACCGAGACTCAGGTCTACCGTCTTGCCATGTGCGGCGGCGGCGATGTGGAGCGCTGCCTGAGGACCTTCCCCTACGTGCTGGCCTCGAAAGGGGCGAGGAGCACGAGCCGCCTGTGGAGCATCGTCTCCATCGATCCGCAGACCGGCCGCTTCGCCACTCCGGGAGAGCACGGCGCGCTGCGCGTGTGGGCCTACCGCGATCGGCCCATCTATACCTAC
>JASHTF010000006.1 GCA_030040715.1 Gammaproteobacteria bacterium | reverse complement strand
GTTGTCTGCAGCACCGCCTGAGGCGGTCGCGAGCGCAGGTGGGGCGGCGTTAGTGCTCGCGGGGCTCGTCGGGGGTGCGGCTGGGTCAGGTGCGGCGCTGGCGGCGGCGGTGGCCAGGCACCCCATCGCGACCAGCGATACGCACCGCCAGGTCCTGTCAGTGGGCCAGTACACCGCTCACATCCCTGAACAGCGCTACGCGGCCGTTGAGCAGGTCGGCGCGCATGCCGCGGCCGCGCAGCAGCCGGTCTGCCCAGACGATGTGCACCATATCCGTCGTCGTCGCGAGCTGCTGCCTCATATCCACGTGCAGCCGGTCAGTATCGATGCGCAGCAGCTCGTCCGAGCCCATGGGTTTGCCCTGGGCGTGCACCGCCCCCATGAGTTCGGCCGTGCGCGCGTTCTCCGGCAGCTCGCCGCGCGAGGCGGTGACAACCCAGGGGTTACCGCGGGGCGGTTGGTACTGCAGCGTCGGATCGCTCAGGAAGATCAAGCCCTGCGGTTGCGGCTGCGCGATGCGCGCGGCATCGAGCCGGTATAGCGGCTGCCCATTGTCGCCGGTCTCGACCAGCTCGGCCCCCAGTGCCACGAAACCCGGCAACGCCGGGGGCACGCCGCCGAGCGCGGCGCCCTCGCGCGCGCCGCCGACGGGTTGCTGCAGATGCAGCAGCACTGCGAGCAGCGCGAACGCCAGCAGCGCGACGATCACGCGCACGATCATCGCCGGCGCGCAGGCTTCGACTGCCTGGCCTCGGGAGCTGGCCGACGGGCCGGCTGGCGGGTGCGTGCCGCGAGCAGCCAGTCGCATACCTCGCGCACCGCGCCCGCGCCTCCCGGCAGGCGCGTGCGTCGATGCGCCTCGGCCAGGGCGAGCGGGTGCGCATCGGCCACCGCGACCGCCAGTCCGACCTGCCTCAGCATCGGCACATCCGGCTCATCGTCGCCGACATAGGCGCACTGCAGCGGGGACAGGCCGAGCGATGCGGTGAGCTGCACGAACTGTGCTCCCTTGTCCTCCAGACCCTGGTAGACGTGCGCGATGCCGAGCTCCTGGCAGCGGCGCTGCACCGCCTGCGAGCGGCGCCCGGACAGTACGGCGACGCCGAGACCGGCGGCCAGGATGGCCTTGATGCCGTGACCGTCGCGCACGTGGAACGATTTTTCGAGCTCGCCGTCGGGTCCATAGTGCAGTCGACCGTCGGTCATCACCCCGTCGATGTCGAGTACCAGAAGGCGGATGCTCGAAAGCGGCACGAGCGGCCGCGAGCTGCGACGTCGCGCCATCAGACCACCCCCGCCCGCATCAGGTCGTGTACGTTGAAGGCGCCGATCAACCGCCGATCCGCGTCCGTTACCAGCAGCGCCGTCACCCGGTGAGTCTCCATGAGCTGAGCGGCTGCGGTAGCGAGCTCACGCGCTCCGATGGTTCGCCCGCCCGGTGTCATAACGGCCTGCATGGTGACACCGTGCACATCGATGCGACGATCCAGCGTGCGACGTAAATCGCCGTCGGTGAAAACCCCCATTACCCGATCGTCTGCATCTACCACGGCGGTCATACCGAGCCCCTTGCGTGTCATCTCGAGCAAACCCTCGGCGAGCGGGGCGCTTGGACGAGTGCGCGGCAGTGCTTCGTTGCGCCGCATGACATCCTCCACACGCAGCAGCAGCCGTCGGCCGAGCGCGCCGCCGGGATGCGAGCGGGCGAAGTCTTCGGCCGAGAAGCCACGGGCCTCGAGCAGTGCCACCGCCAGGGCATCCCCCATGACCAGCGCCGCGGTGGTGCTGGCGGTCGGTGTGAGGTTGTGGGGACAGGCCTCCTCGTGCACGCTCACGTCGATATGCACCTCGGCGGCACGCGCCAGGCTCGAGACGGCGTTGCCCGTCATGGCGATCAGCGCGATTGCGAGTCGCTTGATGTAGGGCAGCAGCGCGACGATCTCCTCGGTCTCGCCCGAGTTCGAAAGCGCCAACAGCACATCGCCGCGCGTCACCATGCCTGCGTCGCCGTGGCTGGCCTCGCCCGGATGCAGGAAGAACGCCGGCGTTCCGGTGCTGGCTAGCGTGGCGGCGATCTTGCGCGCCACGTGCCCGGACTTGCCCATGCCGGTCGTCACCATGCGGCCGCGGCAGCTCAGGCACACGCGGCAGGCGGCGGCGAATGCACCATCGAGGCGGTTGCGCAGGGCGATGAGAGCGTCCGATTCGATCTGAAAGGTGCGGCGGGCAGAGTCGAGCAGCCGCGACTCGCTGATCGGAGCAGGTTCGATTTCGTGCATGCAACGGCCTCGCAAACAATCATGATAGCGCTGCGGCGCGCCGTACGCGGCGATGACTTAAGATTCGCTTTTCGCTCAGACGAGGCCCTATGGATCCGAAGCAGGTCGAGCAGCTGATTCGCCAAGCCTTGCCGGACGCGCGCATCGAGGTGCAGTCCGAGGACAATATCCATTTCAGCGCGCGGCTGGTCAGTGCAGCCTTCCAGGGGCTGCGCCCCCTGGCGCGCCATCAACTGGTCTACCGCGCGCTCGGGGCGAACGTCGGCCAGGAGATTCACGCGCTCTCGATCGAGGCCTACACGCCCCAGGAGTGGTCGACTCGGACCGAATCGGTGAGTCATGACCAGGCGGGGCCCGGGGGTGGATAAGCTGCAGATCACCGGCGGCCTGCCGCTCGAGGGCGAGGTGCGCATCTCCGGCGCCAAGAACGCGACGCTGCCGATCCTGGCCGCGGCGTTGCTGGCCGATGGCCCGGTGACGATCGGCAACGTACCGCACCTGCAGGACGTCACCACGACGATCGAGCTGCTCGGGGGTATGGGTGTTACCGTCACGGTCGACGAGCGCATGCGCATCGAGGTCGACGCGAGCACGATCCGCGAGTACTTCGCTCCCTATGATCTGGTCAAGACGATGCGTGCCTCGATTCTCGTGCTCGGGCCGCTGCTGGCGCGCTTTGGTCGCGCCGACGTCTCCCTGCCGGGCGGCTGCGCGATCGGCGCGCGGCCGGTCAATATCCACGTGGCGGGGCTGCAGGCGCTCGGGGCTGCTATCCACATCGAGGGCGGCTATATCCGCGCGCGCGCGCAACGCCTGCGGGGCGCACGCCTGGTGCTCGACACCGTGACCGTGACCGGCACCGAGAACCTGCTGATGGCCGCGACGCTGGCTGAGGGGGAGACGGTCATCGAGAACGCGGCGCGCGAGCCGGAAGTGGTCGATCTGGCGCTCTTTCTGAATCGGATGGGGGCGAGGATCAGCGGTGCCGGCACCGATCGCATCGTCATCGAGGGGGTGCGCGAGCTGCGCGGGGTGCATTACGACGTGCTGCCCGATCGCATCGAGGGAGGGACCTATCTGGTGGCGGGGGCGATCACCTCCGGACACGTGCGCATCAAGCAGACCAAGCCCGAACATCTCGACGCGGTGATATTGAAGCTGCGCGAGGCCGGAGCGGCGGTGACCAGCGGTGATAACTGGGTCGAGGTCGATATGCGCGGCCGTCGTCCGCGGGCCGTGGACGTGCGCACCGCTCCTTATCCGGCATTCCCGACCGACATGCAGGCGCAATTCGCCGCTCTCGATGCAGTGGCCGACGGCGTCGGCACGGTCGTCGAGACGATCTTCGAGAACCGCTTCATGCACATGCTCGAGATGCGACGCATGGGCGCGGAGATTCGCCTCGAGGGCAACACCGCCATCATTCGCGGAGTGCGCCAGCTCACCGCGGCACCGGTGATGGCCACGGATCTGCGGGCCTCGGCGAGCCTGGTGCTGGCCGGGCTCGTGGCGGAGGGGCGCACCGAGATCGAGCGCATCTATCACATCGACCGCGGCTACGAGACGATCGAGGAGAAGCTGGCGCAGCTGGGGGCCCGCATCAAGCGCGTGCCCCACTAGTCGGCCGTTAGCAATCCGAGCTCCAAAGATACTGGAAGTTGGCGGGTGGCCTCAGGTGCCGCCGCTCACGGCGGGCCGCTCGGCCACCTGCATCGATGTCGCGAGCGTCTGACGCCCCCGCAACAGCTGCAGTTTGAGCGTGCTGCCGGGCTTCCTGGCAGCGATCTGCACCAGCGCATCCTGCGCGGTGCGCACCGGCCTGCCATCGATCGCGGTCACGATATCCCCGATATGCAGACCCGAGTACACCGCGGGGCTGTTGCGATACATGTTGGTGATGACCACGCCGCCGTGCGCAAGGCCGAACTCCTGCGCCTGCTCGTCGTCGACATCCTCGGGCAGGATCCCGATCCACCCGCGGATGACGCGCCCCTGAGCCAGGATCGCCTGCATGACACCGCGCACCAGATTGACTGGAATCGCGAAGCCGATGCCCTCGACGCTGCCGTTGCCACGGGTACTGTTCAGCACGGCGGTGTTGATGCCGATCAGCTCGCCGCGCGCGTCGATGAGGGCGCCGCCGGAATTACCGGCGTTGATCGCGGCGTCGGTCTGAATGAAATCCTCAAACGTGGCCAGGCCGAGCTGACTGCGCCCGACAGCGCTGACGATGCCGTGCGTGACGGTCTGGGACAGCCCCAGGGGATCTCCAATCGCGAGCACCGTGTCGCCGACCTGCAGCTGGTCGGAGCGTCCGAGGGGCATCACCGGCAGCCCCTTCAAGTCGATCGACAGCAAAGCGAGATCGGTGCCCGGATCGCGGCCGACCACCTTGGCGCGCGCCGTGCGGCCATCGGCCAGCGTCACCATGATCAGATCGGCGTTATCGATCACGTGGTTGTTGGTGATGATGTGCCCACCGCGGTCGACGATCACGCCCGAGCCGAGTGCCCGCTCCATGCGGTGGCGGTAAAAAGGCTGCAGATCGCCGAACAGCTGGTCGAGTGCCGAGGGCTGGATCTGTTCGGTCACCAGTCGGCGCGTCGAGATGTTCACGACGGCCGGCGCGGCGCGGCGCACCGCCCCCGCGTACGAGTCGACGGCCGCGGGCGGCGCGGCCGGCGGCGCCCCGCTCTCGCTGGTCGTTGTCAGCGGGCCGTCCGGCGTGGCTGCCGCCTCGCTCGCCGAGCTGCCGGCGGGCTCGACCGTCGCAGCGCCGGTCGCCGCACCGCTCTGCATCGGCACGACGTTGAGGGGCCGCAGCAGCAGCTGCGGATGGATGAACACGATCACGAATGCCAGCGCCAAGCCACCGATCACACTGCCGCTCACGAACAGGGCG
>JASHTF010000065.1 GCA_030040715.1 Gammaproteobacteria bacterium | reverse complement strand
GCATCGGGCGGATGCGAGCATCGCGCCGCTCGATCTCGAGCGCGCGCTCGCGCGCGATTACGATCAGCTCGCCGACGCGCTGCACACGCGCTACGGCCGGCTGGATGGCCTAGCGCATCTCGCCGGCATCCTCGGAACGCTCTGCCCCATCGAGCAATACGATGTGCCCACCTGGTGCCGCGTGTTGCACGTGAATCTGACCGCCGCATTTGCGCTCACCCAAGTGCTGCTGCCGCTGCTGCGCGCCTCGGAGGATGCCTCGATCGTATTCACGAGCAGCGGCGTCGCGCGGCGGCCCAGAGCCTATTGGGGCGCCTACGCGGTGGCCAAAGCCGGTATCGAGGCGCTCAGCGCGACGCTGGCGGATGAGCTCGCGAGCAGTGGCAAGCAGCGCGTGAACGTGCTCAATCCCGGCGCGGTGCGCACCCACATGCGCCGTCAGGCCTACCCGGCCGAAGATGCCAGCAAGCTCGCGGCGCCCGAAGAGGTGGTGCGACCGTTTCTGTGGTTGCTGAGCGCCGCCAGCCGCGGCGTCACGGGCCAGAGTCTCGACTGCCAAGCAGCGCGCTGATCTCGGGACCAGACAGCGCGCGCCACTGCCCTCGAGCCAGCGTGCGTGGCAGTGCCACGCTGCCGAGGCGCGTGCGCAGCACACGTACCACCGCAATTCCCTGGCGCTCGAACAGCTGCCGGATCTCGTGCCCGCTCGCGCCGACCGCCACCAGCCGATACCAGCGATTGCTCGCCTCACCGCCGCTGGGCTCGAGCGCACGCAGCTCGAGGCGCTCAGTGCGCTCCCCCGCGCCAGCCTGGAGCGCCCCGGCTCGCAGCGTCTGCAGCTGCTGCTCGGCCAGCTCTCCCCTGACCCGGACGCTGAATTCCGACTCGAGCGCGCGCACCGAGCGCTGCAGCCGCTGTGCCAGCGCCCCGTCTGCGGTGAGCAGCTCGAGTCCGCCATCGATGAGCGGCATCGGACTGATGCTGATGAAGCGCCGTCCCACCCGCCGCGGCAAGCGCTCGGCGATGCTGCGCGCGGATGCCGCGGCGAGCGCAGCGGCGCGCTCAGGCGGCGGCAACAACGGCTCTCCCGGCGAGCGGTGGCAGACAATGACGCCCGCGGCCGCGGCACCCTGAGCCACGCTCTTTAGCGCGCCCGACCGATGGATGAGCCGTCCGTCGAGCCGGACCTGGTCCTGCTTCGAGACGCGCGTGCCCAGCACTGCAGTGCGCCCGTTGACGGTCAGGCGCCCTGCTCGGATCCAACGCTCTACTTCGCGCCGGGAGGCGACGCCGAGCTCAGACAGCACCTTCTGCAGTCGCTCGGCCGTCTTGAGGCGCGCGCCGGTATTTCTCGCGCCCGCTGTCAAGCCCTGCACTCGGCGTCAGGCGATCGACTCGCCGCTCGCGACCCGCACACCGACCGGGTCCAACAGCGGTGGGGACTCCTCCGCTGGATCGTGTGCTCGATCGTGTGCCGGCTCGGATGCGCCCGCAGCAGCGCCGCTCAGGCCTCGCAGCGTGTCGGCAGGTGCCACATCGGCGGGCTGCGCATCGGCGGGCTGCGCATCGGCGGGCTGCGCGTCTGCGGGTTGCGCTTCTACGGCTTGCGCATCACCGGGCTGTGCGCCCGCAGGCAGCCCATCGACCGGAAGGGCGAACTGCGGGTCGAGGTCGCCCAGCAGCCGCAGCTCAGCGAGCGGCGGCAGCTCATCGAGGGTGCGCAGCCCGAAATAGTCGAGAAAGTCGCGCGTCGTTCCGAGCAGCTCCGGACGCCCGGGCAGATCACGATGACCGAGCACCCGTATCCACTGCCGCTCGAACAGCGTGCGGATGATGTTGGGATTGACCGCGACACCGCGCACCGCCTCGATCTCGGCGCGCGTGAGCGGCTGTCGATAAGCGATCAGCGCCAGCGTCTCGAGTAGCGCGCGCGAATAGCGCTGCGGCCGCTCGGGCCACAGGCGAGCCACGCGCTCGGCATACTCGCCGCGCACCTGCACGCGAAACCCTGCCGCCGTCTCCTTGAGCTCGATCGGCCGCTGCAGGTAGTCCGCGGCCAGGCGATCGAGCGCTGCGCGGATCGCGCTGGCATCGGGACGCAGCACGTCGTCGAACAGTTGCGCCAGCTCGCCGATCGTGAGCGCTCTGCCCGCTGCCAACAAGGCCGCCTCGATGATATTGCGGATCTCATCCTCGCTCATTCGGCGTTCCTCTCGTCTTCGCGAGCGACCGGGCGATCCGCAGCAGCAGAGCCGTCGGCGCTACCGCCCGCCGCGTCGGTATCCATCATACCGGCTCCAATGCCGGTTTCGGCTCCGTCCGTGCCCGCAACACCCGCGCCCGCGCTGGCCGCGCCGCTCTCGACGGTGGTTGCCCGCACGTACAGCGGCGCATAGGGCTCGCTCTGCACCACGTCGATGAGGCTCTCGCGCAGCAGCTCGAGCAAAGCGATGAACGTCACGGTAACACCGGCGCGCCCTTCCTGTGGTCGGAACAGACGCGAGAACTCCACGAACCCGCCCTGCTCGAGCGCCGCGAGCACGTTGCTCATGCGCTCGCGTACCGACAGCGCCTCGCGCTGCACGTGATGGTGCGCGAACATCGCCGCGCGCACCGCGACCTCCTTGAACGCGATCAACATCTCCTGCAGCCGCACCTGCGGCAAGGTACGCCCGCTCGAGCGGCGGAACAGCTCGGCGCTCGCCTGCCAGGCGTCACGTTCGAGGCGCGGCAGGGCGTCGAGATCAGCGGCGGCGCGCTTGAAACGCTCGTATTCCTGCAGTCGGCGCACCAGCTCGGCGCGCGGGTCCTCTTCGCTGTGCGGGTCCTCCACCGGGCGAGGCAGCAACATGCGGGATTTGATCTCCGCCAGCGTTGCCGCCATCACCAGATACTCACCCGCCAGCTCGAGCTGCAGATCCTGCATCAGCTCGATGTACTGCATGTACTGACGCGTGATCTGCGCGATCGGGATGTTGAGCACATCGAGATTCTGGCGGCGGATCAAATAGAGCAGCAGATCGAGCGGACCCTCGAAGGCCTCGAGGAACACCTCCAGCGCTTGCGGCGGGATATACAGATCACGCGGCAGCACCGTGACCAGCTCGCCGTTGATCACGGCGAATGGCATCTCGACCTGCTCGGGCGCGCTCAGCGTCTCGCCGGTGGTCTCGCCCATGGACACCGGCGCAGCTCCGCTCGCCCCTGACTCGGCGACAGCGCTCCCTGCCACCGCGCCCCCGGTGACCGCGCCGCTACCGGCAGCGCTCGCGGGTCGCGTGGCACCCGTCGCCGAGCCCGCTGGGGTGCTCACGGCACTCGCCGTCGCACCGGCGGGGCCGGGCGCGCCACGCGTCGATCGCTGCGGCTGGCCGCGACGGGACGCGTCATGGCTCGGCGAGCTGTTCGAGACCACGACCCTCAGATCCGGCTTCACGACTCCCTCCGCTCGCTCGGGTCCGTCATCTGCTCGCAGCGCTCACTGCGAGCGTAAATGCATGGCGCGGCGCACGTCATCGAGGGTCGCACGCGCGACCTCACGGGCCTTCTCGCCGCCCTCGGCCAGCAAGTTCGTGACCAGCTCGGGATTCTCCTGGAATTCCTGCGCGCGCCGCCGCATGCCGCTCACCTCCTCTACGATGCGGTCGATGAGCGGCTTCTTGCAATCAAGACAGCCGATGCCCGCAGTGCGGCAACCGGCGTTCACCCATTCGCGCGTGGCCTCGTTGGAGTACACCTTGTGCAGATCCCACACCGGACACTTGTCGGGATCGCCGGGATCACTGCGTCGCACCCGCGCCGGATCGGTCTGCATGGTGCGCAGCTTCGCGGCGACGCTATCCGGATCCTCGCGCAACAGGATGGTGTTGCCGTAGGACTTGGACATCTTGCGGCCGTCGAGGCCGGGCACGCGCGGCGTTGCCGTCAGCAGCGCCTGCGGCTCGGGCAATATGGTCACGTACGAGCCCTCGAGATAACCGAGCAGACGGTCGCGATCGGCGACCGTGATCCGGGCGTTGCTCTCGACCACCGCGCGCGCGCGCTCGAGCGCAGACTGATCGCCGGCTTCCTGAAAGCGGCGCCGCAATTGTCGATAGAGGGTGATGTTGCGGCCGCCGAGCTGCTTGATCGCGGCCTCGGCCTTCTGCTCGAAATCCGGCTCCCGGCCGTAGAGGTGATTGAAGCGGCGCGCCAGTTCGCGCGTGACCTCCACGTGAGCGACCTGATCCTCGCCGACCGGAACGAAGGCCGGGCGGTAGAGCAGGATGTCGGCGCTCTGCAGCAGCGGATAGCCCAGGAACCCGTAGGTCGCCAGATCCTTCTGCCGCAGCTGCTCCTGCTGGTCCTTGTAGCTCGGCACGCGCTCGAGCCAGCCGAGCGGCGTAATCATCGACAGCAGCAGGTGCAGCTCGGCGTGCTCCGGCACGGCGGACTGCACGAACAGCGTCGCCACGCTCGGGTTCACCCCCGCCGCGAGCCAGTCGATGACGACCTCGTGGATCGCCTGCGGGAGCCCGCTCGTGTCCTCATAATCGGTCGTCAGCGCGTGCCAATCGGCGACAAAGAAATAGCACTCATATTGGTATTGCAGCTCGACCCAGTTGCGCAGCGCTCCGTGGTAGTTGCCCAGATGCAGCGCCCCTGTCGGGCGCATGCCGGACAGCACGCGCTGTCCCTGCGGGACGGTGCTCATCGCTGCTTGCCGACGGCACTCATGCCGGCGCGCCGCCTGGTCGCGCGCCGGCGGCGCGCACGTTGTATTGCTGCGGTGTCAACGCGCCGGATTATAGGATGTTTACGCCGGCGGCTTCGCGATTTGCGCCGCCGGTACCGGTCGTGCCCGCGCCGGGCAGCTCCCACTGCACGCCGGCCAGCCGGCCGAGGCCCAAGCGCACGACCGCAGGCGGTGAGCTGGCGAGGTCGACCACCGTCGTCGGTATGACCCCACCCGGACCGGCGTCGAGGATCACGTCGAGCTGATGCTCGAGGCGGGCGCGGATCTGCGCCGCTTCGGTCAGAGGCAACTCGTCGCCCGGCAGCTGCAGCGTCGAGCTCATCAGCGGCTCACCGAGCTCCCGCAGCAGCATCTGCGCCACGATGTGATCAGGGACGCGGATGCCGACCGTGCGTCGCTTGGGATGCAGCAACCGTCGTGGTGTCTCGCGCGTAGCCGGCAGCAGGAACGTGAACGGCCCGGGCGTGTGCGCCTTCAGCAGCCGAAACTGCCAGGTGTCGACGCGGGCGTAGCGTCCAATCTCATGCAGATCCCGGCACACCAACGAAAAGTAATGATGCCGCTCCGCGCTGCGAATGCGCCGCATGCGCTCGAGGGCCGCGGCATCACCGATGCGGCAGCCGAGCGCGTAACAGGAGTCGGTCGGATAGGCGATCAGTCCGCCGGCGCGCACGATATCGGCCGCGCGGCGAATCAGACGCTGCTGTGGGTTCTGGCGGTGCAGCTCGAAATACTGACTCACGGATCCAGCTCGCAGGGCCGTCCGGCGTAACGCGGCGCTAGCGCGGACTATGGGGAGTTTCGCTATCATATCGGTTTACGCGGATAAATAAGATCGAATGCAAACCCTGATCGACCTGGCGCCGCTGGCGGCATTCCTGCTGGCTTACCGCCTTGCCGGTATCTACAGCGCGACCGCCGTCCTGATGGCGGCGATGCTGGTGCTGCTGCTGTTTCAGTGGCTGCGGCAGCGACGCCTGCCGCCGCTGCTGCTCGTCAGCACGCTGCTGGTGCTGGTGCTCGGCGGCGCAACCTTGTTGTTGCGCGACACGCGCTTTTTGAAGTGGAAGCCGACCATATTTCTGTGGCTGGTGTCGGTGGGCGCCGCCGCGAGCGTGTGGGTCGGCGATACACCGCTCGCGCAGCGGCTGCTGCAGCCCCTGATCGGAGGCGGCCATCTGCTCCCGCGCGCCACCTGGCTCAAGCTCAACTGGGTCTGGGTGCTGTTCTATGCGCTGCTCGGCGGGCTCAATCTCCTGGTCGCGAGGCTCATGAGCGAGCGCACCTGGGTCGATTTCAAGGTGTTCGGCCTCACCGCGGCGTTCCTCGTGTTCGCGCTGGCACAAACGGCCTGGCTCGCGGGGCGCCTCGAGTCGCCGAGCCCGAGCGCGCCGTGAGTCGCGTCACCTCAGGCTCGACCCAGAGCCGCGCGCCGCGGGCTGCTGCAAGCTCCGCCTCCGCCGGCCGTGCCGGGCACGGAGCGGACGATGCCGGCCGATCGGACCATGCGAGTACGGCAAGCCGCATCGAGCAGTTGCTGCGAGAGCAATTGCAGCCCGTGGCGCTCGAGGTGCGCGATGAGAGCGCTGCGCACGCGGGCCACGCGGGCGGCGGCGGCAAGGGGCACTTTCGGGTGCGTATCGTGTCCAGATCTTTCGTCGGACTGACTCCGCTGCAACGTCACCGTCGCATCCATGCGGTACTGGCACCGCTGTGGCAGCACGAGCTGCATGCACTGGCCATGGAAGCACTGACACCTGATGAAGCTCCTAATTAATCACTGTAACTATCTGAGAGAACTGATGAAACTCCTTAAAGCACTCCCCTTGGCTGCGCTCCTCGTGCTGGCAGCCTGCGCCCGGCTGCATCTGCCGGTCAGCAGCGGCAGCGCCCAGAACGCCGCGCCGGCGGACAAGCCCGTCGCCACGGTCAACGGCACCGACATCAGCCACGACGTGTTCGATTACTACGTGCGCAACACCGCGGGCAAGAATCCGGCCGACCTGACGGCTGATCAGCGCTCCCAGCTGCTCGATAACCTGGTGCGCGGTGAGGTGGTCGCACAGGAGGTGCTCAGGCAGGGACTCGATAGGAGTGGCGACACGCAATCGTTGCTGGCGCTGTCGCGGCTGCAGATCCTGGAGCAGGCGGGCTTCGAGCACTTCCAGCAGACCAAGACGCCTACGGACGCCGAGTTGCAAGCCGAGTACCGCTCGCAGATCGATGCCATGCCGAAGACTCAGTATCACGCCCGGCACATCCTCGTGGCCAATCAGGCCGACGCGCTGCAGCTCATCGACCAGCTCAAGAAAGGAGCCAAGTTCGAGGATCTGGCCAAGAAGGAGTCCATCGACCCGGGCTCGAAGAACAATGGCGGCGATTTGGGTTGGTTCTCGCCAACCACCATGGTCAAGCCGTTCGCGGATGCCGTGCAGTCGCTGAAGAATGGAGAGATCACGCAGCAGCCGGTGCAGACCCAGTACGGCTGGCACGTGATCCAGCTGATCGACACCCGCGAGACCCCGGTGCCCCCCTTCGATCAGGTCAAGGAGCGGGTATCGCAGCTATGGCAGCAGAAGCAGTTCCGCGCCTACGAGGACGATCTGCTGAAGAACGCGAAGATCCAGAAGAGTCTGTAGCGCAGGGGCTCAACGACGGGCCAGTAGTTCCGCGAGGCCGTCCTCGTCCAGCACGGCCACTCCGAGCTCACGCGCACGCGTGAGTTTGGAGCCGGCATCGGCGCCCGCCACCACACAGTCGGTGCTCTTGGATACCGAGCCGGTGACCTTCGCGCCGCGCGCGCGCAGCTGCTCGGCCGCGGCATCACGCGTCATTCCTGCGAGCGTTCCGGTCAGCACCACGGTCAGGCCGGCCAGCGGGCGCGACGGCTCGCGCGTCGGCGCGCCGCGCCCAGCGCCCCGCGGTGCTGC
>JASHTF010000064.1 GCA_030040715.1 Gammaproteobacteria bacterium | reverse complement strand
CGGATGGAGGCGCTGCCGGCGTATCTGGCGCGGCTGGATGGGACGGTGATCGCCCCGCCCGTTCACGACCCCGGCGGGCTGCGGCTGGTCGAGCCGCCGCGCACCGCCGTCACGACGGCCACCAATTGAAGGTCAGTCGGGCCGCCCCAGCGCGCGGACGGCACGCCCGTGCGCCGGTAGTGGTCGATTGATAGGAGCTGTGGAGCAGACATGCTGAAGACCATCCGATCGCTGGCATTCCTGGGAACGACTGCATCTCTCGCAACGCTGGCTGCCGTGCTCACGTGGAGCACGCCGGCGGCAGCTGCGGACGGCGCGCGCGTCGAGGTGCCGCTGGCTTTCCCCGCGGGCGTGACCTTGGTCGAGATCTCCAAGGGCGAGGCGTACGGACCCGGCGCATTTCTCTGGCGGCGGCTCGGTGATACTCACGGCAATCCCCTGTACACCTACACGCTCGAGGGCCATAGCGGCAAATCGAGCTGCTACGGCGAGTGCGCCAAGGAATTCCCCCCGTTCATCGCGGCGCGCAATGCGGTCGCATTCGGCGACTGGTCGCTGGTCGAGCGGTCGGAGGGGAAACAGTGGGCCTACCGCGGTCAGCTGCTGTATCGCTATGCGGGACCGCCCTTCGCGCCGCCGAAATTCGACATCGGCAACGATACCGAGCGCGGCTTCGGGGCGAGCCTGGATCCGGGAGGCCCGGGCTTCGCACCCAAGACCGGCTGGAGCCAGGCGGTCTATGACCCGATCAAAGAGGTACGCACTCCGGCCGATATCCGCCTCGAATTGGCCGAGGCCGCCAACGGCTATGCGTTCGTGGTCGCATCGAGCGGGCTGCCGCTGTACCTCCTCGACCGTGAGCCCGGTGGCACTTCGGACTGGACCCCCTACTACGCCTCGAGTCTGGCGCTGCCGGTAGCCGACTTCTCGATCGTACGCCGCAGCGACGGTACCCATCAGTGGGCCTACCGTGGCCAGCGGCTCTACACCTACAACGGCGATTACTCCTCGACGGACATCGGCGGAGTGACCCAGTCGGGCGCGCGCGTCGCGCTCGCGTACCGCTTCGTCATGCCACGCGAGCTCTCGATGAAGGTCTTGCCGGCGCGGGCGCCGATGATGACCACGGCCAAGGGACTGTCGGTCTACACCGAGGCTCCCTATCACCTGCAGTACGGTGGCCGCGAGACGCGCGGTGGCTTTCATGACAGCTACGAGGAAGGCAAGGTGGTGGGCACCATAGGCTGCACTGGGGAATGCACCCGCACGTGGCGGCCAGTGCTGGCACCGCCGGATGCCCAGGGCTGGGGATTCTGGGAAACCCTGAGCCGACCTGACGGCAGCAGACAATGGGCTTACAAGGGCAGCGCGCTCTATACCTATGCCGGCGACAAGATGCCGGGAGATATCAAGGGCAACAACAAGGCCGTGATCATGTACGCCGACGCGCACGATAAGATCACGGCGCTCCTGGGTGAAGGTTATTCGGGCGGAGTGGGCGGCACCGGCTACTCCTCCGGCGCTCCTGCCGCAGGATCGACCGATCTGATGTCGCTCGTCGGTGGCAAGGTGCTGACGCCTGATTCCGATTATGGCGCCTCCTTCGGCGCCGGCTTCTATTGGCATCTGGTACCGCTTTTTGACTGATCATCTAGGGATCGGATGAACGGCAAGGGCAACTAACGACCCTCACGGCGATCTGCGGCAGGAACTGGAGGCATGATGAAAGCGATCCCTATCCCACGAGTGCGCACCTGGCTCGCTCGCTTGCTGCCGCTCGCAGCCCTGGTACCGTTGCAGAGCGCGTGGTCGGCGCCGGCCTCCCCACCGCCTGCGAGCTCAGACGCGAGCACGCCACTCGCGTTACGGTTGAGCCCAAGCCAGTATCGCCAGTCGATCCTGGACATCTTTGGTCCCTCGGTCTCGATCACCGGTACGTTCGAGCCCGAGACGCGCGTGCAAGGGCTGCTCGCCATCGGTGCGCGTCAGTCCAACGTCTCCGATAGCGGGCTCGAGAGCTACGATGATATTGCCCGTGGGATCGCCGACCAGGTCGTCGACCAGAAGCACCGTGCCACCTACGTCGGCTGCACGCCACGCGATCCCAAAGCGAGTGATGATGCCTGCGCGCGCTCGTTCTTCAGCCGCGTCGGGCCACTGCTGTACCGGCGGCCGCTCACGCCGGATGAGATCGAGGCGCGCGTCAGGGCGGCGGCCGTGGCGAGCGGTGACGTGCACGACTTTTATGGAGGGCTGTCGCTGAGCCTCGCGGAGATGTTGATCTCCCCGCAATTTCTATTCCGCTACAAGATGTACGAGCCCGATCCAGCTCATCCGGGAGGCGAGCGCCTCGACGCCTATTCGAAGGCTTCCGAGCTGAGCTTCTTTCTGTGGAATACGAGCCCCGACCAGGAGCTGCTCAACGCGGCTGCGACCGGTGCCATCCAAACCCCGGCGGGTCTCGAGCAGCAGGTCAATCGGCTGATCTCCTCACCGCGCGTTACCGAGGGAGTGCGGGCCTTTTTCGGCGACATGCTGGGTTACAGCGATTTCGACACCGTTGCCAAGGATCCGAGCTTCTTTCCCCGCTACACCCTCAACGTCAAAGATGAGTCTCAGGAGCAGACGCTGCGGACCATCGTCGATCACCTGGTCACGCGGCACGGTGACTACCGCGATCTGTTCACCACCCCGCATACCTTCCTGACCCGCGCGCTCGCGGTGCTCTACGGCGTTCCGCTGGTCGATCCGAGCGACAACGGCCAGCCGCAGCGCTGGATTCCCTACACCTATGCACCGGGCGATCCGCGCTCGGGAATCCTATCGGAGGCGAGCTTCACGGCGTTGTTCTCGCCCTCGGGGCGCACGTCTCCGACCGGCCGCGGCAAGGCGCTGCGCGAGTACATCCTGTGCGAGAAGGTGCCGCCCCCGCCGGGCAATGTTTCCTTCAAGTTCGTCGAGGACACCACCAATCCGCAGTTCAAGACGGCACGCGCGCGGCTGACCGCGCATCGCAGTGAGCCGATGTGCGCCGGTTGCCACAAGCTCACTGACCCGATCGGCCTGGCGCTCGAGAACTTCAATTCGGCCGGTGGCTACCGCACCGATGAAAATGGCGTAGCGATCGATGCCACGGGAGAGATGAATGGCCACCAGTTCGTCGGCTCCGTCGGCCTCGGCAACACCGTGCACGATGATCCCGCGACCACCAGCTGCGTCGCACGCAAGGCGTTCGCCTTCGAGACCGGCTACATGCCGCCGGGCAGCGATCCGCAGTGGCAACAGATCATGCAGAAATTTTCCGCCAGCCATTACAACTTCGTGGAGCTGATGCGCCAGATCGCGCTGAGCGACCTGTCGTACGAGCCCCAGGGGCCGGCGGCGCTGACCGCATCGAATTAAGCACCGCGCGAGCGTGCTACAGGAGATCCGACTATGAAGCCATCGACACTGATCTGGACCCGCAGGCGCGTGCTGCGCGGCATGCTCGCCGGGGGCACCGTCGCCGTGGGACTGCCAATCCTCGATTGCATGCTGAACGACAACGGTACCGCGTTGGCCGACACCGGCGCACCGCTGCCCACGCGCTTTGCGACCTGGTTTTGGCCGCTCGGACTTGGCGAGGAGGATTGGCGGCCGAAGAACGCCGGCACCGACTACGAGCTGCCGCCGCAGCTCGCGGTGCTGAGCCCGTTCAAGAAGAAGCTGAATCTGTTCAGCGGCAGCCAGGTGTTCCTCGACGGGCAGTCGAACAATACCCACTTCACCGGAGTGCAGGGCTTCATGACCGGCACGGTCAGCAACTCCGGCGAGTACTTCAACAGCATGAATTGCATCATTGGGGACGTGATCGGCGGCCGCACGCGCTTTCGCTCGCTGGAGGTGGGCTGCGATGGCGACTCCAAGGACTCCTGGACCGCGCGCGCGAGCGGACGGCTGCCGGCGGAGGTCTCTCCGACCGCCCTCTACACCCGCATATTCGGGCCGGAGTTTGTCGATCCGAACTCCTCGACCTTCGTGCCCGATCCGCAGGTCATGGCCCGGCGCAGCGTGTTGTCTGGCGTCGCCGATGAGCGTGCGTCACTGGTCAAGCGGCTGGACGCGGCGGACCGGCAACGCCTCGACTACTACTTCACGGCGCTGCGCTCGCTCGAGCAGAAGCTTGACATACAGTTGCAGAAGCCCCAGCCGCTGCCCGCGTGCACCAAGCCGAATGCACCCGCCAAGGATGATGGCCATCCGGTACAGCTGTGCAGCGACGCGATGGCGCGCCACGACGCTTTCACGAATCTGCTGACGCTCGCGTTGGCGTGTGGGCAGACGCGCTCGGTCAATCTCGGCATCACGCAGGGGATGTCGGGCCTGCGCAAGGAGGGCGACCCGACCAATCATCACACCTACACGCATGAAGAGCCGATCGATCCCAAGGCCGGCTATCAGCTCAACTGCGCTTGGTTCCAGGAGCAATACATGAAGGCGCTGGTGGATTGGGCCAACCAGCTGGAAGCGATCAAGGAGGGCGACCGTACGCTGCTCGACCGCACGGTGCTGTTTGCCTATACCGATCACGGCGCGGCGCGGCTCCACTCGGTACACAACTACCCCTTCCTGACCTTCGGCAGCGGCAATGGACGCCTCAAGACCGGGCTGCATATCCCCAAACCGGGTGATGCAGCCTCACGCGTGACCTTCACGCTGATGCTGGCGATGGGCGTTCCGATCAGCGCTTTCGGCACGGGCTCGAATCGCGTCACGACGCCGATTTCGGAAGTGCTCGCCTGAGCCCGGAGGGCCCAGTGTCTGCCGTGAAAGCTTCCACGGCGCTCGCGCTGGTGTGCGGCGCGGGCCTGTGCCTGGCGGCGTCATCGCAGGCACGCGCCGAAACGCGCGGCTTTGTGATCAGCTGGTTTGCGACCGCAACCGACATTCCTGACTACAAGGTCGACTGCCCGCTCGGCCGCATGGATGGGCAAACCGAGATGAACGTGCGCCAGCTGCGCGAGATCGGCTATAGCCAGGAGCAGGCGGTCAAAATCGTCGCCGACGCCGGCGCGCAGCTCGGGCCAGACTATCGCTATCGGATCGACACCAACGCCCAGGTCAAAGGTAAGCCAGCCAGCGTCTTCAATTACCCGGACGCAACCGCCGATCCGAACATCGAGACCGTGACCGGCCCGTATGCCTACGGGTTTGACCTCGGCGGCAAGGCCGCCAGCAAGTTCATCGATCCCGAGACGCATCAGAAGATCGACAATCAGCTGTGGCGCTCGGTCGGTTGCACCGAGTCATTCCATGAGGCTCCACCCGGCAAGCCTTATCCCGAGGAGCTGTCGTGGAACCTGATGATCGACTCGGCACCCGCCTGGACGCTGCAGCTGAGCGGCAAGGATCTCAGTCACGACGGACCGGTCACTATCACGATCGATAGCGCCACCCAGCACCTCGAGCGCGACGCCAATGGCAACGTGCTGGCCGACTATACCTATATCGTCGAGCCGAACTCGCGCTCGCACAACGTGCTCGCGGGCGAGATTCGCGACGGTGTGCTGACGATCAAGCCCAAGGACATCTATCTCGAGGGTGAGTTGCCGTTCTATGCGGAGATTGCGCTGCGCGGTGCGCACATGCGCTTCAAGGCCGAGCCGAACGGCACGCTGGTCGGCTACTGGGGTGGCTACCTCAACTGGCGCCGCTTCGTGTACATGTACACGGCACGGCCAGCCAACGGCGCCGATTCGATCGGCCTCTATCATGCCTTGAAGAGATTTGCCGACTCCGACCCGGACCCCAAGACCGGTCAGAACCGCTACATCTCGGGGACCTTCCGGATGGAGGCGCTGCCGGCGTATCTGGCGCGGCTGGATGGGACGGTGATCGCCCCGCCCGTTCACAACCCCGGCGCGCTGCAGCGGGTCGAGCCTCCGCATACCGACGTCAAGACCGTGACCAACTGAACCCACCGGCTCCCTCACGCCTGCCTGGATAGCTGAGAGGACGACTTGAGAGAGGAGAACATGCGGAAGATACCCGTCAGGCATGGTGTGACCGCGTTGCGCTTAGGGCCGTTGGTCGCGTTGATCTGCAGTACAGCGGCAGCGGCCGCGAGCCACTCCGCAGGCGATACTCCGTTGGCGGTCCCTGCGGGCATCACGCTCGTGGACGTATCCAAGGGCGGTTATGGGGCCCGTGACGAGTATCTGTGGCGACGGCTCGGTGACGCCCACGGTAACCCGCTGTACACCTACACGCTCGAGGGCCACGGCGGGACCTCGCACTGCTATGACGAATGCGCCAAGGAGTTCCCGCCGCTCCTCGCTCCCGCCAACGCCGCCGCCTTCGGTGACTGGACTTTGATCCGACGTCCCGAAGGCAGGC
>JASHTF010000063.1 GCA_030040715.1 Gammaproteobacteria bacterium | reverse complement strand
GCTGCCGCGCTTGCTGTTGCGCCGCAGCCAGTGCAGCGCGCGCGCCAGCGGGCGCGAGAGCAGGCTCCAGCCGCTCTCGATACGAGCGAGGGTCGTGCGATTGACGACCATGATGCGTATCAGCGCCGTCAGATCATCGCAGCTCCAGCAGCCGCGGATGTAGGCCTCGCCGGCGCCGACGGCGCCTCCGAGCGCCGCGTGTCGATAGAACAGCGGGTCCAGTACTCGCACCGTGGCGCTCAGCGCACAACGCTCGGTTTTGCGACCGAAGCGGTCTTCACGCCCGTCATCGACGAGCGTGATCTGCCCGTGTTGCAAATGGGCGAGCGCACGCAGCAGCAGTAGGCGTGACAGCCGCGCGCTCAGGCGGCCGCGGGCCGCCGCTTCGGCCGCGGTAGCGAGCGGCGCCGGTAGGTCGGCCGGAATGATGCTCGGTTTCACTGCCAACGTTCGCGCGCAGCGGGCAGCGGGCGCTAGCGAATCTTGCGCCGTGGATTCTCCCGCACCGCTGCGGGCACGGACTTCAGATCCCAGATCAGCCCCAGCCAGGACATCAACTTGAGCAGGTAGAAGGTCGCGTCGTACTCCCACCAGTAAAACCCCTGCCGCGCGGCGACCGGGTAGTAGTGGTGGTTGTTGTGCCATCCCTCGCCGAGCGTGAGCAACGCCAGCAGCCAGTTGTTGCGACTGGTGTCGCCGGTCCGATAGCGCTGGCGCCCGAACAGGTGGGACAACGAGTTGATGGTGTAGGTGGCGTGCCAGCACACAACCGTCGAGATGAAGAATCCCCATACCAGCATTTGCATGCCGCCGGTCTTCAGCCACGGGGCGGCGTGCGCGAGCACCACCCCGAGCAGAAACATCGCCAGTGCCAGCGCCAGGGGGATGAGAATGTCGAAGCGGTCGAGCCAGCGCAGCTCGGGGAATTTGAGCAGATCGCGCACGAAGCGCAGGTCAGGCGCGAAGCCCCTGATCGACAGAAACCACCCCATGTGCGAGCGCCAGAAGCCATGCTGAGTCGGCGAATGCACGTCCGACGCCTTATCGGAATTGGCATGATGGTAGCGATGATGCGCAGCCCACCACAGCGGTCCGCGTTGCACCGCCGAGGCGCCGAGCAGCCCGAAGATGAACTGCCAGGTCCGCGACGTCTTGAAGGTGCGGTGCGAGAAGTAGCGATGGTAGAAGCCGGTGATGGCGAACATGCGCACCAGGTATGCGACTACCGCCACCGCCACCGCTATCGGGCTCACCCCGACCCACAGCACGGCGATGCAGGCCAGGTGCATCAACACGAACGGCAGTATGCGGCCCCAGTCGATGTGGTCCGGCAGGTTATCGCGTGCGGCCTGGACGTAGCCGCAGCTGGTATCGAACCAGCGCAGCGCGGTGCGCAGCACCGGCGCGAGCAGTCGCAGGCCGCGCGATGATTCCAGCGCCGCCATGAGCGCGTTGCGCGGCTGTCCGACGACGCTGTCACTGCTCGCGTCAGCAGCGTCAACGTTGCCAGGTGTCGAGAGCGCGGGACCCGTCATCACTGCTTCGTGGCCGTGCGACCCTGTAGTGTCATCGGCGGTGGACCTTAGCGCCGAGGCACGGGCATTGTAAACCAATGTCGGATCAGCGCTAACGCTCGTGTCCATGCTGCCTGAAGTCCGTTGCGATGAGATGTCTGAGGCGGCGGGTTGAGACTGGGTCGACGGTCGCCTTGCCCGATCAGGTCGGCGCCGCTTTCAGCGCGGCGATGCGCGCCTCGATCGGCGGATGACTCATGAACAGCCGCGCCAGCCCCCAACCCTCGCGACCGCTGATGGCAAAGGCGTCCATGTGCGCGGGCAGGGGCTCATTCTGCTTCTCTACCGCCTGCAGCCGTTCGAGCGCCGCGATCATGCGCTCGCGCCCGCTCAGGCGTGCGCCACCGGCGTCGGCCCGAAATTCGCGCCAGCGCGAGAACCACATGACGATGATGGTCGCGAGGATGCCGAGCACGATCTGGGTCACCCACACCGTCGCGAAATAGCCGATGCCGCGGCCCTCCTCGTTGCGCAGCACCGTTCGATCGACGATGTTACCCACCATCCAGGCGATAGCGATGACAAAGGTATTCAGTACCCCCTGGATCAGGGTGAGCGTGACCATGTCGCCGTTGACGACGTGGGTCATCTCATGGCCGAGCACCGCCTCGATCTCGGGCGGCTTCATGGTCGCGAGCAGC
The DNA here is from genome assembly GCA_030040715.1 of Gammaproteobacteria bacterium. GTDB lineage: Bacteria > Pseudomonadota > Gammaproteobacteria > Steroidobacterales > Steroidobacteraceae > FEN-1191. Next base: position 4,359 of record JASHTF010000063.1, on the reverse strand, counting down.
CCGCTGCTGACGGCCACCAGCGCGGCATCGCGCCGAGGACCCGTAGCGAAGGCGTTCGGCTGGCCCGATTCAAAGATGCCGACCTGCGGCATGCCCACTCCCGCCTTCTGTGCCAGCCCGTGCACTGTCTCGAGCAGCCAGCGCTCGCTGTCGCTGGCCGGCTGCTCGATCACGCGCACTCCCATGGCGCGCACCGCCATCCACTTGGACATCGCCAGTGACACCAGCGATCCACCGAAGCCGAACAGCGCCGCGAGCAGCAGCAGGCCGGTGAAGCTGCTGCCGTGCTGCGCCAGCCACGCATCCAGACCGGTGAAGTAGGCGATCAGGCTCAGCATGAGCATGATCGCGAGGTTGGTCAGAATGAACAGGATGATGCGTCGCATGGCAGCGCTTTCCCTAGATGATTCTCAGGCGCGAGGAGTCGGGGTTGCGCTTCGAATCAGCGGGACGTCGCGAGGAGCTCAGTAGTTGTCGCTCTCCTCGTCTTCGTCCCAATCCTCATCCTCGTCGTCCTCATCCTCATCCTCGTCCTCGTCCTCATCGAGCTCCTCGTCCTCTTCGTCTTCCTCTTCTTCTTCTTCGTCCTCTTCTTCGATGCGACTTCCCGCCCAGCCTTCCGGCTCTTCGATCTTATCCAAGTCCAGCTCCTGCCAAGTCTCGAGGTCGATCTCCTCGACGTCACCGTCGAGATACTCTATTTCGATCAGCTCCGCATCTTCATCGACCGAGAGCACCCGAAAGCTCTCGTTCTCGTCCAGATTCTCGTACCACTGGCCCACGACGGGCTCGTATTCTCTCGCCACGGAATTGAACCTCGCACTTGACCAGTGAGATGGCCTACTCAGCGCGCTGGGATATTAGGGCGCTTGCTTCTGTCAAGCAATCGCAGCGCTGCAATTCCCCTACAATAGCCCGTCTCCCATGGTCCGGTTCTCTATGGTCGGTCGGAAAGCTCTGCGTACCGCTACGCCCTTGGCGAGCGCCCGGCGCATCGTCGTCAAGGTCGGGTCGGCGTTGCTGGTAGAGGGAGACAGCGGCCGGCTCAACCGGACCTGGCTCAAGGCGTTGCTCGCCGACCTGCTGCGCTTGCGCCGCCGCGGTCAGCAGGTGCTGCTCGTATCGTCCGGCGCCGTGGCCCTGGGCCGACGCCCGCTCGACCTGACGCCAGGACCGCTGCGGCTGCCGGAGAGCCAGGCCGCAGCGGCCGTTGGCCAGATCCGGCTGGCGCACGCATATAAGGAGTTGCTGGAGGAGGCGGGCGTGACCGTGGCGCAGGTGCTGCTCACGCTGGAAGACAGTGAGCAGCGCACGCGCTACCTGAATGCGCGTGCCACCCTCGAGGCGCTGCTCAAGGTGGGTGCGTTGCCCGTCATCAACGAGAACGACACGGTGGCGACCGCGGAACTGCGTTACGGCGACAACGATCGGCTGGCCGCGCGCGTGGCGCAGATGACCAGCGCCGACTGTCTGGTGTTGCTGTCCGACGTCGAAGGCCTGTTCACCGCCGATCCGAACCGCGATCCCAAGGCCTGCTTCGTCGAGCGGGTACTGCAGATCACCCCCGAGATCGAGGCCATGGCGGGCCGTGCCTCATCGACGCACGGGTCCGGAGGGATGGCGACCAAGATCGCGGCTGCACGCTTCGCGCTCAGTGCCGGCTGTCACATGTGCATCGCCAGTGGCCATCCGCGCCATCCGCTTCGGCGCATCGAAAGCGGGGCACGCTGCACTTGGTTCATTCCGGCGTCCACCCCGCTCGCCGCCCGCAAGCAGTGGATTGCCGGCACGCTCAGGCCAGCCGGAGCGTTGCATATCGATGCCGGGGCGCTGCGGGCGCTCCGCAGCGGCAAGAGTCTGCTGCCGGCCGGTGTGACCCGTACACTGGGTCGTTTCGACAGCGGCGACACCGTGAGCGTGATCGCACCCGATGGCGCCGAAGTCGCTCGCGGCATCGCGGCCTATTCCGACGACGATGCAGCCCGTATCCTCGGCCGCCAGAGCAGCGAGATCGAGTCACTGCTCGGCTTTCGCGGCCCCGACGAGCTGATTCATCGCGACGATCTCGTGATTCTGCCTCACGAGCGCGGGCCGGCACTTCCGGAGACCGCGGCGCCGGCGGTACCGGATCAGTCCGGACCGGCGCTGTCTGGGGCCGTCTAGGCGTGCGGTCGATATTTCCATGAGCAGCACCGTGGGCTCCACCGGCGAAGCCTCCGCGACGCGCTCCGAGACGCACGTGGAGGTGCGCGCACTCATGCAGAGTCTCGGCCGGGCCGCGGTGGCCGCCGCCGCGGATCTCGCCCGGGCGAGCTCCGCGGCCAAGAGCCGTGCCCTCGGTCTCGCCGCCGCGGCGATCCGGCGCCGTAGCGCCGCCGTACTCGCGAGCAATGCCGAGGACATGGAGCAAGCTCAGCGGCGCGGCCTCAGCGCGCCTTTGCTCGATCGGCTGAAGCTCGATGGCAAGCGCGTCGAAGCGATGGCAAGCGGCCTGGACCAGATCGCGGCGCTGCCAGATCCAATCGGCACCGTTGCCGCGCACTGGGAGCGGCCCAACGGCCTGAGAATCTCCCGCGTGCGTGTTCCCCTCGGGGTCATCGGAATCATTTACGAGAGTCGACCGAACGTGACCGCCGACGCCGGCGCGCTCTGCCTGAAGGCGGGCAACGCGAGCATTCTGCGCGGCGGCTCGGAGAGCCAGCGCTCGAATGCAGTCATCCATGCCTGCCTCAGTGAGGCACTGCTGGCCGCCGACCTACCCGCTGCGGCCATCCAGCTGGTGCCTACATCCGATCGCGCGGCGGTCGGCGAGATGCTCGGCGCGATGCAGGAATATATCGACGTGCTGGTGCCTCGTGGCGGCAAGAGCCTGGTGGCACGTGTGCAGCAGGAGGCACGGGTTCCCGTCATCGGCCATCTCGAAGGCAACTGCCACGTCTACGTCGATCGCGACGCCGAGCTGACCATGGCGCGCAGTATCACTCTCAACTCCAAGATGCGCCGCACCGGCGTTTGCGGCGCCGCCGAGACGTTGCTGGTGGATCGCGGCTGTGCTGCGGCGGTGCTGCCCACATTAATCGCTGATCTGATCGCTGCCGGTTGCGAGGTGCGCGGCGATGAGGGCGCACGCGCCGCGGATCCGCGCGTGCGAGCGGCGGACGAGGCGGACTGGTACGCGGAGTATCTCGACGCCATCATCGCACTGCGCCTGGTCGATGGCGTCGACGGGGCGATCGCTCACATCGCGCGCTACGGGTCAGCGCACACCGAGGCGATCGTGACCGCTAACGCGGCGACGGCAGAGCGCTTCCTGGCGCGCGTCGACAGCGCCATTGTGCTGCACAACGCCTCGACGCAATTCGCGGACGGCGGCGAGTTCGGCATGGGGGCAGAGATCGGCATCTCGACCGATCGTTTTCATGCGCGCGGTCCAGTCGGCGTGGAGCAGCTCACCAGCTACAAGTACGTGGTGCAGGGCTCGGGGCAGGTGCGGCCCTGACCACAGCGGTGCGCCTCATTCAACGGTGTCGTTTTATCGGTGGCTGTGCGTGTGCTCGTGCACGTGGTCGTGCGCCTGTGCCGCGCAGTGCTCGCAGTTGACCCAGCCGGAGTCGCCGTCCTCGTAGAACTCCTTCTTCCAGATCGGCAGTCGATGCTTCACCTGGTCGATGATGTAGCGGCAGGCGTCGAACGCTTCACCACGGTGCGGTGCGCTCACGCCGACCCACACGGCGACCTCACCGATCGAGAGCGATCCGACGCGGTGTGCACAGGCAACGCAATCGACGCCGTAGCGACTGCGCGCTTCCTCGAGGATACGCTCGGCCTCGCGCTCGGCGAGTGGCGCAAATGCCTCGTACTCGAGGCGCAGCACCCGCCGTCCTTCGTTGTGGTCGCGCACCCAACCCTCGAACGCTGCGTAGCCGCCGCAGCCGGGATGCTGCAGCGATTGGCGCAGCAGCTCCACCGGAATGGTGGAGTGGTGGAGAGCAAAGTAGCTGTGGCGCATGTCCATCGCGTTCAGCCTCCGGCGACCGGGGGCAGGAATGCGACCGTGTCACCTTCCGCCAGGCGCGTACCCCAGTCGCCGAACTCGTCGTTGACCGCGACGCGCAAGCGCTCGGGGTCAAGCCCGAGGCCGTGGCGGCGACGCAGCTCCTGGTACAACTCGAGCGCAGTCTGTGCCGAGGTTTCCAGCTCCTCGGCGCCGCGGCCGGCCTGCTCGCGCAACAGCGCAAAGTAGCGCACGCGCACACGACGCGCCGGGATCGGCGCCCGCAGCTCCCCCTTTGACGAGGGCGCGCCACCGACGGCGCTCACAGCGCCCGGAGCAGCGCGAGGCGCGGGCTCCTCGCGACC
>JASHTF010000062.1 GCA_030040715.1 Gammaproteobacteria bacterium | reverse complement strand
GCGATAGCGCTGCAGATCAGCGTCGAACTGCGAACGCATATCTTCTTCCTCGCGCCGCTTGGAATCGAGTGCCGCCCGCTGCAGGCGTGACTCATTGACGGTGTGCACCAGCTCCTCGGCCAGCTCGTCGGGCATGCGAGTTGCGCCCGGATCACTGCTGTAGGGCTCGAAATGCCTGGCACGCTCCTCGAGTGCGGCCAGTCGTGCGCCCAGCGAGTCGATGTAGCTCGAGGAGGCTTTGATCTGTCCGGCGATCTGATCGAGTCGCTCGTCGCGCAGCCGCTCGATCTCATCGGCGGAGGCATAGGTGGCGAGCAGGAAGCGGTCGTGCTGTGCGCGTTGCTCGGCGGCTTGCGCGGTAGCGGCCTCGGCACTGAGCTGCGCGGCGTTCTTGAGTCCCGGCACACGATTGAGCTCGATACCCTGCGCGTTCAGCACCTCGCGATCGTCCTGAGCATATTGCTGCGGCACGCTGTCGCCATAGTGCACGACGCCTTGGTCGTCGGTCCATTTGTAGACGCGTACGGTGTCGTCGCCGGGCGCGCCGGCTCGGGCCGCGGACGCCCCGCCGGCAATCGCTGCGGCCGCGACCAGCGCGCTGACGAGAGCAAGCTGTCTTCGCCGTTGCCGCATACGTGGTCGCTACTTCCCCATCGAGTCGTGGTCGATCCGTGGCCGGTCGAGTGCCGTGTCAATGCGACATTTTCCTCGGCCGCAGTGGCGGCGGCCAATCAGAGAAGCGGGAAAGTGAGACGTAGATCGCGCCCGCGGGAGCCTTGGCCGTCTCGCATCCGCCACGGCGGTCAGCGCGCCGCCGATCGCCGCCGGTCAGCGGGCGTTCAGCTACGGTGGCAGTCAATCGCCCGCGGCAGCAGGCAGCAGCGGCAGCAGTGGCAGTAGCGGCAGCAGCGGCAGCAGCGGCAGCAGGCAGCAGCGGCAGCGTCAGCGGTCGACGCCGTATTGAGCGCGATAGGCGCGCAGCGCGCGCAACTGCTCGGCCGTCGGGAGCATGCGCGGCGGCTGCGTGGCCGCCCGCGCCGGGGTACGCGACTCCTCCTCCAATGCCGCGATCAGCTCCTGCAACGTCACGATCGCGACACAGCGCAGGCCATAGCGCGACTCGACCTCCTGCACCGCCGAGTACTCCGACAGTCCGCGCTCCTGCCGATCAATCGCCAGAGCCACGCCCGCGGGCTGCGCACCGGCGTTGCGGATCACTTCAATCGATTCGCGCACGGCGGTGCCGGCGGTGATGACATCGTCGACGATCACGACGCGTCCGGTGAGGGCGCTGCCGACCAGCAGTCCCGCCTCACCGTGATCCTTGGCTTCCTTGCGGTTGAACGCCCACGGCACGCTGCGCTGATGATGTTCCGCCAGCGCGATCGCGGCGGCGGCTACGAGCGGAATGCCCTTGTACGCCGGCCCGAACAACATGTCGAACTGCAGAGTCGATTGCCCCAGCGCGGCCGCGTAGCAGCGGCCGAGCGCGGCCAATGAGGCGCCGTCATTGAACAACCCGGCGTTGAAGAAGTAGGGGCTGATGCGGCCGGATTTCAGCGTGAACTCGCCAAAGCGTAAGGCACCGCGCGCGAGCGCGAGCGCGATGAATTGGCGTTGATACTCGAACAAGCCTCACATCCTCGGTCCGCGGCGGAAGGTTATCATTGCTGTGTGCAGATCAACACACCGCAAGCCCGGAGTTCGCCGAGCGGCTGGCGCGCGGCGGTGCTGGTCTATCGCCAGCCGCAAGTGCTGTCGATGCTGTTCCTCGGGTTCTCCTCGGGGCTACCTTTTTACCTGTACTTTCAGACGCTGTCGGCGTGGCTGCGCCAGGATCACATCGCCGTGGCGACCATCGGCATGCTGTCCTGGGCGGGCATGTTCTTTTCGCTGAAGTTCGTGTGGGCGCCGGCGGTAGACCGCTGGTCACTACCACTGCTGCACCGGCAGCTCGGGCGCCGGCGCAGCTGGATGCTGCTCGGGCAGCTGGGCATCGCAGCCTCACTGCTGGCGTTGTCGGCAAGCCGGCCGGCCGCGGGGCTGTTCCACGTCGTCGCCAGCGCGGCCTGCCTGGTGTTTTTTGCGGCCACACAGGACATCGCGATGGACGCCTGGCGCATCGAGTCCGCGCCCAGCCAGATGCAGGGCGCGATGACCGCCTCGTATTCGCTCGGCTATCGCGTAGCCCTGATCGTCGGCAGCGCCGGCGCCTTGGGCCTGGCGCAGAGCCTGGGTTGGCACGCGAGCTACAGCGTCATGGCCGCGCTGGTCGCCATCGGCGTGGTGACGACGCTGCTGATCCGCGAGCCGGAGCAGCACACCAGCCGCCGCAGCTTCGCGACTGAGGCTCGGGCGACTGCATGGTTCGAGCGCAAGGCCCATTGGCCGCCGGCTCTGCGCCATGCCGGTGCCCAGTTCATCAGCGCGGTGGTGTGTCCACTGATGGACTTCTTCGAGCGCCAGGGGATGTTCAGCGCGGTGCTGGTGCTGCTGCTGGTTGGTTGCTACCACTTCACCGATTACGCCATGGCCTCGATGATCAATCCGTTCTACATCGACCACGGCTACACCCTCGGGCAGATCGCCACGGTGGTGAAGATCATCGGTCTGTCAGTGAGCCTCGGCGGCGTGCTGATCGCGGGCGCATTCATCGCGCGCCTCGGCATCCGGCCGGCACTGGTGCTCGGCTCGGTGCTCATCATGGGGTCGAATCTCGGCTTCGCGCTGCTGGCGCACACCTCCGGACCCACCGTACTCGGACTGGCGCTCGCCAACGTGCTGGATAATCTGGCGCTGGCGATGCAGGGTGTGGCGCTGATCGCATTTCTCTCGAGCCTGACCAGCCCGCGCTACACCGCCACGCAGTACGCGCTGTTCACTTCGTTCTACGCCCTGACCGGTAAGACGCTGGAGGGCACCTCCGGATTCGTCGTCAATGCGATCGGCTACGTGCATTTCTTCGTCTATACGGCCTCACTGAGCATTCCGCCGCTGCTGCTGCTGTTGTGGCTGTCTCGCCGCCGCGAGCTCAACCATTCGGGCGGGACGCTGGCGTCGGCCTGACCCATGCAGGCAAGCGCCGGCAACCCGGGGGGCCGTTGGCTGTTGTGCCGTCTCGATCAGCTGCCGTCCGGAGGCTGTCGCGAATTCAAGCTCGGCTCGGGCGACTGGCCGTTACGCGGTTTCGTAATACGGGTGGCGGATGGGGTGCGCGCGTACGTCAATCGCTGCGCGCATCTCAGCTACCCACTCAACTATTTGCCCGACGAGTTCCTGAGCTACGACCGCAGGCACATCCTGTGCACCATGCACGGGGCGCTGTTCGAGAAGGAAACCGGTTTGTGCGTGGCGGGACCGTGTCTCGGGCGATCCCTGATCTCGGTGCCGGCGCGCATCGAAGACGACTGCGTAATTACCGACGCCAGCACCGTGGATGACCTCCTACGTACGTGCAACGAGTAAGGGGTATCCACCAGCTATATGTACGTAGGAAGGTGATCTGGCGGCGAGTTACGAGAGCGCGTCGGGACTCTCGAACAAATCGAGACCGTCAAGACCGGCCATCTGCTGGTCGTTCTCGTAGCCGCTGTTCGGAGCCGGAGATCCGTCTTCGCCTTCGACATCGACCGAGCCGGTCCAGTCCTCGGGTGCCTCGGCTTCCTCGATCTCGTTGTTTGCGCTCTGAGCCTCCCAATCCTCCAGGTCCAGCTCCTCGACGGTGCCATCGAAGTACTGCACCTCGACGGTGCCGTCATCTTCATCAACAGCAACGACCTCGAACGTGGCGCCGCTGCTGGTTCGATACCATCTTCCGACCTCGGGTTGCGCGCTCATGGCTGCTCCGGTACTCGACTCTAGTGCGGTTTCTCTGCCGCGGCGGGCAGGACAGCTGAGACGGAATCATGTTGCGCCAGCGGCCGGCCGGGTTCAAGTGGACAAGCGCGACGATGCGCAATCTTGCAAAGCATCAAAGCGTCAATCGTGCACGGCGCGCACGAACAGCAGGCGGTGGATCCGATGGCCCAGGCGTTGACCACGTCGCTCGAAGCGCGTGGTCTCCTCGATCGCCGTCGCCGGGGGATCGCCCGCCGCATCGGGGCGGGGCGCAAGCTCCCTGCAGGCCATGAGATCGGTGTACATCTGCTCGGCGTACGGTTGCCAGTCGGTCGCGATCTGCAGCCCGCCGCCCGCGCGCAGCCTCGATGCCACCAGCGCGATGAAGGGTGGCTGAACCAATCGGCGCTTGTGATGACGCTTCTTCGGCCAGGGATCGGGAAACAGCAGCAGCACTTCCTCGAGGCCGCCCGCGGGGATCTGCTGCTCGAGGACTTCGACCGCGTCATGAGCGATGATGCGCAGATTATCGATGCCGGCGTGCGCCGCCTCGAGCAGCAGACGGCCGACTCCTGGGCGGTGCACCTCCACACCGAGAAAATTGCGCTCGGGCTCGCGACGGGCCCGGCGGAGCAGGTATTCACCATTGCCGAAGCCGATTTCGAGGATGACCGGCGCCGAGCGTCCGAACACGGCCGCCAGATCGAGCTGCTGTGCGTAAAACTCGATGCCAAAGCGCGGCCACAGCTCGGAAAGTGCTCGCTGCTGGGCCGGCGTGATGCGGCCCGAGCGCAATACGTAAGAGCGCACGGAGCGGACCGACCCGTTGTTGGACGAGGTCTGCATCATCCCGATTATCTCATCGGCGGCCATCGACCCGCAGCGACGGGTCGATACACTAACCACTTCAAGACGCCCCGAACGGATCCGTGAGCGTGGCCCTGCTAGGAGCTCGGAAAAACTCGTCCGGTCGATGCCGCTCGATTCTCGCTGCGATCTTCGGTCTCGCGGCGGTCAGTTTCTACGCGGTGCACGCGGGCGTCGCAATGGAGCCGCCGCAACGCGAACCCGAGGCCATCAGCGCACTGCTGGCGCGCATGACGCTCGCGGAAAAAATCTCGCTGCTGCATGGTGTACCCGAGGACGGCGCCACCGACCAGGGCGAGGCCGGCTACTTGCCGGGGATCGCGCGCCTCGGCATCCCAGCATTGCGCTTTGCCGACGGGCCGCCTGGAGTGCTCACGCGTTTTCCCGCGACCGCGCTTCCCGGCACCATGGCCCTCGCGGCCACGTTCAGTCGCGACGACGCCCGCGACAATGGCGCAGTGATCGCACGCGATGCCAAGGCACTCGGCATCGATGTGGTACTGGAGCCCTTCATCAACCTGCACCGTGATCCGGCCTTTCCTCGGGCCTACAACACGCTCGGCGAGGATCCGCTGCTCACCGGCGCGCTCGGCGCGGCCCTGATCGAGGGCATCCAGCAGGGGGGCGTGATGGCGGAGGCCAAGCACTTCATCGCCTACGATGGAGCGAACGACGTGAAGCTCGGGCCGCAGGCGCTGCATGAGATCTACCTGGCGCCGTTCGTCGCCGCGATCGATGCTGGCGTCGCCGCGATCATGTGCTCCTACAACCTGGTCGACGGCGCCTATGCGTGCGGCAATCGGGTCATGTTGACCGAGGTGCTGCGCCACGAGCTCGGCTTCAAGGGATTTGTGACCTCCGACTGGGGGGCTGTCCACGATACGCTGTTCATCAACGCCGGGCTGGATATGGAGATGCCGGGCAGCGGCACGGTGATGACGTCCTATCTGGCCGCGGAGCCCCCGAGCGCGGGCAGCTATCGCAAGCCGCTTTCCGGCCCGATCCTGAACCTGATGCCGGAAGAGGAGCCCGGCCCCTCAACTCACGCGCGCGCGCTGCCCGGTCCGGGTGCGACGCCGAGCGCGCCCGCTCGGGTGCTGCCGGTCACCTGGCGCACGACAGCGGTATCGGCCGCCGGCTCGTCCGGGGTCGCCGCGTCGGGGCCGCGGGTCGTGGCAGCAGCGCGCCGGATCGCCTCGGCCACCCCGATGGGCCTCGAGCCGGCTCTGCGCAGTGGCAAGGTCAGCGAGCAGACGATCGATCAGGCTGCTGGTCATGTTCTCGCACAGATGGCGCGCTTTGGCCTACTCGGGGGCACCGCGGCGCTCGAGCCTGCGCCGGGAGGTGTGGAGTCGCGCGAGGCGCAGACCGCGACTGCCGCGGTCGCGCGCCGCACCGCAGAGGACGCCGCGGTGCTGCTCAAGAACGACGCACAGACCCTGCCGCTGCGGCTCGACGAGCTCGGGTCGATCGCGATGCTCGGGCCCGGAGCTCTGCAGACCATCGCCGTCGGTCAGTCCGGCGAGAAGGCTCTCGGCCGACTCGAGCGCGAGGTGTCTCCGAGTAGCGCCCTCGGCGCTCTAGGCGCCCTCGGAGCTGTGGAAACCGTCGCAGTCCCCGGCGCCGTTCGGGGGCTCGGCGCTCCCGGGCCGCAGGGCGCCGTGCCGATCGTCACGGCGGTCGCTGATGACATGAGCGGCAGCACGATTCCGTCCGCGTATCTGGCGCATCGGGTGCGCGACTCGGATCAGCCCGTGGGCGCGCGTGGCACGCGCGGTGCTCGCAACGAAGGTCGCGACGTGCCCGCGCCGATCAATCCGCCGGATGCGAATCTCGCCGCGGGGCTCGAGCGTCTCGATGCACAGGGCAAGGCGCTGGCAGTCGATGCCCAGCTCGATTTCACCCGCGCCAGCGCTCGACCGCTGCCGCCGGGCACGCGCGCCAGGTGGAGCGGTGAGGTGCGCATTCCGCATCAGGGCCGCTACTGGGTGTACCTGCAAGTGCTCGGCGCCGCCGCGACGCTCACGGTTGATGGGATGCCGGTGGCACAGACCAGCCATCTGGATCTGCACGGCAATGTGCTGCAGCCGGCGCAGGACAGTCTGCTGCCAACGCGTGACGGGCTCGACAACGTTCGCAAGGCGCTCAGCCTCAGCGCCGGCTGGCATGCATTGTCGGTGCAGGTCGAGGGCGAGCACTCGGGGCAGCCGGTGCAGGTGCGGCTGGCGTGGGTGACGCCCGAGCAGCGGCGCGCCGATTACCAGCACGCGATCGATGTAGCACGTCGTGCCCACAAGGTGGTGGTGTTCGCATGGAGTCGAGGCATTCCGGTCTTCGCGCTGCCCGGCGACCAGGATCGGCTCATCAGCGACGTCGCCGCCGTCAATCCCAACACCATCGTGGTGTTGAACACCAGCGAGCCGATCGCGATGCCGTGGCTCGACAAGGTGAAGGCGGTGTTGCTGATGTGGTACCCGGGCGATGAGGGTGGCTGGGCGACCGCTGATTTGCTGCTGGGCCGGGTAAGTCCCTCCGGGCGACTGCCGTTTACCTGGCCGAGGCGACTCGAAGACAGCGTCGCCAATGATCCAGCCCATCCCGAGCGTTCCTCGCCGGGCGTCGACGGCAAGACGCTCTACTCCGAAGGCATCTTCGTCGGTTATCGCTGGTTTGATCAGCAGCAGATCGCGCCGCTGTACCCCTTTGGATTCGGTCGCTCCTACACCCGCTTCGACTACAGCGATCTCGTGGTCGCTGCAGCGGCCGACGGCGGCCTGGACGTGAACTTCCGGGTTCACAACACCGGCCCGATCGCGGGCGATGAGGTGGCGCAGCTTTATCTTGGTCCCCCGCTGCAGCGACCCCCGGGCGTGCAGTTCGCGCCGCGCGCGCTGGCTCAGTTTACCCGGCTGCACCTCGCGGCCGGCGCATCCGAGAGCGTTCGCCTGCACGTCGCCCCGCGCGCTCTGCAATACTGGTCGGCTGGTGAGCAGGGCTGGCGCGTTGCAAAGGGCAGACGCACCCTCTATGTTGCCACCTCGTCGCGCGACCCGCGGCTGCGAGCTGCGGTTACCATCCACTGAGGATTCGGCAAGCACCCTTCGGGTTGATTGAGGACCGTCGTTGGCAGATCGCTTTACTCGCTCTGAGAGTCAGCTGCTTTGGTTGGTAGCGGCCGGCTTCTTCATGCAGACGCTCGACTCCACAATCGTAAATACCGCGTTGCCCGCGATGGCCGAGAGCCTCAACGAGAGTCCGCTGCGCATGCAGTCGGTC
>JASHTF010000002.1 GCA_030040715.1 Gammaproteobacteria bacterium | reverse complement strand
ACCGCCGGCGCGCTCGAATAACCGAGCCGCCCGTGCTCATCGGGGAACAGTACGGCCACACGGCTCTCGAATACCTGGCTCACGTGCCGGGTGGCGATCTCGGAGATCTCGTCGCGCCCGCGCGCCATCGCGAGCTGGCGGCTCATTGCATACAGCAGCGCGGTGCGGCGCTCACGCAGACCCGCCACGCGCGCCTGCAGGCGCACGCTCGCGTTCAAGTTGGCGATCACCAGCGCGACTCCGAGCATGATGCCGAAGGTGATCAGGTACTGCACATTCCCGATCGCAGAGGTGAAGCGCGGCGGCGCGAGCATGAAGTCGAACGCCACCACTCCGAGCACCGAGCTCAGAATCGCCGCACGCCGTCCCGCGTACACCGCAACCAGCGCCGAGGCGAGCAGATAGATCATCACCAGGTTGGCTTCGGCGAGGCGCGCAAACACCAGTCGCAGCAGCAGGCACAGTCCCGTGGCGGCCACGGTCGCGCCGACCGCGATCGCATAGCGCGGCCAATGCTGCTTGTCCGAGCGGGTCGGGGTCACCGGGATCGTTTCGCCGGCGGCGCCGGCGCTGCGCTCATCCTCCTGCCCGATGACGATGACGTCGATATCGCGCCGCGCGGCGAGCAGCTGGTCGGTCACCGATGGGCGCAGGATTCGCAGCCAGCGCGGCCGATTGGCACTCCCGACCAGGACGCGGGTGACGTTACGCGTGCGGGCGTACTCGAGCAGCTCGGATGCAGCCGAGGAGCCGCCGAGCGTGATCGCCTCGCCGCCGAGCGATACCGCGAGCCGCAGCAATGCGATCCGCCGGTTGCGTTCCGATTCCGGCAGCCGAATCAGATCGGGAGTCTCGACGTAGACCACGAGCCACTCGGCGTCGAGCCGGTCGGCGAGCCGCTTGCCGGCCCGTACCAGGCGCTCGGCCTGCGCATCCGGACCGATGGCGACCAGCAGCCGCTCGCGCGCGGCCCAGGCGCCGAGCACCGCCTTCTCCTGCCGATACTCACGCATCGCCTGATCGACACGATCGGCGGTCTTGCGCAGCGCGAGCTCACGCAGCGCGATCAGATTGCCCTTGCGGAAGAAATTCTCCATGGCCTGCGCGGCCTTTTCGGGCACGTACACGCGTCCCTCGCGCAGCCGCTGCAGCAAGTCATCGGGCGGCAGGTCGACCAGCTTGACCTCATCGGCCTGATCGAACACCCGATCGGGAAGGGTCTCGAGCTGGCGGATCCCAGTGATCTGCGAGACCACGTCGCTGAGCGATTCCAGGTGCTGGACGTTGACCGTGGTGTAGACGTCGATGCCGGCGTCGAGCAGCTCCTCGACGTCCTGCCAGCGCTTCTCGTGCCTCGGAGGCGGATCGCCGCCGGAGAGATTGGTGTGCGCGAGCTCGTCGACCAGCAGCAGCCCGGGCTTGCGCGCTAACGCTGCGTCGAGATTGAATTCGCGCCGCGTGGTTTGCCCAAATTGGATCAGCAGCGGTGGCAGCTGCTCGAGTCCCGCCAGCAGCCGCTCGGTCTCGGCGCGGCCGTGCAACTCGACATAACCGACCACCACGTCCACGCCCGAGGCGGCCTGACGCTGCGCGGCCTCGAGCATCGCGTAGGTCTTGCCGACCCCGGCGCTGGCACCAAAGAAGATCGTCAGGCGACCGCGCTGAGCACGCGCGTCCGCGGCCTTCAGCTGCGCCAGCAGTTGGTCGGGATCGGGACGGCTATCCTGGCCACGTAGATCATTCATCCGTGCAGATTATCCGCCATCCGCGCGGCGCCTTCACGCGCGGCGGGTGATCCCGTGACGAGGATGACCGCTGCGCTGGCGCGTGATTCAGCGCACGCGTGCGCCGCAATCAACGCAGCCGGTCGAGCGCCAGGTTCAGCTCCAGCACGTTGACGCGGGGCTCGCCGAACAGCCCCCATTGCCGGCCGCGAGTGTGGGCGGTGATCAGCGCCTGCACACGCGTGGGATCGAGTCCGCGCGCGCGCGCGACGCGCAGCAGCTGGTAGCGTGCCGCGGCCGGGCTGATGTCGGGATCCAGGCCGCTGGCCGACGCCGTCACCAGATCGACCGGAATCGGCAGACGGTTGTCCGGGTCAGCCTGATGCAGAGCGGCGACGCGCGTCCTGACGACATCAAACTGCGCCGGGTTGGTCGGGCCCAGGTTCGAGCCACTGGAGGCGGCACCGTTGTAGGGTTGCGGCGTCGTCGCCGAGGGTCGCGGCCAAAAGTATTGCGGCCGATCAAACGGCTGGCCGAGCAGCGCCGAGCCGACCAGGCGTCCGTCGCGCTCGATCAGCGAACCCTCGGCCTGCGCGCGACAGCACAGCTGCACCACAGCCGTGACGATGAGTGGATAGACGATACCGGTGAGGCCAGTCAGCGCCAGCAGCAGCAGCAGCGCTTGCAGCACGATCTTCTTCATGAGCACACGCCTCAGCTCAGGTGCAGGGCCACCAGGATCAGATCGATGATCTTGATGCCGATGAATGGCGCGATCAGCCCGCCGATGCCGTAGATCAGCAGATTCCGCTGCAGCAGCGCCTCAGCGCCGATGGCGCGGTAGCGCACGCCGCGCAGTGACAGCGGGATCAGCGCGATGATGATGAGTGCGTTGAAGATCACCGCCGACAGGATGGCACTCTGCCGATTGGCGAGATGCATGATGTTCAGCGCGTTGAGCTGCGGATAGGTACTGGCGAACGCCGCGGGAATGATCGCGAAATATTTGGCGACGTCGTTGGCGATGCTGAAGGTGGTGAGCGAGCCGCGCGTGATCAGCATCTGCTTGCCGACCTCGACCACCTCGATCAGCTTGGTCGGATTGGAATCGAGGTCGACCATGTTGCCGGCTTCCTTGGCCGCCTGTGTGCCGGTGTTCATCGCCACCGCGACGTCGGCCTGCGCGAGCGCGGGCGCATCGTTGGTGCCGTCGCCGCACATCGCGACCAGTCGACCCTGCTGCTGCTGCTCGCGGATCAGCTTGAGCTTGGCCTCCGGCGTCGCCTCGGCGAGAAAATCATCCACCCCGGCCTCGGCGGCGATCGCAGCGGCGGTGAGCTTGTTGTCGCCGGTGATCATCACGGTGCGAATGCCCATGCGGCGCAACTCCGCGAAGCGTTCCTTGATGCCGCCCTTGACGATGTCCTTGAGCTCGATGACGCCGAGCGCGCGCGCGCCGTCGGCCACCACCAGGGGCGTCGCGCCGGCGCGCGAGACCGACTCGACGGCGCGCTGTACCTCTTCCGGCAGCGCGCCACCGTGGGCTTTGAGCCAGCCGTTGATGGCCTCGGCGGCGCCCTTGCGTACTTCGCGACCCTCAAAGTCCACGCCGCTCATGCGGGTCTGGGCGCTGAAGGGGATGAAGTGCGCACCGAGCGCCTGCACGTCGCGGCCGCGGATGCCGTATTGCTGCTTGGCCAACACCACGATCGAGCGGCCCTCAGGGGTCTCGTCGGCGAGCGAGGACAGCTGCGCGGTATCGGCGAGGTCCGCTGTGCTGACGCCCGGGGCCGGGATGAAGCGCGAGGCGAGGCGATTGCCGAGCGTGATGGTGCCGGTCTTGTCGAGCAGCAGCACGTCGACGTCACCCGCGGCCTCGACCGCGCGTCCGGAGGTGGCGATGACGTTGGCCTGGATCATGCGATCCATGCCGGCGATACCGATCGCCGACAGCAGGCCGCCGATCGTGGTCGGGATCAGGCACACCAGCAGCGCGACCAGTATCGTGATCGTGATCGGAGCGCCACGGCCTGCGGCCGTCACGCTGTAGAGCGAGAACGGTAGCAGCGTGGCGGTGGTCTTGAGGAAGATGACGGTCAGGCCTGCCAGCAGAATCGCGAGTGCGATCTCGTTGGGAGTGCGTTGGCGCTTGGCGCCCTCGACCATGGCGATCATGCGATCGAGGAAGGCCTCGCCCGGGTTGGCCGTGATACGCACGTGCAGCGTGTCCGACAACAGGCGCGTGCCACCCGTGACCGCCGAGCGATCGCCGCCGGCTTCGCGAATGACCGGGGCCGACTCGCCGGTGATGGCGCTCTCATCGACCGAGGCCGTGCCCCAGATCACCTCGCCGTCGCCGGGGATGATCTCGCCCGCCTGCACCAGCACTACGTCTCCCCGCCGCAGCAGCCGCGAGGGCACGCTCTCCGGCGCCGAGTCGGTGCGACCAGCGACGAAGCGCCGCGCCGGCACGTCGCGCTTGGTTCCGCGCAGCGACGCGGCCTGGGCCTTGCCGCGACCCTCGGCCAGACTCTCGGCGAAATTCGCGAACAGCAGCGTCGCCCATAGCCACAGCGCGATCGCGAGCACGAACCCCTCGGTGCCCTCGGCCGCCAGGTGTCCGCTCAACTGAGCAATCCAGATGGCGCTGATGAGCACACTGCCCACCAGCACCACGAACATGACCGGATTGCGCCACTGCTCCCACGGCGCGAGCTTCACGAACGAGTCGCGTACCGCGACCTTCACGAGCGGCGGATCGAACAGCGGACGGGCGCGGGCCACGGTAGTCATGCGGATCCTCGGGCCATGGAACTAGTGCAGATGAATGAACTGCAGCTCCTCGACGATCGGTCCGAGCGCCAACGCCGGGAAGAACGCCAGCGCGCCGACGATCACGACCACCGAGGCGAGCAGCACCACGAACAGCGGCGTGTGCGTCGGCAGCGTGCCGGCGCTCGCCGGCACCGTCTTCTTGGTGGCGAGACTGCCGGCGATCGCCAGCACCGCGATGATCGGCCAGAAGCGCGCGAGCCACATGTCGATGCCGATGAGCGTGTTGTAGAACGGCGTGTTCGCGGAGATGCCATTGAATGCGCTGCCGTTGTTGCCCGCGCCCGAGGACAGCGCGTACAGGATCTCGGTGAAGCCGTGCGCTCCGGGATTGGCGGTGCCGGCGCGGCCCGCAGCCACGGAGGTCGCGATCGCAGTGCCGACCAGGGCGCAGAACGGCGGAATCAGCATGAACAGCGAGGCCATCTTCATCTCGAAGGCCTCGAGCTTCTTGCCGAGATACTCGGGGGTGCGCCCCACCATCAGCCCGGCAATGAACACCGCGATGATCGCAAATACCAGGATTCCATACAGCCCCGAGCCGACGCCGCCGAACACCACCTCACCGAGCTGAATCAGCCACAGCGGGATCAGGCCGCCGATCGGCGTGTAGGAATCGTGCATGGCGTTGACCGAGCCGTTGGAGGCGGCCGTAGTCGCGACCGACCAGCGCACCGAATCGGTCACGCCGAAGCGCACTTCCTTGCCCTCCATGTTGCCGCCGGGCTGTTGGGCGCCGGGTGTCACGGCGGGCGCCTGTGCCACCACGGCCGGATAGGCGGGGTTGGGACGCGCTTCGGCCCAGTACTCGATGACCAGCAGTGGGATGAACAGCACCAGCATGGCGGCTAAGATCGCCCAGCCCTGGCGCCGATCGCCGATCATGTGGCCAAAGGTGTAGCAGAGCGCGGCCGGCACCAGCAGCAGCGCGAGCGCCTCGAAGAAGTCGCTGAGCGGCGTCGGATTCTCGAACGGGTGCGCCGAATTGACGTTGAAAAAGCCGCCGCCATTGGTGCCGAGCTGCTTGATGGCGATCTGGCTCGCGGCGGGGCCGAGTGGGATGGTCTGCGTGTTGATCAGCACCGAGCGGTTGACGGGATTGCCGTGCGCATCCTTGACCGGATTGCCGGTGGCGTTGGTCGCCGGCTCGGTGACGCCGATCGGGTTGACGAGCGTGGCGGTCTGATAGGGTCGGAAGCTCTGCACCACGCCTTGCCCGGCCAGGATCAGCGCCAGGATGAATGACAGCGGCAGCAGCACATAGACGGTGCTGCGCGTGAGATCGACCCAGAAGTTACCGAGGGCATGCGCCTGTCGGACTCTGAAGCCGCGGATCAGCGCGATGACTACCGCGATGCCGGTGGCGGCCGACACGAAGTTCTGTACCGCGAGTCCGAGCATCTGCGACAGATAGCTCATGGTCGACTCGCCGGCGTAACCCTGCCAGTTGGTATTGGAGGCGAAGCTCACCGCCGTGTTGAACGAGGAGTCGGGCGAGACCGCGCTCATTTGCTGCGGGTTGAGCGGCAGAAAAGCCTGCAGCCGCTGCAGCGCGTACAGCGCGAACGTGCCCAGGGTGTTGAACACCACCAACGCCAGCGCGTACTGCTTCCAGTCCATCGACTGCTCGCCATCGATGCGGCACAGGCGGTACAGCGCGCGCTCGAGCGGCCGGCACCAGCGCGTGATCGCAGCGCTGCCGTCGAACACCCGAGACATATACTGTCCGAGCGGTTTCACCAACAACAGCAGCACGACCATGTAGACCGCGAGCTGCAGCCAGCCGTTGCCCGTCATCGCAGCGATCCTCGGCTCAGAAATCCTCGGCCTTGAGCAGCGCGTACAGCAGATAGCCGAGCAGCGCCAGGGCCACGATCAGCGCGATCCAGTAGAGCACACTCACGCGTTGCCCCCGGCGCAGTTCATGGCTGCTTCAGCAACCGTGTGAACAGCACGATTGCGCCCCAGGTTGACAGCGCCAGAACGATCGTCAGCACGATGAACCATACGTCCATGCTCGACCCTCGACTGCAGCGCTATATACTGCCGCCGCTGGCATAAAGAACTTGTAAAAATACCCATCCGCGGTGCGCACTGCTCACCGGCCTCACCGGCTTCGTCGGCCTCATCGGCCACCGCCGGCCGGGCGGACGGCGTAGCCAATTCCGTCGGCGCGCGCCGCGTCGGTACCGTTAGAATTGCGCCCGCCATGTCGTTACTGCACATCGTGGTGCTCGCGATCATTCAGGGATTGGCCGAGCTGTTGCCGGTATCGAGCTCGGCGCACGTCGTCGTCGCCGAGAAACTTTTCGGCATGGATCCGGCTGCGCCGCCGATGACGCTGCTGCTGGTCATGCTGCATAC
>JASHTF010000061.1 GCA_030040715.1 Gammaproteobacteria bacterium | reverse complement strand
CTTGCGGACCAGTCGCTCGAACGCCGCGCGATCTCCATGCTGCGCACGCCGCACCAGATCGAGATCACTCGGACCCGAGTCCGGCGATCGGGGAGCCCCGTGCGCGGCGGCCGTCGATCTCGGAGCATTCGGACTTTTGCTGATGATCATGGCCGCAGAATAGGGGCGGCAGATTAATGGCAGGCGAAGGCAGCATTAAAGGCCGCGGCCAAGCCGAGACCGGCAGGGCTATGACAACGCTGGGATTTCTGTCCTGCTACGGCTGGATTATGTCGTGCACGATCGTGCGGCCTAAAGGCTCGAGGGCGCCAGAGGCGTCCAGCGCCGCGCGCGCCGGTCGCGTCTCTCCACCGCGCTCTCGGCGCCGTAGTTCATGGGCTGTGGCACAGGCAGGTCGATCGGAATCGGCACCAGCGCACGCGCATTGATGATGCCGAACGGCTCGCCCGCGAGCCGCGCGCCGACGTAGACACCGCACTCGCGGCAGAGCAGAAACTCGGTCATGCGCATGCCGAACCGATAGCGCTGCAACCGCTCGGGCCTGGAGGCGAGGAACTCGAGCACACCCGCAGGATCAGAGGCCGATTGCGCGTCGTGGGCGCGGCAGAAGCTGCATTGGCAGGCGCGCAGACTCCACCCTGAGACCGGCACGGCGGTGTGGTAGCGGGCGGTGACTGCGCCGCAATGACAACGCGCCAGGTATTCCGGCAGGGGCGCGTTGCTCATGCACCGTCGGCGGCGCGCAGCACGGCCGTGAGGCTGCGTTCCACATCGGCCTCCGTGGTCGCCCAGGACGACACGCTGATCCGCATTGCCGTATGACCCTGCCAAGTGGTGCCGCCACACCAGCAGGTGCCGTCGCGCTGGATCCGTGCGATCACCTCGCGGGTGCGTGCGGGATTTCCGAATGAGACCAACACCTGGTTGAGCTCCACTTCGTTCAGCACGCGGTGGCCCGCGGCGGTGAGTCCGGCGGCAAATCGCTGCGCGTGTCGGCAAGTTCGTTCGATGAGATCGGCAAGCCCCGAGCGACCGAGCTGGCGGAGCGCGGCCCAAACTTCGACGCCGCGCGCGCGCCGTGAAAAGTCGGGCGTATATTGATACGGAACACGGTCGCCTTCCTGCGCGAGGTATGCGCCGCCGACCGACATGGCCGCGCGCAGTGCCGCGCCATCGCGGGCAAATACCAGACCACTGTCATAGGGTACATTGAGCCACTTGTGCGCGTCGGTGGCCCAGGAATCCGCCGCTTCGATGCCCGCCACCAGATGCGCTCGCCTCGGTGCAGCCGCGGCCCACATGCCAAAGGCTCCGTCGACGTGGACCCACGCGCCTTGTGAATGAGCGCGCTGGCACAACGGTCCGATCGGATCGCAGGCGCCGGTGTTGACGTTACCGGCCTGCACGCAGACCAGCGTACGATCATCCACCGACGGGAATGCGTCCAAGCGCATCCGACCCTGGGCGTCGACGGGCACGCGCACCACCCGATCGCGTCCGAAGCCGACCATGGCCAGTGCCTTCTGTACGCTCGCATGCACCTCGTCGCCGCACACGACCGTGAGCAGGGGTGCACCGAATAAGCCATTCGCCTCGACATCCCATCCTGCGCGCATCAGCAGTGCATGTCGGGCTGCCGCCAGCGCGGAGAAGTTCGCTGCCGTCGCGCAGGTGACCAACCCGCCGGCACATGGCGCGGGCAGATGGAACAGATCCTTGATCCAGCGCAATGCCACGCTCTCGAGTGCGGCGTTGGCCGGCGAGGTGACGGCCAGGCCGGCGTTTTGATCCCACGCGGTGGCCAGCCAGGTTGCCGCCACGGTCACCGGCAGTGCTCCCCCAGTGACGAATCCGAAGAATCGTCCGCCAGCCGACGCCATGGTCGCCGGAGAGCCAATGTCATCGAGCTCTGCGAGCACCACCTCGGCTGCAACCGGCGACTCCGGCAGTGGCCGTTCAAACTTGGACAGGGAAGCGATCGCATCCGCTGAGGGCGCGACCGAGCGCCCGTCGAGAGATGTCAGGTAGCGGCCAGCCCGCCGTGCCGCATCGTGCAACAGATCATCCATGATGGCGGCAGTATAAGCGCGGGGGTTCACGATCGCGGTCTCACGAACGCGTGATCACGATCGCGGGCTCACGATCGCGCCGCTGCGGCCGGAGCCTCCTGCGCAGTGCCACCCTGGACGGCGAGCACCCCACTGCGTCCCGGCACCGTGCCATTCTCGACTCGCGCGCCCGGCAGGCGGGTGGTCGTGAGTCGCGCAAACAGCGTGCGCAGCGACACCAGCTGGTATCCCTGCGTGCGCCAGCCCTCGAGCAGGCGCGTCAGGGCCGGCCGCAGCTTCATGCCCTCGAGCTCCGCATGCAGCGTGAACACCTGGTAGGGCAGCTGCGCGCGCGTGAGCTCGAGCAGCTTCGTGTGCACGTTATCGGCAGTGACACCATCCAAACCGATGAGCTCATCGAGTGTCGGCAGCGTCGTCGGCAGCTGCGGGCAGCTGCTGGGGCGATCACCGAGCCACGGCCGGAACGGGGCCTGGCCGCGCGTGTCCGAAGCATAGTGAAAGCCGAACTCCTCTTCGGCCCGCAGCGCCGCCTCATTGATCTGCCACCCGGCTGCGCCATGCACCTGCGGCGCCGA
>JASHTF010000060.1 GCA_030040715.1 Gammaproteobacteria bacterium | reverse complement strand
GGCGCGCGTGCAAAGCACCAAAGCACGGCACGCACCGCATCCGCAAGCTCAAGTCCGGCAAGTATCGGCTGTACTCGCGCAAGATCGACCCGCGGACGCACCGACGTCGCAATTTGGGCACTTTCGATACGCGCGCGGCCGCAGAGAAGCACGAACGCGCGGTGCAGCGTTTCAAGCGCCACTAGGGGCGCGAGCTGCGCGTGTCGAGGTTGACCTGTCGCCCGACGGGGCTCACTGCTGCCATCCGCCTCCGAGGGCGTTGTAGAGCTGTACCAGAGCGAGCCGCTCGTTGAGCTGCGCCTGCGCCAGATTGAGCCGCGCCGCGAAGTAGTTGGTCTCGGCGGTCAGCACCTGCAGGTAGCTGGCGCCCCCGTGCTGATACAGCACATTCGACAGCCGATCCGTATCCGCTGCAGCAGAAGTGAGCGCCTCCTGCTGCTCGCGATATTCACGCGACTTCTGGTAGATCACGAGCGCGTCGGATACGGCGCGAAATGCGTTGATGATGGTTTCCTTGTAGGTCAGCAGCGCCTCCTGCTGCTGCGCGTGCGTGAGCTGCAGACCCGCGCGCAGCGCACCGGCCTGGAACACCGGTTGCGTCAGCGTGCCGGTGGCGTTCCACACCTTGTTGCCCGCGGAGAACAGATGGTGCAGGTCGTCACTCTCGAATCCGACCGAGCCGGTGAGCGAGATGCTGGGGAATAAGGCGGCCTTCGCTACGCCGATCTCAGCGTTGGCCTCGACGAGAGCCTGCTCGGCCTGGCGAATATCCGGACGACGCTCGAGCAGTTCCGAGGGTAATCCTGCCGGCACCGTTGCCGGCGTCGGCTCGGCGGTGAGCGCGAGGCCGCGCGGGACGTCGGCCGGATTGTGCCCGAGCAGCGTGCTCAGCAGATCCTCCTGCTGCGCGAGCTGCTGCTCGAGGCTGGGAATGGTCTCGGCGGCGGTATAGACCAGTTGCTCGGATTGGCGCACGTCCAGCAGCGAGGCCGAGCCGTTCTGCGCCAGCACTTGCGTAAGATGCAGTGAGCTCTGGCGCGAGGTCAGCGTGTCACGTGAGATCTGCAGCGCCAGATCGAGCTCACGGATCTGGAAATAGGTGCTGGCAACGCTGCTCACCACCGTATCGAGCGTCGCGCGCTGCCCCCACTCGGAGGCAAGCCAGTTGGCCCGTGCCGCCTCGGTCTCACGGCGATACTTGCCCCACAGATCCAGATTCCAGATGGCCGACAAGTCGGCCTGCGCGGCGTGGGCATCGTAGGCGGGAAACAGCGGGGAGACTTTGCCATTGCGCTCGGTGAAGCTCTCGCCGCCGGCGTTGAGCGTCGGAAATTCATTCGAGCGCGTGATCCCGAGCTGCGCCTGGGCTTCCAGGACGCGCGCGGCCGCAATGCGCACGTCGTAGTTCTCCTGCAGCGCCGTGCGGATCAGCTGCTGCAGCACCCGGTCGTGAAACACCTCCGACCACTTCTGCGCCCCGAGCGAGGCAGCGGAGGCGGCTTCCGCGGTCGCACCGCGATAGACCGCCGGCGTGTCGATGGCCGGGCGGTGGTAGTTCGGGCCGAGCATGCAGCCCGTGAGCAGCAGCGCGAGCGCAAGCGGGGCGCATCGTCGCATGTCAGTCGGCCTCGGCGGCAGGATGGGCGGTCGTCGGCTGAACGGCGGTTTCGGAGCGCCTGGCGCCCGACAGCCGTTCGACCAGATAGAAAATCGCCGGAACGAAGAAGATCGCGATGACGCTCGAGGCCAGCATGCCACCGATCACGGTAGTGCCGATGAGACGCCGCGCTACCGAACCGGCACCGGAAGCAAACCACAGTGGGACGCATCCGAACACGAACGCCAGTGAGGTCATGATGATCGGCCGCAGCCGCAGGCGCGCGCCGGCCAGCGCCGCCTCGATCAATCCCTTGCCGCGCTCGAACTCAGTCTTGGCGAACTCGACGATCAGAATCGCGTTCTTGGCACTCAATCCGATCAGCATCACCAGCCCAATCTGCGAATAGACGTCATTCTCGATATCGACCAGGTATGGGGGATAGAAGGTCTGCAGGAACAGCCGGCGTAGCAACAGCACGCCAAAGGCGCCGAACACAGCGATCGGCGTAGTCAGCAGAACGCTGAAGGGCAGCGACCAGCTCTCATAGAGCGCCGCCAGAATCAGAAACACGAACAATAGTGACACCGTGAAGATCGTAGTGGCCGAGACTCCTTGCTCAGCCGCCTTCTGCTGGAATGACATGCCCAGATAGTCATAACCCATCTCTCGCGGCATGGTCTGCGCGAACACTTGCTCGAGCGCGGCCGTAGCCTGATCCGAGCTGTAGCCTGCGGCTGAGCTGCCGTTGATCTGCGCGGAGGGATATTCGTTGTAATGCATGATGTATTCCGGACCCATACGCGGCTCGATCCTCGCCAGCGCCGACAGCGGCACCATGCCGCCGCTGTTGTTGCGCACGTAGTACTGCGAGATGTCCTCAGCGTTGTTGCGGTAGTCGCTTTCGCCCTGCACGTATACCTGCCATTGTCGCCCGAAGCGGTTGAAGTAGTTGACGAACACACCACCCGTAAAGGCCTGCAGGGTCTGATATACGTCGCTGATCGAGACGCCTTGCTTCAGCACCTTATCGCGATCGACCTCGGCAAACCGCTGCGGCACGCTCGGTAGCAGCGAGGTCTGGATGCCCGCGATCTCAGGCCGTTTCCGGGCGGCGGCGAGGAAGCGATCCACGTTGGCGGCGAGATAGGAAGGGTCATGACCGCCGCGATCCTCGAGTATGAAGGTGAAGCCACCCGAGGTACCGACCCCCGGAATCGCCGGGGGTGAGAAGCTGAAAGCCGTACCCACAGGCAAGCGCGACAGCTCCACGTTGAGCCGCTGCTTGATCGCTTGAAACTGCTGCGCAGCCTGGGTGCGAGTCGACCAGGGCTTGAGGGTGGCAAAGAAGAATGCGTTATAGCTGGTTTGTACGAAGCTGAGCAGGCTGAAGCCAACGACGCTGGTCGTGTACTCGACGCCCGGCGTGCTTGCGAGAATCTTCTCCACCTGCCCAGCCGCGGCATTCGTGCGCTCCAGCGACGCGGCATTGGGAAGCTGCATATTGACGAAAACGTAGCCTTGGTCTTCATCGGGAAGGAAGCTGGAGGGCAGCCAACTGCTGAACAGCAATGCCGCCAAACCGCACGCAGAAAGCAGTACGAGCACCAGAGCGCCTTT
>JASHTF010000059.1 GCA_030040715.1 Gammaproteobacteria bacterium | reverse complement strand
CGCCGCCGAGGTCACTCTCGGGCCGGTCCGCGACTTTGGCTTCGACGCCGCCATCCTGTTTTCGGACCTGCTGTTCCCATTGGAGGCGATGGGGATGGGGCTGCACTATGACCCAGCGCCGCGTCTCGACTGGCACCTGCAGAGCACGGCCGATGTGGCGCGGCTGCGGGGCGGCGCTGAGCGGGCGCCGCAGCTCGCCTTCCAGGCGGAGGCACTTCGGCTGCTGCGGCCGCGCTTGCCGGCCGAGTGTGCGCTCATCGGCTTCGTGGGAGGACCCTACACGCTGTTCGCCTACGCTGTCTCGGGCTCGCATGAGGGCTTTGCGGCAGAGGGAGTTGCCCGCCACGCTGCCCTCGAGAGCGGGTTGTACGCCGGCTTCATCGAGCAGCTGCGGGACCTGCTCGCAGCCAACATGGCGCTGCAGGTGGAAGGCGGGGCCGACTGTGTTGCGATCTTTGACACCGCGGCGGGTACGCTGGATCCGGGTCGCTTCGCCGAAGCCGCAGCAGCGCCCATCGCCGAGGTCGTGCGGGTGTTTCGAGCGCGCTGTCCCGATACGCCGCTGATCTACTACTCGCGCGATACCGGCCCGGCGCATTGGGCGCATCTGCCGCGCGCGGAGCTGCAATGCCTCGGTATCGACTGGCGCCACGACCTGGCGCAGGTGCTGCGCGAGCAGGGACGGCACTGGAGCGTGCAGGGCAACATCGACCCGCAGTGGCTGCTGCTGCCGCCGCAGCAGCTCGAGGCGCGCCTGCGGGGGTTGTTCGAGCCGCTGCGAGCCTTGCCTGCGGCGCTGCGTGCGGGTTGGGTCTGTGGACTTGGACACGGGGTGCTGCAGAGCACACCCGAGGCGAATGTGCGGCTCACGCTCGCGATCCAGCGGGAGATGTTCACGTGAATGCCACGGTGGGCGCGAAGCTGGTCGCGAAATACGACGTCCCCGGGCCGCGCTACACCAGCTATCCGACGGTTCCGTACTGGGACAGCACTCCCACCCAGGAGCAATGGGTCGAGCGGGTGCAGTCGGCGCTGCGGGCGAGCGCCGAGCATGGCGCGGCGCTGTACCTGCACATCCCCTTCTGCCGCGCGCTTTGCACCTTCTGCGGCTGCAACACCCGCATCACGCGCAGTCACGGCTTCATCCAGCCGTACACCGCGGCCGTGCTGGCGGAGCTCGATATCTATCTACGGCAGCTCGAGCTTGCGCAGCTCGACCTCGGTGAGCTGCATTTTGGCGGCGGCACGCCGACCTTCCTCACGCGCGATGAGCTCGAGGCGCTGCTCACGGGCCTGGGGACGCGGGTGCGACTGCGAGCCGACGCCGTGGCGTCTATCGAGGTGGATCCGCGCGTGACCACCGGCGAGCAGCTCGAGCTGCTCGCGCACTATGGGTTTCGTCGCCTCAGTCTCGGCGTACAGGACTTCGATACGCGCGTGCAGGAGATCGTCAATCGCGTGCAGAGCGAGGAGCAGGTACGCGCCGTGACCGAAGCCGCGCGCGCGCTCGGGTTCGACAGTGTCAATTACGACCTGATCTATGGACTACCGCTGCAGACGCGCGCGAGCATCGAGGCGACCATGGACGCGGTCTGCCGGCTGCGGCCGGACCGCATCGCGCTTTACGGCTATGCGCACGTCCCGTGGATCAAGCCCGGGCAGCGGCGCTTCACGGAGTCGGACCTGCCCGAGGGCGGCGCCAAGCGCACGCTCTACGAGCTCGGCCGCGAGCGCCTCGAGCGCGCGGGCTATCGCGAGATCGGCCTGGATCATTTTGCCCTGGAGAGCGACGGCCTGTGGCAGGCGCTGCGCCGCGGTACGTTGCACCGGAACTTCATGGGCTACAGCACTGCTTTCACGCGGCCGCTGGTCGGCCTCGGCGTCTCGGCGATCGGCGATGCCGGGGACGCCTTTGCCCAGAATGAGAAGGAGCTGCAGCGCTATCAGGAGCGCGTGGCGCGCGGCGAGCTACCGCTCCAGCGTGGCCATCTGCTCGATGCCGAGGACCAGGTTCTGCGGCAGCACATCCTGCGGCTCATGACTCGGCTCGAGACGCGCTGGGACGATCCTGCGGACTACACCGCGTACCTGCAAACCGCCGCGCAGCGGCTCGCCGAGCCGGCAGCCGACGGGTTGGTGACTCTCGAGGACCAGACCTGTCGCGTCACCGACCTGGGCCGCGCCTTCCTGCGCAACATCTGCATGGCGTTCGACGCGCGGCTCGCGCGGCGCGTGCCCGATAAGGCTCTGTTCAGCCGCACCGTCTAGAACGGCTTGGCGACCGCGAGCAGGATGATCGGCACTACCAGCAGCAACGAGCCTTCGTTGAACAGGCGTAGCGCCAACGGGCCGGGCAGCGGCCGCTGCTCGATCAGACGCCGCAGCAGCGCGCGGCAGCTCACGTGGTAGCCGATCAGCGCGACCACGAACGCAAGCTTGATCATCAGCCACAACCCATCGTCGTGAAAGCCGAGCCACAGCCATAGGCCGAAGCCGAGCGCGAATAGGGCCATCAACGTCATGAAGCCGTACAGCCGTCGAGCCATCACCACCAGCCGGCGCACGTCCTCGCCCTGGGCGCGCCCTTCGGCGTAATGCACGAAAATGCGCGGCAAGTAGAACAGTCCCGCGAGCCAGGCGATGACCGCGATCAGATGCAGCGCCTTGACCCAGAGCATGTTAGTGGCTCCACGCGGCGAGCGTCGCCGTTCGAACCATAACCCGGAGCGCTACAATTAACCACGTGGTTGTGATCGTGGCGTGCGCAACCGGCGCGCCGGAGTAGAGCGCTTGCATGAGGCCCGCCGATACTGGCCCTGAGCTGAGCACCGTCCCGGTGCCATCGGCCCAGCCTTCCTCCAGCGCCGGTGGGGCGGCGGCAGCCGCCGGCGCGACGGCGGCCCCCGAGCTACGCCTGGCGTGGTGGATCAGGGCCCTGGCCGCGCTGCCGTGGGGGCTACTGTATGGGCTCGGTGCTGTGCTCGCACTGCTGCTTCGATACGTGCTGCACTATCGGGTCGCCGTGGCGCGCACCAACCTGCGTCATTGCTTTCCGGAGCTGTCTCGCCGCCGGATCGATCGGCTCTTGCGAACGCATTACTGGCGTCTGGGCCAGGTGGCGGCGGAGTCGTTGAAGATCGCCGCGCTGTCGGGCGAGGAGGTGCGAGCGCGGGTGCCGCTGGTGAATCTGGCAGCGTTGCAGCGCGAGACCGCGGCGGGGCGCTCGGTGTTATTGCTCGGTGCGCATCAGTGCAATTGGGAGTGGTCGCTGCACGCGGTCGCGCTGCAAGTCGGAGTGCCCATGGAAGCCGGCTATAAGCCGCTGCACTCGCCGGCGGCCGATCGGCAGCTGCGGCTGCTGCGGACGCGCTTCGGCGCACGGCTGCTGCTCGCGAAGAAGCTGCTGCGCGAGAGCATGCGCCGCCGCCACACGGTGCGCGCCCTGGCGCTGATTGCCGATCAGGTACCGTCCTCGAGCGAGGGGCGCCATTGGCTGCGGTTTCTCGGACGTGATACCGCTTTTTATCCCGGTCCGGGCGAGATCGCTCGCATCACCGGCTGCGCGGCTTTTCTCGCGGCCATGCGTCGCACCGCGCGCGGGCATTATGAGATCGAATTCCAGCCGATCAGCGCCGCCAATGAGCGTCTCGACTCGCACCTGTTTACCGAGCGCTACGCGCGCTTGCTGGAAGCGTTGATCCGCCAGAGTCCCGCGGATTGGACCTGGACGCATCGGCGCTGGAAACTGACGCCCCCGACCGAACCCGCCGAGGCGCCGCCCTCGAGGCAGCGCGAGGCTGCGCCTTCCTCGAAAGCCGTCCAGAGCTAGCGATGTCGCCCGTCTCCCTTGTCGCCACCAGGCCAGTCGGCCCGATCGATCTGCACGTGCTCGGCGCTCGGCTGCGCGAACAGACTCACATCGATGATCCCACTACCGGCAATGCCGAGCCGCTCGAGGTCGAGGCACGCAGCAGGCTCTGGCCGCACACCTCGCTATGGGCGCTGATCGAGCTGACGGCGGTGACCGACAGTGGAGCCCGCCGACTCGAGGAGTATCGCTTCGTGCCGGCAGCGCCCGCGCCGGGGCTGCCTGCGTTCCGCGGCGGTGCGCTGCCGGTAGCGATCCTGTTCGAGCGCTCGCCGAATGGTGCCTCGTGTGCTCGCATCTACTCGGCACTCGCGCTGGCTCCCGAGCGCGCGCCGACGCTGCCGGCTGACGCGCGCATCAACCTCACGCAGCCGGGCGACGAGCCGTTGGCGGCCTGCTGCGCTGCTTTGCAGCCGGGCGGTCTGTCGGCGAGCTTGGCGGCATTCGAGCCGCGGGGATACGTGCAGTGCTCCGACGGCGAGCGTTATCAGGGGCGTGCGCGCCTGCGGGCGCTGTTCGAGCGCTGTTCCGAGCGCAGCACGGGCACGCTGCGCTATTGCAGCCGCTTCGACCAGCGCTCTATTACCGTACTCGAATTGTTGTTCCCGGACGGCCGACCGGCGCTGTGCGTGCATGAGCGTGCGTCCGCGCACACACTGGCCGCGGTGCGCATCTACCGCTGAGCCGCGCGCCTACCCCGCCTTCACGCGGTTCCACCAGCGCTGCAGTCGCCGTCCCGCATGATGCAGCTGTCGCGCGACCTGCTCGCGCGTGACCACCCACCGGCGTCGCAGCTCATGGGTCTGGCCGGCGACGCGGTGGCCCACGACGTGCGCTTCGCGCCCGACATCGACCGCCAGGTGATGCGTGTCGGACTTGATGTCCGCCGCCGCGCTATCGGAAGCCCGTGCCGTGGCGAGCGCACTGCCGAGCGCGAAAGCGAACCAGGCGCAGCCGATCACTACCACGGCTGATCGCGCCGATGTGCGGGGACAAATCCTGCTCATGGAAGCACTCCTGTGCCAGTCAATACATGCCGCCATTTACGGAGATGACTTGACCCGTGATATAGCCCGCGGCGTCGCTGGCCAGAAAGCCGACCAATCCCGCCACCTCCTCGCTGCTCCCGGCGCGCTGCATCGGCACCAGCCGCTCGATGCTGCTCGCGTCGAAGAGCCCCGCGGTCATCGGCGTCGTGATGATACCCGGAGCCACCGCATTCACCGTGATACCGCGCGTCGCGACCTCGAGCGCCAGCGACTTGGTCGCCGAATTGATCGCACCCTTGGCCGCCGCGTAATTGACCTGGCCGCGGTTGCCTTTGAGCGCAGCCACCGACGTGACGTTGATGATTCGGCCCCAGCGGGTGCGAATCATCGGCAGCAACAAAGTCTGAGTAACGTGAAAAAAACCCTGCAGAGAGACGTCGATGACGCGTTGCCACTGTATGGCACTCATCGCGGGAAACGCGGCATCGTCGTGAATCGCGGCGTTGTTGACGACGATCTGAATCGGACCGCTCTCATCGACCAGCTTCTCGAGAGCGGTTCGGGTCGCGGTGGCATCGGTGACGTCGAATAGCAGCATCTCGGCGCACGATCCCGCGGCGCTCAGCTCTCGCACCAACTGGGCTGCGGTGGCCCGATCCGATTGGGCATGGACGTAGAGGTAGTGGCCCGAGCGCGCCAGGCGTCGGCAGATCGCGCCGCCGATGCCGCCGCTACCACCGGTCACGAGCGCACGTCGCACGGCGGTCGCGCTCGTCACGGGGCCGGGTCCTGAGTGCTCGCCGCATCGAGCCACAGGCTCAAGCGTCCCCGCGCGAGCGGGGTGGTCGCGCTGTCGCGCGCTGCGGCGCAGTGACGCTGCTCGCTGATTGCAAACTCGTATAGTGCGCTGGCGGCATCACCGTGCAGGTAGTTGACACGCACCAGCAGGTCTCCCATCACCTCATCGAGACGCGCAACGGCAAGCTCCACCGCGCGGGCGCTCGCGAGCATGCCGAAGCGGGTCGCGGATGCAGCGCGGGTGGTGGAGGCAGCGCGGGTGGTGGAGGCCACGCCTCTGGCGGCGGCAGCGCCTGCGTTGACCGCGCTCGCATCGGTGGGACTGTTGTCCGCTGCCATCAGCGCGCCGTGTACGGCAGCCGCCTGAGCGGCATACTCGATCGCGCAGGCGCTACCGAGTCGATCGTGGGCGCGCAGCGGATGATCGCCACGGCGATGGTCGCGGCTGCGGCACAGCACGTGCTCGCGGTCCCACGACAGCACCTCATCGAGCAGACACATCGAGCCCTGCTGCGGGATGTGCTGTTCGATCCACCGGCGGTCGTGAATCACGTCCCGACCTCGACCCGAAGGCGCTGTCCATTCAGGTAGTCCAGTGCAACCGGCCCACGCTGGCCTCGCGCGAGGTACTCGAGCAGGGGCAGGCCACGAGCCGCGGGGATCTGTCGACGCAGCGCCTCGAGCTCGCGATCGTGCATGGGGGCGGCGGGCGCATCGGTGAAGCTCAGCTGCAAGCGTGCCAGGGGCGGGGCCGCCGAGATGCCGTCGGCGGCCGTCAGCAGCAGCGCGATACCGAAGGCATCGGGGATCGGCCGCCGCCAGCGCATCGGCGGCGGATAGTCGACGTCGTAGCTGACCAGCAGCACCGCCGCGCGGCTGCGTGCGAGCTGTGCCAGCGCCTCGAGCAGGCCGGTGCCGAAGCTGGCATCGTGGGCGCACAGCGCCGTGCTGGCTTCGGGACACCGGTAGGCGATGCTCCAGTAGCCCGCGGCGGCGTTGTGGACCGAGTTGTGAAAGCGCGTCGGCGATAGCTGGCGTTCGCCGCGCGCGAGTGCAACGCAGATCTCATGACAGTTCTCGCCATCGCCGCTCGAAGAGCTGAACACCGTCGGCAGGCCCCGTGGATCCGCGCCACCAGCCGCTATGGCCTGTGCGCCGACCGCGAGCGCCAGCCGGATCACACGGCCCGCACGGCGCCGTTCGGCAGGCGGCAGCGCGGCGGGCTCGGGCAACACGGTCGCGGAGGGTGTGTAAGGCTCGTCGCCGCGCAAGACGGCGGCGGCCGAGAGCCAATCGCTGATGCCGGGGCCGACGACACCCACGCCGAGGATGCGAGCGGACAGCATGCGTGCCTGCGCGCTCCTATTGCACCCAGCCGAGCAGCAGCGCGCAGTTGGCGCCGCCGAACCCGAAAGAATTGCTGAGCACCCGTGCGATGGGCTGGCAGCGGTTTGCGGTCAGATAGTTGATGTTCAGCTGCGGGTCGAGCTCGTGCACGTTCAGTCCGCCCGGCATCAGGCCCGCTTGCAGTGCCAGCGCGCAGATGACCGCCTCGAGCGCCCCCGCTGCCCCGAGCGTGTGCCCCGTGGCACCCTTGGTCGAGCTGCAGGGCACTGCGCTTCCAAACACAGCCGCGACCGCGCGGGCCTCGGTGCGATCGTTACTCGCAGTCCCGGTGCCATGCAGGTTGATGTAGTCGACCTGCTCCGCCGACAGCTCTGCCGAGGCCAGGGCGGCGCGCATCGCGCGCAGTGCGCCGTCGCCTTCGGGGTGTGGACTCGACATGTGATAGGCGTCGCTCGATTCGCCCGCCCCGAGCAGCAGCACGCTATCGGCGCCGAGATTGCCCGGTGCTCGCTCGAGCAAGACAAATGCGGCCGCCTCGCCGATCGACAAACCGTCGCGCAGTCGATCGAACGGGCGACACGGTTGGCGCGAGACCAGCTGCAGCGCGTGAAAGCCGTACAGCGTGGTCAGGCACAGAGAGTCCACGCCCCCGACGACCGCGGCGTCGATCACACCGGCGCTGATCATGCGCTCGGCGGCGGCGAACACCTTGGCACTCGAGGAGCAGGCGGTACACACGCTCATCGCAGGTCCCTCGAGGTCCAGCAGCCGACCGGTAAATTCCGCCACCGAAAAGGAGTTGTGCTGATGTGGGTAGTCAAACTCATCCGGCAGCGCTCCCGTCTTCGGGTCGAGCCGCCGGTAGGCGTTCTCGGTCTCGAGGATGCCCGAGGTGCTGGTACCGAGCAGCACGCCCACCCGGCGCCTGCCCCAACGAGCCGCGCAGGCGCGCACCTCGGTATCGAAGCCGTCCTGTGTCAAGCCGATCCATGCCAGGCGATTGTTGCGGCAATTGAAGCTGCGCAGCTCGCGCGGAAGCGCGACCTCATCCACTGCGTCCACCTCACCGACGTAGGTCTCGAGCTCGACGTTCTCGAACTGGCAGCGTCGCAGGGCGCCGGCGGCGTTCTGCAGCGCGCAGAGCGTGGCCAGCCGACCGCGGCCGAGCGCGCTAGCGGCGGTATAGTGGGTCAATCGCAGCGGCATCATCGCGGGCACGCGAGCGCTTGCGGCAGCGTCACGGGTTGCAGCCCTCGAGCCGCGAGCAGTTCGAGCAGGCGTGGTAATACCTCCAGCACGACCGGCATGCCGTGAGCAGTCCGGGCAGCATGTCCGTCGTGGAGCAACAGGATGTCGCCGGCCGCAAGATTGCGCGCCAGCCGGCCCAGGATCCGATCCGGGTCGGTGCGCACCGTATCGAAGCCGCGCCGCGTCCAGCTGGCGAGTTGCAGCCCCGCCCGCTGCAGCAGGGGATCGAGCAGCGGGCTGCGCAATCCCGCCGGCGCGCGAAAGAAGCGCGGGCACTGCGCGCTCGCGCTGATGATCGCCTCCTGCGCGCGAGCGATCTCGAGCGCCAGACGGCGCGGGCTCAGCAGTGAAAAGCAGGCCGAGTGGCTGTAGCTGTGATTCTCGATCGCGTGCCCCGCGGCGACGCACTCGCGTACCAGCGAGGGATGGCGGCGCACGCGTTCGCCGATGCAAAAAAAGGTCGCGAGCGTACGCTGCGCCTGTAGCAGCCGCAGCACCCGCGGTGTGATCTCGGGATCGGGACCATCGTCGAACGTGACCGCAACCTGGCCGTGCGAGGCGGCTGCCGTCGGCAGCCGCGTCCAGTTCGACCCGAGCAGCGTGCTTCGCGGCAGCAGTCCGGTCGCGACGAGCTGCAGGTGGTTGGCGACCACGGCCCCGACGGTCCATGGCCACAGACGCGGATGCCAGACGGTCAGCCCGAGCGCGCCGCAGTGCAGAGCCGCCGACGCCTGCAGCAGCGGTGTCGGTCGCCAGCGTCGAGTTTGACGCCGGGCGGCCGCAGGCTCAGGCGTAGCCGCAGGTCCGGTACTCGGCGGGAAGACGGCGGGCTTGATGGGGCTCACCTCGGATTCGGTCGCATCGGCGGTCGGCGAAGGGACCACACGGCGCCGCATGTGCTACGCGGCCTGTGATCCGCTCGTGCGGGAGAGTGTACGCGGAGCCAGCAGCGCCGCGAACACCAATGCCATCAGGGTACCCGGAGCGACCGTGCGACCGAGGGCACTGAGCACCGGGACGCTCGAGCTCGCGAGTACACCGAAGGCGATGACGGTGCTGGTATTGGCCACGACCAGCGACGCGAGCACGCGCTGCAGCGGCATGCGGACGCCCGCGACGGCGCCGCGGTCGAAGAACAGCGCATAGTTGGATCCCACCGCAACGATCAGCAGCATCCCAATCAGATGCATGATCGTGAGCCCGCCGCCGCTGATCGCAAAGCTCGCGGTCACCGCCAGCACCGACAGCAGCAGCGGCGCGAGCACCCGGATGACGCGCCGGGCACTGCGCAGCGCGATCGCCAGCAGCAGCACGATCGCGCCCAGACCCTCCAGGGACTGATGCACCGCTGCCGAGAGATAGTCGTCGTACAGGCGGTCGGTCTCGCTCTTGAGATTGAATACCTGCACGCCGCGTGCGGTCAGGTCGGCGACGGCCGCGCGCACGCGCGTCAGGTCGATATCGCGGCCGCTGCCGGTCGGGGCGCGCAGCGGCAGCAGTGCCTGCCAGCGGTCCGGCTCACGCCACAGCAGTCCGTCGACGGCGAGCGCCAGAGCGGTGTCATCCAGCGTCGCGCGCGTAACGGGCGCCGCCTCTCGCGCTGCTGCGACCTGCTCGACGAAGGGCTCGAGCGTGGAAGCAGCGAGCGGCAGGCCCGCCACCGCGGCCGCGAGGCGCGCGCGCAACTGCAGCGGATCGGGCAGTGCCGCCTGCCGCTGCCGCTGAGCCTCCAGGCTGGGGAGATACCGGGCCGGGCTGTCGTAGCCGCCGATCACCCGCTCGGCCGCGAGCTGATCGAGACGACGGCCGACGAGCTCGCTCTGCTCGAGCACCGCCTCCTCGCTGGCGCCGCCGACGATCACCAGATTGCTCACGTCCGGGGCGCCGAGGTCAGCACGCATCCGCGCATCGAGCGCCTCCGCTGCGAGCGGGATGGGACTGAGTGCCGCGAGCTCACGGTTCCACAGTTGACCGCGGTGCAGATAGATCACGCCCGCGCAAATCAAAGCGAATAGCAGCGCGATGGTCCAGTGCAGGCGCGCCCTCGCCAGCAACCGCTGCAGCCGGGCGCCGAACCGCGTCAGATCGGCGATGACCAGATCGGCCGGCACCAGTGCAGGCAGAACCCAACGGGTAACTGCGGCCGCCACGATCAGCCCGATGACCGAATAGAGCCCGAGCTGCGCCAACCCAGCGAATGCCGAGGACAGCAGCGCCGCGAACCCGCAGATCGAGGTCAGCGCGCCGAGCCCGATGATGGGCCACAGCAGCTGCCGTGTCGTCCCGCTCGCGGCCACATCGCCCGCGCTGCTCTGGCGCCCGCGGCCGAGCGCTTGAATGAAGAAGTAGATCGGATAGTCGACCGATTCGCCGATCAACGTGACGCCAAAGCCGAGCGTGATGCCGTAAACCACGCCGAATCGGAGCGCGACCGCGGCCACCCCGGCCAGCGCACCCGAGACCACCGGCAGCAGCCCGAGCAGCAGCGCCGGCAAGGATCGATACACCGCCAGCAGCAGCGCGACGATCAGCGCGCTGCTCAACAGCGACAGTCGTATTGCTTCGCCCTTGATCGAGGCACGCGCCTGCACCGACAGTACCCCCGGACCGCTGAGCACCAGCGACAGGGGCCGCGCGCCCGCCGACATCGCCTCGCCGCCCACCGCGGCACTGCGTGCGAAGGCGGCGCGAATCAGTGCCACGGCGCGCTCCTGGGCGTCGGTGTCCGAGCCTGCGGCGCGCGTCTGCGCGATCAGCAGCGCGCGGCCGCCGTCGTTCGAGCTCCAGACGCCCTGCTCGAGCCGCGGCTGCGCTGCCCCCTGGAACTGATCAATGACCTGCAGGGTCTCGCCGGTCGGGTCAGCTTGAAACAGGGGCTGCGCCAGCATGCCGGCCGGTGAGACGAGCAGATCGATGCTGGCACTGATGGCGGCGTGCAGTCCCGCGGTGCTGAAGCGCTCCGGTGTGACGCTGGCGCTGAGTTGGTAGCGATGCGCGAAGGCGAGCTGCTGCTCGCGCTCACCGCTGCCAGCCTCACCATTGGCGACCAGGGAGAATGCAGACCGGGCGCGCAGCGCGTGTGCCAGCGCGCTCGAGGCGTGTGCGCGGCTCTGCGCGCTACCCCCATCGATGCCGATCAGGATCAGGCGCGAGGCCGGGCCGGCACGCAACTGTTCCACCAGCAGCCGCTGCAGCGGTGAGGGCGAGCGCGGCAGCAACGCCGATAGATCGGTGCTGTACGGCGAGCGCGCCACCACGATTGCGGCCGCGGCCAGCAGCGCCAGCCACAGGCCGAGCGCGAGGATGCGCGCGGAGCCGCTCACGACCCAATCACGGACGCGGCTGGATGCGCATGACCGAGTGGTCGCCATTGGTCGCGCGCAGCTGCACGAGGCGGATGGCGTCGCGCTCTCCGCTCATGTCGATCTCGCGCAGCGTCGCCGCCAACCGAGTGTCGCGTGGCTCGAGCCGCAGCTCCCAATGATCGAGCATGCCGTCGAAATTGAGCTTGAACTGATGCTCGAGCGTGCCGCGATCGCCCGCGAGCAGCGCACGGATGCTGTCGATCAGGGGTGCGAGCTGGGGATACTGCGCCAGCGCCACGCTGCGCTCGCGCTTGCCGATGCGTAGCGTCAGCACGCCGTGATCGAGCACCGCGGTCTGGGCGTGCGGCCGCACGATGCGCTCCTCGAGATGATCCGGTGCGTCATAGATCAGCAGACCCGAGCTCTCGATCGGCTGGTCGAGCAGCGCCACGTACTTGAGCTCCTGGAAATCCGCCTCGCCGTGTCGGCGCTGCGCGAGCAGCGTCATGAGCTGATCCAGCGCGGCAGCAGCGTCGCCGGGTTGAGTCTGAGCGCATACCGGCAGCGTCGCGCTGCGCATCGCCACGACGCACAGAATCACGATGCAAGTGAGCCGTGATCGCGCGTTGGATCGTCGCCGGGATGGCCTCATGGGTCCCAGAAATCGAAGAAGTTGTACCAATTGTAGGGGTCGCTGCGGCAGC
>JASHTF010000058.1 GCA_030040715.1 Gammaproteobacteria bacterium | reverse complement strand
TCCAGGTGCTCGCCGACATGATCAAGATCCTCTACAAACAGGATTGGATCCCGCCGTTCGCCGACCGCCCGCTATTCGTGATCTCGCCCGCCGTGGTGATGATCACCGTGTTCCTCGGGTTCGCCGTGGTGCCGGTAACCGCCGCGATCGGCATCAGCACGCACCTGAACATCGGGCTGCTGTTCTTTCTGGCGATGAGCTCGCTCTCGGTCTACAGCGTCGTATTCGCCGGCTGGGCCTCGAACAGCAAGTATTCGCTGCTCGGCGGCATGCGCGCCGCCGCGCAGATGCTCTCCTATGAGGTCTTCATGGGGTTGAGCCTGGTAGGCGTCGTGATCCTCGCCGGCTCGTTTGATCTGTCCGAGATCGTGCGCCGCCAGCGCCATCTGTGGTTCATCGTGCCGCAGTTCGTGGGATTCGTGGTGTTTCTGATCGCGGGCGTCGCCGAGACGCGCCGCCTGCCGTTCGATCTGCCGGAAGGCGAGAACGAACTCGGCGCGGGCTACCACACCGAATACTCGAGCATGAAATTCGGACTGTTCTTCGTGGGCGAGTACGCCGGCATGGTGCTGGTGGCAGCGCTGATCACCACGCTGTTTCTCGGTGGCTGGCAGGGGCCGCTGCTGGCGCCGATCGTGTGGTTCCTGATCAAGACCGGCTGCTTCATCGTGCTGTTCATTCTGCTGCGCGCGGCATTGCCGCGGGTGCGCTATGACCAGCTGATGGCGTACGGCTGGAAGGTCATGCTGCCGCTCTCGCTGCTGAATCTGGCGATCACGGGCGCGGTGGTAGTCGCGTAGGAGCGGTGATGTTCAGCGTGCTTCGGGCTCTGTGGTTGACGTTTCTGCATCTGTTTCACCGCCGCGAGACGGTGAGCTATCCGGAGCAGAAACCGTATCTCGCGCCGCGCTATCGCGGCCGCATCGTGCTCACACGCGATCCGGACGGCGAGGAGCGCTGCGTGTCGTGTTACCTGTGTTCGGTAGTTTGTCCGGTGGACTGCATCTCGCTGCAGAAGACCGAGGAGCACGGACGCTGGTACCCGCAGTTCTTCCGCATCAACTTCTCGCGCTGCATCTTCTGCGGCTTCTGCGAAGAGGCTTGTCCGACCTACGCGATTCAGCTCACGCCCGACTTCGAGATGTGCGAATACCAGCGGCCCAATCTGGTGTACGAGAAGGAGCACCTGCTGATCAACGGCCCGGGCAAGCGTCCCGGCTACAACTTCTATCGCGTCTCCGGCTTGGCGATTCCCGGCAAGGACAAGGGTCAGGCAGAGCATGAGGAGCCCCCGGTCGACGTCAGGACGCTGCTGCCGTGAGACCGCCGCCGTGATCGGAATGTTCTATCTGTCCGCGGCAGTGGCGCTCATCGCCACGGCGCTCACGATCACGCGCAGCAACGCGGCGCACGCGGTCCTGTACCTGATCGTGTCGCTGCTGGCCGTCGCGCTGGTGTTCTACGCGCTCGGTGCACCGTTCGCGGCCGCGCTCGAGGTGATCATCTATGCGGGTGCAATCATGGTGCTGTTCGTATTCGTCGTGATGATTCTGAACCTGGGCGCAGGCGCGGCGCCGCAGGAGCGCAATTGGCTGCGCCCGGCCGTGTGGGTGGGTCCGACGCTGCTCGCGGCCGTGCTCGCTGGCGAGCTGCTGTACCTACTGGCATCCGGACGTTTCGACGTCAGCGCGCAGGGCTCCGGCGCCGCGGCGGCGCAGCTCGCTGGCGCCGCGGCGCCCACAACGCTCACAGCGACCGCGGCCGCGCCGCCCGCGATCGAGCCCAAGCAGGTCGGCCTGCTACTGTTTGGCCCGTACCTGCTCGCCGTCGAGCTCGCCTCCATGCTGCTGATGGCAGGCTTGGTCGCGGCCTACCACCTCGCACGCGAGCTGCTGAAAGCGCCGCAACCGGCCGCGTCGCACCCACGGTGGACACGAGAGCCGCCCACGCGGGCGACCGCTGCTTCGTCACGGCACACGACCGCGGAGTCACATTGAATGCCTGCTAACACGCTGATGCATGCCTGGATCCTGGCGGTCGTGCTGTTCGGGCTCGGCGTCGCGGGCCTGCTCGCGCGCCGCAATCTCGTGTTCATGCTGATGTCGATCGAGATCATGCTGAACGCGGCGGGGCTGGCGTTCATCGCAGCCGGCGCGCGCTGGGGTCAGGCCGATGGCCAGATCATGTTCATTCTGATCCTCACGCTCGCGGCGGCGGAGGTTTCGGTGGGATTGGCGCTGATCCTGCGGCTGTTCTCCGGCACGGAGTCCGTCGATGCCGACGCGGCCCGGGCGCTGCACGACTGATATGGCTACGCTCCTTTGGCTCGTCCCCGCGCTGCCATTGCTCGGCTTCCTGCTGCTATTTCTGTCGGCCGGGCGGGCCCCGCGGCCCGTGAGTGCGCTCATCGGCGTCGGTTCGACCGCGCTCGCGGCCGTGTTCGCGCTGGTGCTCGCGGGGTGGTTGCTGAGCCAGGGCAGCGGTGTGTTGCGCGTGACGCTGTGGCGCTGGATCGCCACCGCCGGCCTTCAGGTCGCGATCGGCTTTCAGCTCGACACGCTGTCGCTGGTAATGATGCTCGTGGTCACGTTCGTGAGCTTCCTGATTCATCTGTACTCCTCGGAGTTCATGCAACAGGACGAGGGCTACAGCCGCTTCTTCGCCTATATGAATCTGTTCGTGGCCTCGATGCTGATCCTGGTGCTGGCCGACGACCTGTTGCTGCTGTTTCTCGGATGGGAAGGAGTCGGCCTGTGCAGTTACCTGCTGATCGGCTTCTGGTATCGCAATCCGAGCAACGGCTACGCCGCGCGCAAGGCCTTCATCGTCACGCGCGTCGGCGATACCGCCTTCATGATCGGCCTGCTGTTGCTGGCCACGCACCTCGGAACGCTCGCGATCGGCCCCATGCTGGCCGGCGCGCAGGTGCAATGGCCCACAGGCTCAGTGCTGCCGACCGCCGCGGCCGCGCTGCTGCTCGGCGGCGCGGTCGGCAAGTCGGCGCAGCTGCCGCTGCAGACCTGGCTGCCCGACGCCATGGCCGGCCCGACTCCCGTTTCCGCGCTCATTCACGCTGCCACCATGGTGACCGCCGGTGTCTATCTGATCGCCCGCATGCACGCGCTGTTCGAGCTTGCGCCGAGCGTGCTGCTCGCGGTCGCAGCGATCGGGGCCGCGACGCTGCTGCTCGCGGCGTTCGCTGCGCTGGCCCAGCACGATCTGAAGCGCATCCTGGCGTACTCCACCATGAGCCAGATCGGCTACATGTTCCTGGCGCTGGGCGTGGGCGCATGGTCGGCAGCGATTTTCCATTTCATGACGCATGCCTTCTTCAAGGCGCTGCTGTTTCTCGCCGCCGGCGCCGTGATGATGCGCATCAACGACGAGCACAACATCTTCCGCATGGGGGGGTTGCGCCGCGAGCTGCCGATGGCGTTCTGGAGCTTCCTGATCGGCTCGGCCTCGCTCGCGGCGTTGCCGCTGATCACCGCAGGCTTTTACAGCAAAGACCTGATTCTCTGGAGTGCCTGGAATTTTAGGCCCGGCGGAGCCGTGCTGTGGCTGGCGGGGCTGCTCGGCGCGCTGATCACCCCGATCTACATCTTCCGCGCCGTATTCGTCGTGTTCTTCGGCGCGCAACATACCAGGCCCAGCAGCCGCTACGGCGTGCGCATCGTGCTGCCGCTGACGGTGCTATCGGTGCTCGCTCTAACGGCTGGCTTCGTCGAAACCCCGCACGCGCTCGGCAGCATCAGCGCCTTGTCCCGCCTGCTCGCGAGTACGTTGCCGACGCGGGAGCTCGCGGGGTCGGCGGCGCTGCAGACTGTGGCGATGGTCATCGCGATGGTGCTGGCGCTTCTCGGGATCGCCATCGCCTGGTGGATCTATGGACGCGGTGCCGCCGGCGCGCTGCGCGCGAGTGCGCCCGTGCGTGCGCTTGCGCGCTGGTGGCTCGGCGGTTGGGGATTCGACTGGCTGTATGACCAGACACTCGTGCAACCGTTTCTTTGGATCACGCGCATCAATCGCGCCGATGTGATCGACACCGGTTACGGTGCGCTCGCAGCGCTCGGCCGCCTGGCCAATGGGCTGCTCAGCCAGACCGAGGATGGACGCCTGCGCCGCTACGCGGGCTGGATCGCCGCCGGGTCGCTGGTGGCTGTCGCAGTGGCGATGTTCGCATGATGCTCACGTGGGTCATCCTCGTGCCGGTGATCGGCGGCGGCGTCGCCGTGCTGGCCGAGCGCTCGGGGACCGATGCGCCGCGCTGGATCGCCCTGGCGGCAGTCGCTATCGACCTGGCGCTGATCATCGCGATTACGGTGACCGGACCGGCTGCGCTCACTGCCGCGAGCGCACACGGGCCGTGGCTGGCCGAGACCTACTGGCGTTGGATCCCACAACTCGGCATCTCCTTCCGGCTCGACCTCGATGGCCTCAGCCTGGTGCTGATCCTGTTGGCGCTCAGTCTGACGGCGCTCTCGGTAATGACCTCATGGAAGGAGATCGCTGAGCGCGTCGGCATGTTTCACGCCAATTTGCTGTGGACGCTCGCCGGCATTGTCGGTGTGTTCCTCGCGC
The DNA here is from genome assembly GCA_030040715.1 of Gammaproteobacteria bacterium. Lineage (GTDB taxonomy): Bacteria > Pseudomonadota > Gammaproteobacteria > Steroidobacterales > Steroidobacteraceae > FEN-1191. The sequence continues at coordinate 5,678 of JASHTF010000058.1, read as the reverse complement.
TCGATCTGTTCCTGTTCTTCTTTTTCTGGGAGCTGATGCTGGTGCCGATGTACTTCATCATCGCGCTCTGGGGACACGAGCGACGCGTGTACGCCGCCATCAAATTCTTCCTGTTCACGCAGGGCAGCGGCCTGGTGATGCTGGTGGCAATCCTGGCGTTGGTATTCATTCATCGCCGCGCGACCGGGGTACTGACGTTCGATTATTTCGCGCTGCGCGGCACGCCGCTGTCGCCCCGGCTCGCCTTCTGGATGATGCTCGGCTTCTTCTTCGCCTTTGCCGTCAAGCTGCCGACCGTCCCCGTGCACAGCTGGCTGCCGGATGCACACACCGAGGCACCGACCGCAGGTAGCGTGTTGCTCGCCGGGGTACTGCTCAAGACCGGCGCCTACGGTCTGCTGCGCTTCGTGGTACCCCTGTTTCCGCAGGCCGCGCACGCCTTTGCACCCGTCGCGATGCTGCTCGGCGCGATCAGCGTGCTCTACGGAGCGGCGTTGTCATTCGCTCAGGACGATATGAAGCGCCTGGTCGCCTATTCGAGCGTCAGCCACATGGGATTCGTGCTGCTGGCGGTGTTCGCCTGGACCTCACTGTCGTTGCACGGAGCAATGGTCGAGATCGTGGCCCATGGCATCAGCACCGGAGCACTGTTCATCGTGGTCGGCATGCTGCAGGAGCGGCTGCACACGCGCGATCTCACGCGCATCGGTGGTCTCGCCGCGGCCTTGCCCCGGCTGTCAGCGCTGATGACGGTATTCGCCATCGCCTCGCTCGGGCTTCCGGGCCTGGGCAACTTCATCGGCGAGTTTCTGATCCTGCTCGGTAGCTTCAGCGTCAACCGCTCGCTGACCATCGTGGCCTCCTTGGGGCTGGTGGCGGCGGTCATTTATGCGCTGGCGCTGATCGCACGTGCCCTGCACGGCCCGGAGCGAATACCACCGCAGGCGCACATGCCGCTGACCGATGTGGGAGCGCGGGAAACCACGGTGCTGGCGGTACTGAGCGCGGCGATCTTGTGGCTAGGCGTCTACCCGCGGCCGCTGCTCGATGCGGTCGCCACGGGTCTCGGTGCGCTGCAGAGCGCCGCGGGGGTGACGATGACGAGCGCGTCTGGCTCCGGCGCTCAACGCACCCCCGGATCAGCCCCCGGCGGCGACTACTCCGGCGTGCCCGTGCGCTACTCACCCCACTCCGCGGGGCCAGCACCGTGAGCGGCGCAGATCTGCCGGTGCTGCTGCCCTATCTGGTACTCGCGGCCGCCGCAGTGGTGCTGCTGCTGGTAATCGCCGCGCATCGCAGTCACACCGCCAGCGCCGGGATCTGCATACTCGGGCTGGCGCTGGCATTCGCCGCGCTGTTCGTGGCCGCGAGGCTCGCGCCGCGCAGCGTGACACCGCTACTGCGGATCGACGGCTACGCGCTGTTCTATACCGGACTCGTGCTGCTGGCAGCACTCGCGGTCGCGCTGCTGTCGTACGGCTATCTGCGCGCACGCGATACGCAGCCGCGCGAGGAGTACTACGTGCTGCTGCTGCTGGCGACGCTCGGCGCGACGGTGATCGTTGCCAGTCAGCACTTCGCGGCATTTTTCCTCGGACTCGAGACCCTCAGCATCAGCTTGTTCGGTCTCATCGGCTATCCGCGCCTGCAGCGACCGCCGGCCGAAGCCGGCATCAAGTATCTGATCCTCTCGAGCATGTCCTCGGCGTTGCTGCTATTCGGGATCGCGTTGCTGTACAACGATTTCGGCACGCTGTCGTTCGCGGCGCTCACGCGCCCCGGCGCGCTCGGCACTGCGACGCTGCGTGACTTGAGCGCGCTGACGGGAATAGCCTTAGTGCTCGTGGGCATCGGCTTCAAGCTGTCGGTGGTGCCCTTTCATCTGTGGGCACCGGACATCTATCAGGGAGCACCCGCGCCGGTCACCGGGTTCGTGGCCGTGGTATCCAAGTGCGCCGTGCTCGCGCTGCTGCTGCGCTACTTCCTGGCCACGCGTGCGTTCGATGCCGGTACGCTGACGCTGCTGATCACCCTCATCGCAGTGCTGTCGATCCTGACCGGCAATCTACTGGCGCTGCTGCAGGACAACGTCAAGCGACTGCTGGCCTATTCATCGATTGCGCATATGGGTTATGTGCTGGTCGCATTCCTGGCCGGTGGCACCCTCGCAGTCGAGGCGGTGAGTGCCTACCTGGTCGCCTACGCGGTCAGCACCCTTGGCGCATTCGCGATCGTTGGGTTGCTGTCGCGCCCCGATGAGCCGCACGATGCCGAGTCGCTGAGCGCCTATCGGGGCCTGTTCTGGCGCCGCCCCGCTCTCGCGCTGGTGTTCACAGCCATGCTGCTGTCGTTGGCCGGGATCCCGCTGACCCTCGGCTTCATCGCCAAGTTCTATGCGGTCGTCGCGGGCGTAGGCGCGCATCTGACCGCTGCGGTGACCGCGCTGATCGTCGGCAGCATCATCGGACTCTTCTATTACCTGCGGGTGATCGTAGCGTTGATCCAAACGCCGACCGTCGCGGTCGAACGCACTGCGGGTGCCACGGAGAGGGTCGGCAGCGCCGTGGTCGCAGCGCTGCTCGTCGTGCTGGTCGTGTTCGGCGTCTACCCGGCCCCGCTCGTAAGCTTGATCCAGAGCACCGCGGGCCGGCTGAGCGCGCTGCCCGCGACGGCGGCGCTCACACCATACGACCATCACTAACGGCCGTACTTAATCGCGGCCAGCTATCTTCCCGTGCCGCTCACGGCGAGCCGCGACAACCGCACACCGTCGCTGCTGATGTCAGACAGCTCCGGGCCTGCATCCGCGAGCTCCGGCGCCTGCGGTGCGCGCGGAACAAGCTCGATCGGCGTCAGCAGCGCGATCTCGGCACCCTCCGGCGCCGCCTGCAGATCGCGGAAGCGTCTGGCGGATGGCAGCACGCGCGACTCGAGCGTGCCGACCGAGCGGTTATAGGCCTCGACGGTCTTGGCGAGATGATGGCGCAACTCATCCCAATGAGCCGCCAGCGTGCCGATCCGCAGGAACAAGTCCCGACCGAGCTCTGCGACCTGCTGGGCGTTGGCGGCGAGTGCCTCCTGGCGCCAGCCGTAGGCCACGGCGCGCAACAGCGCGATCAAGGTCGTCGGCGTCGCCGGAATGACCCGCTCGCCGACGCCGAACTCGATCAGCGCCGGATCCTGTTGAAGCGCGGCACTGAAGAACATCTCCCCCGGCAGGAATAGCACCACGAACTCGGGCGACGGCGCGAATTGCTCCCAGTAGCTCTTGCGACCCAGCGCCACGATGTGATCGCGCACGTGGCGCGCATGATCGAGCAGCAGCACTCGCCGCGCCTCCTCATCCGCCAGCTCGGCGGCGTCCAGGTAAGCCGCCACCGGCGCCTTGGCGTCGACCACGATCTGCTTGCCGCCCGGGAGTCGGACGATCAGATCGGGTCGCAACGCGCCCTCGGCAGTGCTGCGGGTGGACTGCTCGATGAAATCGCAATGCTCGAGCATGCCCGCCATCTCGACCACGCGATGCAGCTGCATCTCTCCCCAGCGACCGCGCACCACCGGCTGACGCAGCGCCTTGACCAGATTCGCGGTCTCACCGTGCAGCAGCGGCAGATGCGTCTCGACCAGACTGCGCAGCTGATCGCTGAGTGCCGCATAAGCGGAGATGCGGCTCCTCTCGAGCTCGCCGAGCTTGCCATCAACCTGCTGCAGCGACGCACGCAGCGGCTGCACCAGCGCGTCCACGGCTTGCTGTCGCGCCTCGAGCTCGCTGCGAGCGTTGGCCTGAAAGCGCTCGAGCGTCGCGGTCGCGAGCGTTAGAAAATTGGCATTGTTGTGACTCAGCGCGTCGGCCGACAGTGCCTTGAAGGCATCGGCAAAGGCGCTCTCGGCGCTGGCGAGCAGCTCGAGCTTGGACTCCGTGGCGCGGCGCTCGTCGGCCAGGCGCGTCTCGAGCTGTGCGATCGTGGCCTGCTGACTCTGCAGTTGCTGGGCACTGCCCTCGAGCCTGGCCTCGAGGGCGGGCAGGCGGCGTGCGTCACTCTCGGCGCTCGCGCGCCGCTCGATCTCACGGCGCAGACGCGCGCCGGCCAGCATCCAGATCCCGAACGCTGCGAGCACGGCGCCCAGCGCTACACCCGCCGCAAACCAAGCTGCCGCGACGGCGCTCACGCTCATCTCAGGCCGACCCCGGACGTGCGATCACTCGGTCCCAATACCGCTCGAGCTCGCGCCGCATGGCTGCATCGGGCAAACGCCCACGCCCGGCCGCCTGATCATCCTCGAGATGGCTGACCTTCGTGGTGCCCGGAATCACGCAGGTCACCGCTGGATGGGAGACCGCGTACTTGAGCAGGAGCTGCGGCCAATCGCGTACCCCCAGAGCAGCCGCGAGCGGTGGCAGCGGCTTGCCTTGGACGCTGGCGAGCGAGAAGCCGCCGCGCCCCGCCCCGCCGAGCGGCACGTCGACCATGACGGCGATCCTGCGCTCGAGCGCGACGGGCAGCACGGTCTGCGCCGCATCGCGATTACCGATCGAATAGTCGACCTCGACAAAGTCCACGGGATAGCGCTGCATCAGCTGCACCATGTGCCCATGGTCGTCGGGCGATGAGGTCGTGATGCCGAGATAGCGGATCTTGTTCGAATGCTTCAACTCGGTGAGCAGCGGCCAGGCGGCGTCGACTCCTACCAGATTGTGGATCTGGAGCAGGTCGAGGTAATCGGTCTGCAGCAGCTCGAGCGAGCGCTGGAAGCTTTCACGGCCGTAGCGACCGCGCTCCGGCGTGCCGGTGAGCTTGGTGGCGAGGAATACGCGCGGGCGCGCGCCGAGCTCGGACAATACCTGGCCGATGACGCGCTCGCTCTGGCCGCCGCCGTAAGCGGCGGCCGTATCGATGACGGTGCCGCCGAGCTCGAGCATGCGGCCGATGACATCGCGCAGTTCGGCAAGCTCGTCGTCGCGGAAATCGCGCCCGCCGAGACCGATCACGGGCAGCATCTGGCCGCTCGCGGGGATGGACCTGCTGATCAGCGGCGCCGCGGAGGACGATGCGGCGGCGGCTGCCGGCAGGCGGCGCCCCGCAAGCGCACCCGCCGCGGCCAGACCCAGCGCGATTATGTCTCGACGTCGGTAACGCCCGTCGTTACTGCTGCGCACGCTCACGCTCTCTCCGATCTCACTGTGTCTCACGCTCTCTCACGCTCTCTCACGCTCTCTCTCACTCTTCCGTCGGTCTTATTCCGGCCCTCGACTTTGCCTCCGGGAAGCGCGATATGATAGGCGCAATCGACTCTAGGGGGTTGCAGGCGGGGGCGCCGGCGACTCTGAGCTGAGCTCAGCACAGCACCACCCTGCGAGCGTATTGCCGGTCCCTTCCAGCCATCGAGAACACAGAGGATCCACGGATGAGACGCACAGCCACGATTTCCCTGCTGCTGGCAGCCCTGGCGACGACCGGCACGGCGTTTGCCGATTGCACGGCGCCCGACACCAAGGTCTATATCCCCAGCGGAGCGACCGCCACGAAAGATGAGATGGTCACCGCGCAGACCGCCGTCAAGAACCTCAACGCGGCGGTCGTGGCTTACAGCGACTGCCTCAAGCAAGAGGAAGACGCCAAGGTTGCCGACGGTGCGGACAAGGCCAAGACTCATGCGGCGTACGCGAAGCTCAACAA
>JASHTF010000057.1 GCA_030040715.1 Gammaproteobacteria bacterium | reverse complement strand
CATGTCGGCGATCTGGCGGAGTTCAGCGACGTGCGGCTGCTCGATACGCCGGCGCTACGGGCAGAGGCGCACGACGGCGAGTTCGTGGAGACCCCCGCACAGTTCATGCTGAAGAGTGGTATTCGCTACCACGTGGCCGGTTGGGTCAGGGACGGGCAGTCGATCGATCTCGGGGGGCGGACCGTGACGCTGTACAGCACGCCCGGGCATACGCCCGACTCGGTCTCGATCCTGGATGCCGGCGGCGAGCGACTGTTCACCGGTGATTTGATCAACCGAGGCGTGAGCTTGGTCGACGTGCCGGGATCGGACGTGCAAGCGCTGGCTCATTCTCTGCACCGTCTGCTTGAGCTCGCCCCCCACGCGCAGCGTGCCTACGAGGCGCACGAGGAAGTCCCGCTGGCGCGCGCCGAGCTCGAGCAGCTGGCCGTGGGCGTCGATGCGATCGCCGACGGGCAGGCGCAGTGGAAGCCCTCGTGCCTCGGCGGGGTGCCGATGCGGCGCTACGATGTGGGGCCGTTTCCGATTCTGCTCCCTGCGGCGGCCGGCCATGATCTGCCGCCACTGAATTCTTCTACTGAGACGCTCGACTGGCTCGCGACCAGCTGCGGTCACTGACCTCCGCAGGGTGGTATCGGGCCACGACGGTCATCGACGTCAAAACTCGTAGGTTGCCGTTACACCAATGCTACGTGGAACCAACGACCCTTGCGTCACCAGGGGCGTGGGCAAGACCCAATGCTGATCAAACAAATCCGAGTGTGAATTGGTCACGTTCTTGGCGAAGGCCGAGACATCCCATCCCTTGAATTTGAATCCGGCGCGGGCCGCGGTGTAGAAGATGCTGTGATAGGTGTTATAAACCGGGTCGTAAAGCGCATCGTTCGGGTTGTTAGTAAGGTACGAGCTCGTATAGTCGCCGTCGACATGCGCATACAGAGAAGCGCCGTTGCTCAATAGCCAGAAGGTGTAATCAACTGACAGCGTCTCGTGCCACGGCGCCGCCGCGAGACGATCACCGTCCGTTACGATCGGGCTGGCAGTCGGTCCGCGGATGGTCTTGACGTACCTCGCATCCGTGTACCCTACCGATGCCCCAAGTATGAGCCCCTGAGTGATGATGCTGCTCAGCTGCAAGTCGAAGCCCTGGCTCACCGCCGAGCCGAGGTTCTTGATGAACTCGAAGCCACAAACCGGGAGGCTGACCAAGCTTTGGATTTGGCTCCAATTGATGTAGAAAGCGCTCGCGTCCCACTGGAACCGATGCGCGAGTGCGTCTCCCTTGGATCCAAGTTCGTAGCTCCACACGTGATCGGGATCGTAAGTGTCGGGCGCCTGCGTCAGACCGAGCGCCGCCAGGTTTGAGGCGCAGAGCGTGAGCGGTATCGGCGTGTTTGTGCCTCCGGGGCGAAAGCCCTTGGCGATAGAGGCGTAGAGCATTGAATCCTCGTTGGGTTTATAACTCACGCCCACCTTGGGAGTGTTGTCGTTTTCAGAGCCGCTGTCGGTCGCTCCGGTCAATCCGCCGTTGAATGGACCGTTCTGAAGATTAGCGTGCTCGAACGAGGTATGCGCATAGCGAAGACCGGCAGTCAGCGTCCACTGGGAAGTGAGCTTGAAATCAACTTGGCCAAAGCCGGCTAACTGCTTGTCCACCGTCTCGTCGAACCCTTCATAGGACAGTCCTCCCGGTAGCAGTCCGACACCGAGAACCTGGGCAACCGTCGCTCCGAAGATAGATTCCGTGAGCGTGTTCAGACCGGGCGACTCGATGGTTTGATCGGCATGCTGGGTCACTCTCTGAAAGAATCCCCCGACGACCCAACGAATTCGGCTGGAGGGATCGGCCGACTGCGCACGGATTTCCTGCGTGAACTGCTGCTGTGGGTTCTGCATCGGTGCCACGGAAGGCGTCACGGGACGGTCCATGCCGGTCAGGAGCTCGGTTACATAGAACGTGTAGTCCTGGTTGAGGTTCCTGGTGCGATCCATGAATGAGGTATTCGAGAAGATGTCCACCCCCGGGAGGTTCCACGACACCTTGAGCGCCGGAAGCTCGAAGCGATCGAGAATGGGCTGAGGAAACACATAACCGTTGACGTATTTGCCCGCAGCCGGATTCGACAGACCGAGCCAATATTGACCTATATCGGCTTGGTATTGCCGCTGATAATACAGCGACGGTGTGATCTTGAAACTGTCGGTTATCGCCCAGGTGAGTGCACCGTTGATCACCTGAGTGTTGCCCGAGTTCGCATTCGATTGAGTCTGCCCGAAGATCTGCTGCGGCACGAGATTTATCCAGCCGGCATCCTCTTCATTGTAGGCACTCAGTCTGAACCCCAGGGTGTTATCGATCAGAGGTCCACCCACGGCCACACCGAACTCGGAACCCGGCTCTCCGTTGTCCAGAAAGGAGAATTCTGCGCGCGCGTGCCCGCTCCAGTCGGTGAGACTTGGCTGCGGAGTAATGAACCGAAGCGTCCCTCCCTCAGACCCGGAACCGAACAGAGTGCCTTGAGGGCCACGAAGAACTTCGATTCGCTCCAGGTCGAACACGTCCGGAAAAGCATTACCCGCCGTCTCCCCTTGGCCGATGAATCGGACCTGAATCGGCGTGTCGTCGATGTAAATGCCGGTAGTAGCTGTACCGAAGGTCGAGACCACGCCACGGATCGACACAATCTGCTGTCCGCCGGGACCAACGGTGTAATCCAGGCCGGGCGTCAGCCGAGTGATATCCTCAATGTCGGTGATCCCCAGGCTCGTGATGGCCGACTGATCGAGGGCACTTACGCTGATGGGAACGTCTTGCAGGCGCTCCGATGTCTTCTGAGCGGTTACCAGGACCTCTCCGAGCTGCTCCGGTTTGCTCGCCGAAGTCTGCTCGCCCGCCGTATCCGTCGTCGTAGCAGTCGCCGCAGTGGTTATCTGGCTCACTTGAAGGGTAGTTGCCTCATCCGCAACCGACCGGCCTGCCCACGCTAGCCCGATCGCCACGGTCGCAGCGGCCAGATACACAGCACCGCCGCTCAGCACCCTCGTGCGCCTAATCATTCCGCCTCCCCGCCCGCGGGCTGTGCCGCCACGTTTGTTGTTTGAATCACCGCCCAAGTGGCGGTGTCGACCAGCTGACTACGTACTCTTTAGCGTTGACCGGTCTGTACAAAAGGGGAGGATGCTCGACCTTACCGGTGCCGAATCCGTCTTCCTGACGACACGCCGACGTCGAAGCGGGACTTGATGAATCGCCAAGTGTCCGCCGACCCGACAAAACCCCCAGTATTGCTTCGACCCAATGGACGCTTATACCGGTTCGCAACGCCCTTGCTTTGCTGAGAGTGGCCTCAACATTACTGACACTGGACGACCGCGGCTCGACGGTCACGATTCGGGCTACCTCTAAGTTGGTGGCTTCCTCCGCCGAAGTACCTCTCTCGGAGAGAGGGAAAAAGCGCGACGAAATGACGTACTAAAGTGCGACATGTTGGAGAATCCGCAGGCCAACGACACTCGAGTTACCGTCGAACCGCACCCTGATGGAGACTCCAGCATTTGACGCGCTCGCTGCAGCCTCTCGTTTTTGAGGTACTCCGAGACGGTGCATCCTTCGTCCCGAAACAGCTTATGAACATAGTTGAGAGAAAGCTTGCAGGCGCCCGCTATCGACTCCAGAGTGAGATCGGGCTCGTGCAGTCGCGCTTGGATGACCTTCTTTACCCGCGCGATATTGGCCAGCCGCACGGACCGCTCGCCCGATAGGCCGTCGCGCGCACCACTGAGCGCCAGCAGAACCAGGTCTCCCACCAGAGCCGCCGCAGTCAGGAATTGTGGATCCTCCATGGACGCGGCCCCATGCTGGAGAGCAAGCAGCGACTGGCAGGCCAGGAACCCCATTGCACCCTTCGACGAGATCGGATCGACGCAGGT
>JASHTF010000056.1 GCA_030040715.1 Gammaproteobacteria bacterium | reverse complement strand
GCAAGCACCTCCTGCTCTCTACCGGGAGCGAGGTAGTCGCTCCAGTCGAGCGTCTCGTCTCGTGACCTGAATGCGAGCAGGCAGTCCAGAGCCGTTTCAGCAAAGGCTCTCGTTTGCCACCCAGCATTGAATGCCTTCTCGCTGCTGATCTGGAACAGACCCGGCTGCGAGCCCGCCGGTCGCCACAGCGGGAAGTTCCCTGCAAACGTCTTCAAGCGATCGTCGGTTTCAAGACCGTGGTTGCGCAAGAAATCCTGCGGTATCCACTCGAACCGGGCAGCCGAATCCGTAGCGGCGTTGCAGGCGTCCAGGAACTGACGGAAGGTCATCGTCCGCCCCGTCAGGTTGAATGTGCCGTAGAGCGAATGCTCGATAGCTCGAATCAGGAATCTCGCCACGTCCTTCGCGTCCACCAGCTCGACCGGATCCTCGCCGCTCCCAGGACCGATGTGCGTCCCGCCGTCCTGGGCACGCATCAGCCAGCAGAACAGATCGGGTGTCGTATCCCGAGTCCCCTTAATAGGTCCTGGGCGAACGATGGTCAGTCTATCGGGCCAGATCGACCTGAGTCTGCGCTCGCTCTCGGCCTTGCCGCGGTTGTACCTCCTGCCGCCGCTGTCCCAGGGCTCCATGGGAGCATCTTCAGTAAGCCCCGGCTTCTCGAATTCGCGCGAGTCGTAAGCAGCAATCGAAGACACATAGACGTAGTGATGAACCCGGGGTTTGAGAAACTGCGCCGCGGTGCTGACCACCGTCGGGTCGCTCGGCCAGACGTCCACGGCGACATCAAAGTGTCTGGAGGCCAGCGCGGATAGGTCCTGATCGTCGGCGCTGCGATAGCCTCGCAGCTTCTGGAGATGCGGAAAGAGATCCGGATTGGTCACCCCCCGATTGAACAGCGTTACGGTATGCCCGCCTTCCACCGCCGCGTCGACCAACGCGGGGCCGAGGAAAAACGTGCCTCCCAAGACCAGGATCCGTTGCGGAGCCACGCTCGCACTGGCCGCCAGGGGAAGGAGTGCCGGGCGGGCAAGCGCCGCGGCCACCGCGCTGCTGAGGAAAACTCTTCGATCCATGGTATGTCCGCTCCTGGATGATGCGCAGCCTGATGGGCTCAGGTCCGTTGGAGGAGACTGCGCTCGACCGGCAACCGGCGCACTCGTATTCCCGTGGCGGCAAAGATGGCGTTGACTACCGCCGGTGCGATGGTCATGACGCCGAGCTCACCAACTCCGCTCGGATCTTCGACGCTCGGTACGATCCACACGTCGATCTCTGGCGCTTGACCGATGCGTAGCACCTGATAGTCGTGAAAGTTGCTCTGTTTGACGCAGCCGTCCTCGACGGTGATTGCAGCGGTCAGAGTCGCGGTCAAGCCGAAATTGATGCCGCCCTCCACCATCGCGCGCACGCCGTCGGGATTCACTGCGATTCCGCAGTCAACGCCGCTGGTCACCCGCACGACTTGTACACTACCGTCCTCGAGAACCGATACCTCGGCCACCTCTGCGCTGACAGTGTCACCGTAACGGCAAGCGATTCCGCGACCGTGACGGCTCGGCAGAGGATCGCCCCAGCCAGCCTTGGCGGCCGTGAGCTGGAGCACGTGGCGCAGCCGGCGCGCAGCGGCATCATGTTCCGGAAGCAGGCTCAGGCGATATTCCACGGGGTCGCGGCCAAGCGCATGTGCCAGCTCATCGATGAAGCACTCTTTGGCGAACGCGGTGTATGAGGAGGCGACCGAGCGCCACCAGGAGCGCGGAACGGTCGAGGCGATAGGGGAGTATTCGATGCAGACGTTCGGGACGTCGTAGGGAGCAAGGTCGGCCCCATACCATTCGAGAGCGGCAATTGTGGCGGGGTCGCGCAAGGCGGCGGGCGACTCGACGTAGCCCGTGTATAGATTCGTTTCGGCGATTGAGGTGGTTGCTATTCGGGTCTGCCATGCGGTGAGCCTGCCGGCTGCATCCAGCCCGGCCGAGACGCGCTGATAGTTGTACGGTCGGTAGAAGTCATGTTGCATGTCGTCCTCGCGGCTCCAGAGCAGCTGCACCGGCTGGCGCATTTGTCTCGCCACCTGCCAGGCTTCAGCCGCGTAGTCCCACTGGTAGCGGCGTCCGAACGAGCCGCCCGAGAAGGTTGTGTGTACGATGACTTGGTCACTCGAAAGGCCAGAGAGCACGGCAATCTCGGCTTGGATCTCATCGGCAAACTGCGTCGGTGACCAGACCTCAATGGTGTCGGTGCGCACATGGACAGTGGTGTTCATAGGCTCAAGAGTCGCGTGGGCTTGAAAGGGAGTTTCATAGTCGGCCTGCAGTCGCCTCGCCGCCGCTGTCAGGGCCGCCATCGCGTTACCCCGATCCAACGCCTTATACGTCGCGGGTCCCGAGACGCTCGCAACAGCAAGTCGGTGCAGCGAGGCGGCATTTTCGAGGTTCTTCTGGCTCCGTTGCCATCGTATGTCGAGCATCGTGCGCGCTTGCATAGCGACCCAGGTTGAATCGGCCACCACCGCGACACCGCCAGCCGTGTTGTAGCGGCGGGCCAATGGCTCGATCGGGAAAATGGCTCGGACCCCCGGTAAAGATCTGGCGGTGGCGGCATCGAAATGCCCGAGGCGTCCACCAAAGTACGGGCAGCGGGCAACCACCGCGAAGAGCATCGTCGGGACACGTACATCGATACCGAAGCGAGCGCATCCAGAAATCTTGCTTCGAGTGTCGACCCGGAGCAGGGGCTGCCCGATGTACCGAAAGTCCGCCACAGCTTTCAGCGGCACGTCGTTGAGCCCGGGCGGCGCGACGCGAGAGGCAGCGGCCGCAAGCTCTCCATAACTCATCCGCCGACTCGTCGGACTATGAACAATGGTCCCATTCTCGGCCAGGCATTCATCTATCGAACGCTTCCAATGTGCAGCTGCAGCGGCCCGCAGCATCTCGCGTGCCTGGGCACCGACTGCGCGCAGCTGACGATAACAGGCAGCTACTCCGCCGCTGCCGCTGGTGTGCAGCCCCTGGTAGACGGAGGGGATGGTGGGTGCCTGCTCGACACGAATCGTAGACCAGTCGACCTCGAGCTCTTCTGCGACCATCATCGCGCTGTAGGTCCAAGAGCCCTGACCGAGCTCTGGTTTCTCCGCAAGGATCGTGATCCGATTGTCCGAAGAGATCCGTAACCACGCGTTGAGTACGTGCGTCGCTGAAGAATCGTTCGCGATTAACTCATCGCGGGCGGCCTTGGATGTGTGCCAATAGAATCCCAACAGCAGCGATGCTGAAGCTTTGGCGCCGATCTCGATAAAGTCACGGCGGTCCATGTCGTAACGCTTTCACTCAGCTTGCTGCAGCGCGCGCGATCGCGCGCCTGATTCGCTGATAGGTACCGCAGCGACAGATGTTGCCGCTCATTGCAGTGTCAATATCGTTCTGCGTCGGATGGGGATTCGCGGCCAGAAGACTCGCGGCCTGCATGATCTGCCCCGACTGGCAGTAGCCACATTGCGGTACTTGTTCGTCAAGCCACGCGCGCAGAAGCGGATGACTCATGTCCTTCGAGAAGCCCTCGATAGTCGTGACCGCCTTGCTACCCACGGAGCCGACCGGAGTAACACAAGAGCGCACAGCTATGCCATCCAGATGTACGGTGCAGGCTCCGCAAAGCCCCATGCCGCAGCCGAATTTTGTTCCGGTCAACCCAAGAGCGTCGCGCAATACCCACAGCAATGGGGTCATTGGGTCAACATCCAGGATTAAAAGCTCGGCGTTTACTGCGAGGTGGATCCGGGACATATCGAGCAACTTCTGCGGCTACGTTTCAGACACACCGTAACATCAACTCCGGCCGGCCGGACTGGTTCCGGGACCAATCGTCGTACGGCAATGATGAAGCGTAGTGTTTGCGTCGCTCGCAGTTCCCATGACTGTTTGCGGGTACAATCTGGCACAGGACGAATATCAAGTCTCAGTGGTAGCCGCAGCACCAATCGATAACGCCCCGCGCGATCGCGACCCTTGGTTGCTGGTGGCGTGGATCCTGGTCGCGTTGCTATTCGCCACCCAGTGGTATGTGTACGACGGCAGTCGCGGTACGGCGAGTCCCTATGTGTACTACCTGGGATGGTCTTGCCTGGTGTGGGCTTTGGCGCCGGTGGTTATTTGGTTCGCGAGGCGCCAGCCGTTTAGCTCGCAGACCTGGCCGCGTTGGCTCGGGCTTCATCTGGTGGCCAGCTCCGCGCTCGCCAGTGTGCAGAGCCTGGGCGAGGCGCTGGTTAAGTGGGAACGTGTGGCCCACGCGGTGCCCTTTCAGGCGCTGGCGTCGCATTATTTGCTACAGCACCTACAGCTCTACGTGGTCGCCTACTGGGGGCTGGTTGCGGTTGCGGAAGTGCTTCGCATGCACGATCGCGCGACGCGGCATCGGCTCTACACAGCCGAGCTCGAGAGACGCCTGTCGGAGGCGCATCTCGGCGTGCTACGCGCGCAGCTCCGGCCGCACTTTCTGTTCAACACGCTGCAGACTGCGGTGGTGCTACTGCGTGAAAACCCCCGGGCAGCGGAGGATACCCTGCTGAATCTGAGTGCTCTGCTGCGCGCTTCTTTGTCGGACTTTCAAGAAAACGAAGTGCCGTTGCGCAAGGAGCTTCAGTTCCTGCGCAGTTACGCTACGATCCAGCAGCTGCGCTTTGGCAAGCGGCTGCAAATCCGGCTGTGCGCGGATCAAGATACCCTGGACTTGTCCATTCCCGCCTTGATTCTACAGCCGCTGGTCGAGAATGCCGTCAAGCACGGCGTAGAGGCCCACAAGGGCAACGATGTGGTTACGGTACGTGCCCATCAGGAACACGGCCTTCTGACGCTCGAGGTGCAAAACTGCAGCAGCAGGCTCAGCGCCACGGTTGAGCAGCTATCGACGCACGGTGTTGGTTTAGTGAATACCCGCGAACGACTGCGACACTTATATGGAGAGCAGCAATCAATGGAGCTGACGAATCTCCAACCGTGCGGCGTCTGCGTCAGATTGGCGTTTCCGGCGCATCAGGCTTCCGTGCAGGAGGCGCGAGGTGCTTCGAGGAACCGCAGTGATACGTACGCTACTAGTCGATGACGAGCCGCCCGCGCGCACGGCTATCCGCCAGCTGCTCGCCGCGGATCCCGAGATCGACGTGCTCGGCGAATGCGACAACGGCGAGGATGCGGTCTCGACAATTTCAAAACAGCACCCTGACCTGGTGTATCTGGATGTGCAGATGCCGGAATTGAATGGCCTGCAAGTCGTAGAACGCATCGGCGTCGATCACATGCCGGTCGCGATCTTTGTGACCGCATACGAGCGATACGCGGTCCAGGCGTTTGAGATCCACGCGGCTGACTACCTGCTGAAGCCGGTCGAGGCGCGGCGGTTTGCTGAGGCTTTGAAGCGCGCCAAATCCAGGATTGCGGGGAAAGATCTCAACCGGGAGGTGTTACGCAGGTTACTGGACGAAGTCGGTCGCAAGCACGAGCAGATCGCCGAACGTCTTCCGATCGTGCGGCGTGGCAGTGTCAGCTTCGTAAATACAGTGGACATTGACTGGATAGAGGCGGACGGCAACTACACTCGACTGCACGTCGGCAGTCGCGAGTTTGAGATCCGCGAAACTTTGGCCGGCGTCGCGCGCAAACTCGACCCGAACCTGTTTGTCCGCATCCACCGCTGCACGATCGTAAACATCCGCAGCATCAGGGAGATCCATCCATGGTTTCGAGGTCACCACGTGGTGCTGCTCACGAGCGGCACCGAGCTGCGCATGAGCCGCTATCAGAGCGAAGCGGCCCGGCGACTCGGTATCGGTTAGCTGTAGGTCGAAATCCAAACCACCCAGGACGCGGGCAATGTCAATGATAGATACTTTTATTATCATATACTTATAATATATATTTAATGTCAATTATATATTATTCCTGTCCTGGTCGACTTCTATGAGGTGCGTCGGTTTGCGTGAGTCAGCAATCACGAAGCGCCGCACGACATCCTCATGCAGTCGATCGGCCTTGGTGACGCGCGCGTGCTGCCGCAGATGCTCCAGCCAGGAGTCGGTCATGAAAGTCTCGACGAACTTGCCGTCCTCGGCTGGATCTTCGAACAGCCGCCAGTCGTAAGCGCCATCGCGCTGGCGCTCGCGCGCATAGCGATACAGTGCTTTGAGAAAGGCAGCGCGATTCTTGGGGTCGATACGGTATTCCACGGTCACCAGGACCGGTCCGCGGTCCTGCTCGATCGGGTGCGTCGTGATAGGTGCTGGCCAGTGCTGCGAGGGTGTCAAGTCAACACCGGCGCCAGTCTGCAGTCTCCATCTTTGCGTGAGTGGGATCGTGAGCGCAGCGGCTGCCGCGGCGATCAGCAGAGCACGCGAGGTGCCGACGAGCACCGCGACTTTGCCCCATAAGACCCCTCCTAGACTGAGGGCGCCGAACATCACGGTGACGAACACGGCGAGGCCCCGACCGCGGACCCACTCGGGCAGCGCCACCTGCGCGGACAGATTGAGGCTCGATACCGCGCCTATCCAGCAGACGCCGGCGAGCGCGCTCGCGAGCACGAATGTGCCCGCATTGTGCGCGACCCCGAAGAGCGCCGTGGCGAACGCCGTGCCGGCCGCACACACCGTCATGAGCCGATCCGCACCGAGACGCTCCTTGAGGCGCGGCAGTATGAGCGCGCCCGCCACGGCGCCTGCACCGATCGTTCCGAGCAGGATGCCGTAGAGCGTCGCGCCACCCGCAGCCTGCCGCCGCGTGGCAATGGGTAGCAGCCCCCAGTAGGCGCTCGCGCTCACGAAGAACCCCGCGGTGCGGACCAGGGTTGCGCTCAGGTGCGGGTTGTAGCGTGCGTGGCGTAATCCCACGCGAATCGCGCGGCTGAAGCGCTCACCGGGCAGGGTGGAGCCGAGGCGTGCAGGTCTGCGCCAGCGGAACAGTGCGCCAAGGACGCCGGCATTGCTGACCGCGTCGAACCAAAACGGCGGACCGAAGCCGAACGTGCTGACCAGAAATCCACTCAGCGCCGGCCCGACGGCGCGGCTGATGTTGACCCCGACGCTGTTCAGGGCCACGGCCGCGGGCAGCTCGGCCTTGGGCACCAACTGCGGGACGACCGTTTGCCACGCTGGAAAAGTGACGGCGGCCGCGGCGCTCGTGAGGCCCGTCATGATGAGCAGACTGATCGGCGTAATGAGGTGCGTCGAGACCAGGATCGCGAACACTGCGGCCGTGGCCATGATGGCGAGCTCACCGGCGATCAGCAGCCGGCGCTGATCCACCGCATCGGTCAGCGCTCCTGCCGGTAGCGCCAGCACGAACAGCGGCAGATTACTCACGACCTGCACGAGGGAGACGGCGAGCGGATTGGGGTTGAGAGTCGTCATCAGCCAGCCCGCTGCGGCCGAGGACATCCAGCCCCCGACGTTCGAGATGACGGTGGCAATCCAGATGACCCTGAACGTCGGATAACGGAATGCGCTCCACGAGGATGTTCCACCCGGCAGGGTGGCCGCGGCAGAGCTCGAGGGTTGAGGGTGCGACTCACTCATCGGGGGCAACTTTATGCGACCCCGAGTATTTTCACTACGAGTCGAAGAGCTATTGATCGGTTCGAGTCCGACCGGCGGCCGATCGCGCCGGACCTACGCCCGCTGGCGTCGGGAGCGTCCGAATGACGCCATGCTCTGGAGTACGCCGTCGCGTAGCACCAACCCGTGAAGCAGCGCGGCGCCGAAATGCACCAGGAACGTGAGGAACAGCAGCAAAGCCAGAACGGTGTGCGTCTGTCGCAACCACGCGTATACGGTTGGGTTCGGCGGCAGGATCGCTGGCAGGTGCCACGAGCCGGCAAACACGACCGGATAGGGCATCGCCGAGAGCATGCACCAACCAACCAGGGGCAGGATGAGCATCAGCGCATACAAGAGGTAATGCGAGCCCTCGGCGGCCACGCGCTGCCAGCCCGGAAGGCCTGCGGGCAGCGGTGGAGGCGGATTCAACAGTCGATTGACGATGCGGATGATTACAACAGCCAGGACCGAGATGCCCAGCGGCCTGTGGATCGAGATCAGAACGTGGTAACGCGGCGATTCGGTCGCCGCCATACCGATGCCGATGAACAACATCGACAGTACCATGAGGGCCATGAGCCAATGCAGCAGGCGGGAGATCGCCGGGAACTGTGGCTGCCTCTGGCTGGGGCGTGGCTGCCGCTCGGTCATGGCTTGCCCCCGGCGAGCAGCGCGCGCACTTCCTGTGGTGTGACGGCACTCGGCGCCTTTTGCGATTTCTCTTCTGCGCGCAGGGTGAGCGAACGGGCGTAGGCGGCCGAGCGGGCGCTCAAGATCGGATCATCGGAGGCTTCGATACCCGCAGGCAATACCATCGGATCGTAGCTGATCCAGAGGCAGGCCCCGCCACTGCCATCCTCGCTGGACACCGCATCGAGCGTCAGTGTACCCGCATCGATACGTTGCCGCGCCACGGGCCAGGGTCGCGTCGCGTCGTTGGTCGGATCATCCGGCCGCCCGACCGTGATCATCAGGCGCCACTTCAACGGTTGCTGCCGGATCTGCGCGATCAGATCGTCGAACAAATAGTTCTTGTCGGTGCGCGCTGCCTGCGCCGCAGCTTCCGTCACGACCGGCCGCAACGGCTCCATTGCCCACCGTACCGGGGTTGACACCCCCGCAGCGTTCACGAAACGGAACGTGTCGAGACTGTTGAAGGTACTGTCCGCAAAGCCCGAGGACACGACGCGCGCGTTGATGAGCGCCCCGGCTCGCACCGTCTCCGGATGATGCACCAGAAATGCTTTCATGGCGGCCGGATCAGGTTTGCCTGTGCTGGGATCGGGCCGAGCGGCGAGCAGCTGCTCGTAGAAACCCTGCGCCGTATTCACGGGGAATACCGGGATATTGTTTATGGCCGTCCGCCATTCGCCGCCGCCGCCCGCCGGCAGAAAGCGCAACGCCATGCTACGCACCTGGCCGGGTGCATCGGCCTGAAAGGGCATCCCACCGGCGAGAGCGAAACGGCCGATGACCGCGGAGCGTTCACCGGCTTTCAGAACCGCGGCCTTTGACAGCGAAGCGGCTGCGCCGCTGCTATCAAACCATCCGGACACACACATCCCCTTGGCATGGTTGCGGCGGAAGCCCGGATGCGCGCCGTCGAGCTCCTGGAAAGCTTGCATCATCCGGTCTTGGGTCAGACGATGCGGCGAGAGCCAGCCGCCAACGTATACGAATACGATGGCCACGAACAACAGCACTACGCCGATCAGCGCGAGAAGCGCGACCATGGCGGCCGGCGTGAGCGGCTGCGCTTCGATTGATTCCTTCGAGTCGGGCGCCACGACGAGCTCTGTGAGGATATCCGGCCGGAGTCTGCGCCGAAATGAGAGACGGTTTCAATCGGCCAACCGAACCGCCGTGGCGTGATCGCACAGCGCGACCGTACCAGGGCACTGCCCTGCCCTGGTCTGCTCAATCGATGTACTTGAGACCGGCCTGCTCTAGGGGCGCGCGCATCTGATACATGTCGAGTCCCAGGACGCCGCTCGCGAGGCGCTTGCGCTTGTCCGCCTCGTTCGCCTCGCGCGTCGCGGCCGCCTCTGCTACCGGCCTTGCCGTACCCGACGGAATCACCACCACGCCGTCATCGTCGGCCACCACCACGTCGCCGGGATTGACCAGCGCGCCGGCACAGACGACCGGAATGTTGACCGAACCGACGGTGGCCTTGACGGTGCCCTTGGCGCAGATCGCCTTGCTCCAGACCGGAAACGCCATCGACCGCAGCTCCTTCACGTCTCTCACGCCGGCGTCAATGATGAGCCCGCGAGCGCCCCGCGCCCGATAGCTGGTGGCCAGGAGCTCGCCGAAGTAGCCGTCGGTGCATTCGGAGCTCAGCGCGGCCACGACCACGTCCCCCTCACGGATCTGCTCGGCCACCACGTGCAGCATCCAGTTGTCCCCGGGGTGGAGCAGCACCGTCACGGCGCTGCCGCATATATGTGCGCCGGCAATCACCGGGCGCATATAGGGCTGCATCAACCCGACTCTGCCCATGGCCTCGTGCAGCGTGGCGACGCCGTAGGCCGATACCAGCCGTATCGCGGCCGGATCGGCCCGTTCGATGTTGCGTTTGACGATTCCCAGAGCGGTGGCAGGCACAGTTATTCTCCTAGGGTCTTGAGCTGGGCAGCCAGGCGCGGGTATACGCGGCGCGCGTTGCCCTGGTAGACCTGGTCGCGGTCGGCGGCGGACAGATGCGGTGTCTTGTCGACGTAGCGTCGCGTGTCATCGTAGTGATGCCCGGTCTCGGGGTCGATGCCACGGACCGCACCGATCATCTCCGAGGCGAACAGGATGTTGTTCACGGGGATCACGCGGGCCAGCAGGTCAACTCCTGCCTGGTGATACACGCAGGTGTCAAAGAATACATTGTGCAGTAAATGCTCGGTCAGCGGCGGCTTGCCGAGTTGCTGTGTCAGTCCGCGGTAGCGTCCCCAGTGGTACGGCACCGCCCCACCGCCGTGCGGAATGACGAGTCGCAACGTCGGGAACACCGCGAACAGGTCACCCTCGATCAGCTGCATGAATGCCGTGGTATCGGCATTGATGTAGTGGGCGCCGGTCGTGTGGAAGCAGGGATTGCACGACGTCGAGACATGAATCATCGCTGGAATATCGAGCTCGGCAAGCTTCTCAAAGATCGGGTACCAGTGGCGGTCGGTCAAAGGCGGGGAGGTCCAATGCCCGCCGGACGGATCGGGACTGAGATTCACCGCCACGAACCCGTACTGCCGCACGCAGCGCTCGATCTCGTCGATACAAGTCGCCGGGTCGGCACCGGGCGACTGCGGCAGCATCGCCGCTCCTATGAAACGGCCCGGAAACAGCTGTGAGACCCGATAGCACAGCTCATTGCACACGGCTGCCCAGGTAGTGCTGACCTGCAGATCGCCGATGTGATGGGCCATGAAGCTCGCGCGAGGTGAGAATACCGTCACATCGCAGCCGCGCTCGCGCATTTGCTTCAGCTGGTTGCTCTCGATGCTCTCGCGCAGCTCGTCGTCGCTGATGCGCAACTCCGATATCTTCGGCCGCAGCGCAGGATTCGTTATGCCTTCGATCTGGCGGTTGCGCCACGTCTCCAGCGCTTTCGGTGCGGTGGTGTAATGGCCGTGGATGTCGATGATCATGGGTGATCCTGTGCTCATGCACTAGCCATACCATAGCGCTGCTTGATCGCCGCAGTCTCCGCAGAGCTCAGATATTGGAGCAGTTGGCGTGCAGCGGTCGATTGAGTCGCAGCAGCGCCAATCGCTGCGCTGAAGGTGGTGCGGATTGCGCAGGTCTCCGGCAACGTGCCGAGCAGCTCGATACCCGCGACTCCCCGCAGCTCACTATACTGCTGAAAGCCGAGTGATGCGGTGCCGTTCGCCACCAGGCTCCCGACCGGTACGCCCGGAGTCGCCTGGACCAGACGCGGGCTCATCTGCTGGTCAATTCCCCAGCGCTCGAGCAGCAACAGCAGCCCCGTGCCGCTCGGCCCGGTCGAGTAACCGACGCTCGGGGCTGCCAGCACGGCCTCACGTAAGGCTGCCTCGCTGCTGATGTCCGGGTGCGGTGCGCCTGCTTTGATCGCGACCGCCACACTCGAACGCGCGATATCAACGCGGCTACCGGCGATTACATGACCGCTCGCGAGCAAGCGATCGATCGCGTCCGAGGCCAGCACGATCAGATCGAAGCGCTCACCATTCTGCACCCGCCGCAGGGCATCGACGCCACCGACCGATAGACACTCGAGCGGTTGCCCGGTGCGGTGCGCATAGTCCTCGGCCAGCGCGGACAACAGTTGCCGAGTGGCCATCGAGGTGATGCCGCGCAGTGGGACGAGCGATGGCGACTGCGCGCTCATTGGCGGCGCTCACGGCGGTAGTCTACGCGTGGCACGGCGGCCCGAGCCATCGACGAGCGCTCGCGATCGAACGCATTGTTACTCGGCAGCGAGCGCGCGATCGAGTCGATCCAGCGTCCGCATGGCCGTGAGGCACTGCGCGACGCTGGCGTTGGGCTCACGACGCTGGTCAATCGCGGCGAAAAATTCCCGATCCTGCAGTTCGATGCCATTCATGGAAACCGCGACCCCCGAAACGTCGATGCGGTTGTTCTTGCCGTCGAACAGATCGTCATAGCGACAGATATAAGTGCCGTTGTCACAAATGTAGCGGAACAACGTGCCGAGCGGACCGTCGTTGTTGAATGACAGTGACAGCGTGCAGAGCGCGCCGGACGGCACTTTCATGCCGATGCTCATGTCCATGGCGATGCCGAGCGTGGGACTCGGGATACCCTGCAGCGCATAGCACTGCGACACCGGTTGACCGGTCTGATACTGAAATAGATCGACCGTGTGGCAGGCATGATGCCAGAGCAGATGGTCGGTCCAACTGCGCGGCTGACCGAGCGCGTTGATATTGGTTCGGCGGAAGAAATACGTCTGCACGTCCATCTGCAGCACTTTCAGCTCGCCGCTCAAGATACGCTGGTGGATCCACTGATGACTCGGATTGAAGCGCCGGGTGTGTCCTCCCATGGCGACCACGCCGGTTTGCCGTTGCGTGTGCACGATCAGCTCGGCGTCGGCGAGCGAATCAGCCATGGGGATTTCGATCATCACGTGCTTGCCGGCACGCATGCACTGCAGCGCCTGCCGCGCGTGCAGCTGGGTCGGAGAAGCGAGCAGCGCAGCCTCGACTCCCGGCCGTGCCAGGGACTCGGACAGGTCAGTCGTGTGGTGCGGTATGTTCCATTGCGCGGCGACCGCGGCGGTGGGCTCGAGCAGACGCCCGACCACGGAGTCGACCTCTACACCATCGATCCGCGACAACGCCTCGAGATGTTTGATCCCGAAGGCACCGGCTCCGACCAGGATGACTTTCATCAGCGACACTTCTCCAGGATCAGGTGGCCGACCGCGGTGTTGGACGCCGGTACGTGGTAGAAGCGATGCACCGTCCGCAGGCGCTCCCCCAGCGCGCCGCGCATGATCAGCCACATGACCAGCTCTATGCCCTCGGACCCCGCCTCGCGCAGATACTCTATGTGGGGCAGCAGCACCAGCTCGGAAGGATCGTCAGATGAGATCACATCGAGGAAGTGCTGGTCGAACGGCTGGTTGATCAGGCCCGCGCGCGGGCCCTGCAGTTGATGCGACATGCCCCCCGTGCCCCAGATCATCACGCGCAGCGGCTCATGCCAGGACGCCACCGCTCTGGCGATCGCCCGTCCGAGCTGGAAGCATCGACGTCCCGTGGGTGGCGGATACTGTACGACGTTGACGGCCAACGGGATTACGCGACACGGCCAACGCTCGGGCTGTCCGAAGACCAGGGACAGCGGCACGGTGAGCCCGTGGTCGACGTCCATACGATTGACGATCGTCAGATCGAACTCGTCCAGGATCACGGACTGCGCGATGTGGGCCGCGAGCTCGGCGTGTCCACGCACCGTGGGAATGGGCCGCGGCCCCCAGCCTTCATCCGCCGGGCGAAACTCCTCGGCGCAGCCGAGCGCGAACGTCGGGATCAACTCGAGAGAGAATTGCGAGGCATGATCGTTGTACACCAGGATGACGACATCGGGCATGTGCTGCGAGATCCAGTGACGCGTGAACTCATACCCCGCGAATACCCGCTGCCAATACGGCTCGCCGGTCTTGCCCAGATCGATCGCGGCGCCCATCGCGGGCACGTGTGAGGTGGCGAGTCCACCATAGATCTCGGCCATTCCACTCGTCGCCGCCGCCGCCGCCGTCGCCGTCGCCGTCGGCTGGAGCTGACCGTGCGTTCGCTCCTGCTCGCTGCTTGTGGTCGCGGTATCTCGTTCACTCCGCGTGCGGTTTCCCGCCGGATCGCGGCCGCCTCCGAGCATCATCTGCGCATACTGCTCCTGACTGAGTCCGGTCATCTGCGCGGAGACGTACTGGAACGATTTGCCATCGGTGGAGAAAATTTTGGCGAGGAAGTAGATGTTGCCACCGAGCTCAATCATTCGATTCCAGTCGCGCGCCAGAACCGCCTGTCGCTGTGCCTCGCTCAGGGCGAAGCGTTGCAGATACCGCGCCTCATCGCCCTTGAAGGCCG
>JASHTF010000055.1 GCA_030040715.1 Gammaproteobacteria bacterium | reverse complement strand
AACATCAGGCAGGAGCGGATAGGTTCACCATCGATGATCACGGTGCAGGCTCCACACACGCCGTGTTCGCAGCCGATGTGCGTGCCGGTCTGACCGCAGTCGTCCCGAATCGCGTCGGCCAAAGTCCGGCGCGACTCGACCGCAATCCTATGCTCGCGGCCGTTGATATTCAGCATGATGGAAATTTTCGAGCATGCGGGGCTCGCGGTCATCGGAGCGACGCCTCGAGCGCTCGTCGCACCACCGCACGCACGAGATCGCGCCGGTATCTGGCGCTCGTCTGGTGGTCCTCGATCGGGTCGATCGATCGAGCCGATGCGTCTGCTGCAGCTCGAAACGTGTCCTGGTCCGGAGCTCGGCCGTTGAGAATGCTCTCGGCCTCCGCAATCCGGCGCGGCGTGGGCTCGGCGCCGGCAACGCCGAGGTGTGCGTCGAAGATCTTCCCTCGGTGCACGCGGTAGGTGATCAACGCAGCGCTGATGGCGAAATCGCCGGCTCGCCGACTGAACTCGTTGAAACCGAACCTGGTGTCGGCAGAGAGAACGGGCAGCCGGGTCGCAATCAGCAGCTCCCCTTCGCGCAGTGCGGTGGACATGACGCCGTGGAAGAAATCTCTCGCCGCGATCGCACGCTCGGCCTTCAGGCTCCGGGCCACGATCTGCGCATCGAGCGTCGCCGCCGTGAGGCACCACTCCGACGATGGATCGGCATGCGCGAGACTGCCGCAGAAAGTGCCGCGCATGCGAATAGGATAGTGGGCGATGTGACGCACGACCTCGCTCAGCAGCGCACCGAGCGGACCCGCCACCACCGCAGCGTGAAACGCTGCGTGACGCACGCGCGCCCCGATAACCAGATTCGCACCCTCGACCTCGAGTCGGTCGAGGCCCGCGACTTGGTTGATATCGACCAGGTGAGCGGGCTGCGCCAGGCGAAACGCCATGAGCGGCACCAGGCTTTGCCCTCCGGCCAGCACGCGACCGTCTTGGCCGGCGACCTCGGCCAGTATGGTCAGCGCCTCATCGAGCGTCCTCGGCACATGACGAACGAATGGCGCCGGCTTCATGATTGCTCTGAGATCCTCAACTGGCAGAGCATAGATTACGACGTCGGGTTGTCAAACGAGGCTCGAGCTGATCGGCTGAAACGACGACCGACAGCCGACCGGCCCTGATGGCGCGCATCATCACGGGACCGGCGGCGTCATTTGTTAATCGTGCTGCAGTAACAGGTTGAGCAGGATCGCGGTCACCGTGCCGACCACGATGCCGTCGCTGGCGAGAATGCGCAGCGCTGCGGGCACCGCGGCGAACAGCGACGGCGGTGCGAAATTGATTGCGGTGGCGAGTCCGAACGAGGCCGCGAGCAGCAGCAGATCGCGGTGGCTGCGCAGGCTGTCGGTGAGGATGCCGACGCCGACCGCGGCAATCATGCCGAACATGAAGATCAGAGTGCCGCCGAGGACAAAAGGCGGCACGATCGCAATCACGGCGCCCACCTTGGGCAGCAGCGCCAGGATGATGAGAATTGCCCCGGCTACGGCGACCACGAAGCGGCTCGCGACTCCGGTCAGCGAAATCGCGCCGACATTCTGATCGTACGAAATCAGCGGCACACCGCCAAACAGCGCGGCGATGATCGACCCGAGCCCGTCGCCCGCCACGGCGCCGCGCATGCGCGCCTCGGTGCCGTCAGCCCCGAGCATTCTGCACAGTGCGAGCGTAATGCTCATGGTGTAGATCGCGGATATCAGGCTGTAGATGATGACCGTGCTCAGGCCTGCAACACCGGGCCAAGCCAAGGCGCCGTAAGGCAGCACTGTCGGTAAACGAAACCACGGCGCGGCGGTCACCAACCGAAAATCGGCCAGCCCGAGGGCGATCGCGATGCCGTAGAGACAGACCAGTGCGATGAAAACCGACAGTGCCCGCATGAAGCCGGTCGTCAGGCGGTGGATGGCCAATATCAAAACGATGCTGACCACGGCCAGCGCCAGCGACCAGGGGCTGCCGCTATGGGGCGAGTCAACGCCGGCGGTGATGTTGGCCGCGATGCGGATCAGAGTCTCACTGGTGATCACCAGCACCGTGCCGACGACAACCGATGGAAACAGCGCGCGCATTTTTCCGAGCAATGGACTCGCCAGCAGGAGGACCATACCCCCGATCAGCAGCGCGGTGGTGGCGGCTGCCAGGCTCGAGCCTTTGGCAATCGCCACGATCGGCCCGATATAGACCGCGTAGGCGCCGAGCAGCAGCGGCAGGCGACTGCCGATCCAGCCCACCCCCAGTGCAGAAATGACGCTGCCGATGCCGCAACCGAACATGACCCCGGCGACCATCGTGGTCCGCATGTCCGGCGGCAAATTGAGCTGCTGGCCGATCACCAATGGCGCGGCGATCATGGCCGTGAACATGATCAGCACGTGCTGCAGGCCGAAGAGGAGTGATGGCACCGTCGCTGGCTTGTCTTCCAGGCGGTAGCGCAGCTCGAGGATCGTGCCGCCTGCGCGGCTGCCCTCGCCAGCCAGGGCGCGCCCGATGTCCTCGCTGGAGCTCCTCATCTGCTGCCCATCCTGTCAAGTTCATTTTTGGGCATCCTCTGTTCTTTACCGGAGCATGTCCAGCGCCGTCGTGAGCGCGAGTTTCGAGGCACGCACTGCTATCCCGGCACGGCGCTCTGAAGGCATACTCACACCGTGACCTCCTCGCCCCGCACGTTGCCCGACCGACGCAGCCTCTGGGCTGCAACTGCTCCTGAGCTACCGCGCACGGAGCCGTTATCGGAGGCAATCTCGACCGATGTGGCGATCATCGGCGGCGGGTTCACGGGAATATCAGCGGCCTTGCACCTGTCCCAGCAGGGTGCAAAAACCGTGCTTCTGGAAGCCGAGCAGATCGGCTATGGCGGGTCGGGACGCAATGTCGGTCTCGTGAATGCGGGCCTGTGGCTCAAACCCAGCATGGTGCTGCAAAGACTCGGGCAGTCGTATGGCCAACGCCTGATCTCACTGCTGAGCGAGGCTCCGCGCCTGGTGTTCAATCTCATCGAGCAGCACGCCATCGACTGCGAAGCCGAGCGCGCCGGTACGCTGCACTGTGCTCCGGATCGGCGCGGTGAAGCCGACCTGCGGCAGCGGGCGTCGGAATGGCTGGCACTGGGCGCACCGGTGCGACTGCTCGGTGGCGAGGAGACTCGGACTCTCACCGGCTCAACCCTTTATCGATGCTCGTTGCTCGATCCCAGGGCGGGGACCATTCAGCCGCTGGCTTATGTGCGAGGACTCGCCCGCGCTGCAGTCGCCGCGGGCGCAAGCGTGTTCACCGGTTCAAGGGCCAAAGGATGGCGCAAAGTCGGTGCGCACTGGCAGATCGAAACCGAGCACGGGAGCGTTCGCGCTCCATGGATCATCGTCGCTACGGGCGCCTATACGCTCGGTCTGCAGCCCAAAATTCGCGGCGAGCAGATCCATCTGCCGTATTTCAATTTCGCCACCGATCCCTTGCCCGAGGAACTGCGGCGGACCGTGTTGCCGGGCCGCCAGGGAATCTGGGACACGCGTACCGTGCTCAGCTCATTTCGACTCGATCGTGCCGGACGTCTGATCGTTGGTAGCGTCGGATCACTCGCTGGCTCGCACCAGGCGGTTCACCGCGCCTGGGCCAGGCGTGTGACGCGTAAGGCATTTCCTCAGCTCGGGAGTGTGGAGCTCACCTACGCATGGGACGGTTCGATCGATATGACCAGCGACTATGTTCCGCGGCTGCACCGATTCGATCCGCACATCTTGAGCATCAGCGGATACAACGGGCGTGGCATCGGTCCGGGAACCATCTTCGGACGGGAGCTGGCGCGCTACGTATCGGGGGCGATCGGCGCGGACGAGCTGCCGCTGCCCTTTTCCGAACCGCACGGCGTGAGATCTCGAGCGCTGCGAGAGTCGCTGTATCGGTTCGGCTCGCTCGCCTTGCATTGGGCAGGTTGACGCTGACATTGTGCGCGCCTCGATCGCTCCGGTCAGCGCGCACGCGCGCAACGACCTACGCCAACGGGTCGTTCGATAGGGTCGCAAGATCCTCGCGGGTGTTGACGTTCGCGAACGCTGCCGCGGTGCTGAAGTGCACGCGTCGCGCACCCAACTGCTCGAGCAGCCGCCACGTGGGCGGATGACGACCGCCCAGCAAGGCCTCAGTGACTCGAGGCAGAGCGCTCACCGGCCACACCGCGCACAGGGGTTGGTCGCCGTCGGCAGTCGCCGCCATGGCGGCACCCTCACCCTCTTCCGCAGCCGCGACGAGCCGCGGGAACAGGTCGTCGGGCAGCCTCGGCACGTCACAGGGACTCACCGCGAGCGTGCCGGCACCCAGATCGCGTGCCCACTGAAGAGCCACCTTCACACCCGCAAGCGGTCCGAGTGGGTCACCCTCCTGGTCGTACAGGACGGGCAGGCCCTCGGCACGAGCCAGGGTCTCAGCCTGCGTATTGGGCCGTGCATTGACGGCAACCGCAGCACAAGTTCGCTGCAGTCGCCTCACCGCCCATGTCAGCAACGCAACGCCGGACAGCAGGGCGACTGCCTTCTCGCCTCCGAAGCGGACTGACCGGCCGCCGGCGATGACCACGCCGACGATAGCGGCGCCGACGGGATCTTTTGAGGGATCTGGACGCATGGGGCGGCGCGCATAGTATAGGCAGTGACTGAACCATGAAGACAAAAGTACTCGGAATCGCTGGTTGGAGTGGCTCCGGTAAGACCACTTTGCTCACTCGGCTGATACCGCTGCTGCGCAGTGGCGGTCTGACCATTGCCACCTTGAAGCACGCGCATCATGCCTTCGACGTCGACCAGCCCGGCAAGGACTCCTACCAGCATCGCAAAGCCGGTGCCGGTGAAGTCATCGTGTCGTCCGCTCGGCGCTGGGTACAGATGCACGAGGTCGGGGACGGCGCAGAAGCGACGCTGCCCGAGTTGTTGGTGAAGGTGTCGCCTTGCGATCTGGTGCTGGTGGAGGGTTTCAAGAGCGCACACTACCCGAAGATCGAGATCTACCGCGCGTCTCTCGGCAAGACGCCGCTGTGCCTGCAGGATAAGCTGATCGTGGCCGTGGCGAGCGATCAGCCTCTGCCCGGAATCGACATTCCCCACGCAGATCTCAACGATGTGCGCGCCGTGGCCGATCTCGTCGTCGCGAAAGCGCAACCCATCGAGGCGGTCATCGCGGGCTTGAATGCCCCGCGTGCCTGACGATCGTTATGCGACCTAATGACCCTGCAGTGCACACCTGCGGATTGCAGGCGCACGCGCTATGCTATCGCGATGCAAGACCGCGATAACTACGATGACGTAAGCAAAGTTCGACGCTTCGATCACCCGGGGAAGGGAAAGGGCCGCGCCCGATCGGTGCCCAAGGGCCGACAGGTAGATCCGCACGCCAAGACCGCGATCGAGGCGCTGCTCGCGGACGATCCGCGCGAGCGTCACCTGCTGATCGAATACCTGCATCGCATCCAGGACGCCTACGGCCAAATCTCGGCACCACACCTGGCGGCGCTCGCCGACGAAATGCGGCTGTCATATGCCGAGGTCTACGAGACCGCCACCTTCTACGCGCACTTTGATGTCACGAAGGAGGGGGAAGCCGACGTTGCGCCCATCACCGTCAGGGTCTGCGACAGCCTGACCTGTTGCATGTGGGGCGCAGAGCCCCTGATGGCCGCGCTCAAGCGCGAGCTGCACGACGGAGCTCGTGTCGTGCGCGCGCCCTGTGTGGGTCTGTGTGATCAGGCTCCGGCAGTCGAGGTCGGTCACAACTTCGTCGTGCACGCGACCGTAGCGAGCGTCAAGCACACGCTCTCGCACCATGACACTCACCCACATATTCCGGACTACATCGACTTCGACACCTATCGCGCTGCCGGAGGATACGCGACCCTGGAGCGCGTGCGCTCGGGCGCGCTCAGCACTGAAGAGGTGCTGAAGGTATTGGACGATGGCGCGCTACGCGGTCTCGGCGGGGCCGGGTTCCCGACCGGCCGCAAGTGGCGCTCGGTGCGCGGTGAGCCAGCCCCGCGGCTGATGGCGGTCAACGGCGACGAGGGCGAGCCCGGGACTTTCAAGGACCAGTTTTTCCTCAACAGCGATCCGCATCGCTTTCTCGAGGGAACGCTGATCGGTGCTCATGTAGTTGAAGCCGCCGACGTCTACCTCTACATCAGAGACGAGTATCCCATCGCCCGTGAAATTCTGGCGACTGAGATTGCCAAGCTGCCGCCGGGCGGCCCTTGCCTGCATCTGCGGCGCGGGGCCGGCGCCTATATTTGTGGAGAGGAGTCCTCGCTGATCGAATCCATCGAAGGCAAGCGTGGACTGCCGCGCCAGCGGCCGCCGCTTCCCTTCCAGGTCGGGATCTTCGGCCGACCCACGCTGATCAACAACGTTGAGACGCTGTACTGGGTTCGTGATTTGATCGAAAAGGGCGCGGCCTGGTGGAAGAGCCACGGTCGCAACGGTCGTTTCGGGCTGCGATCCTACTCGGTGTCCGGTCGCGTCAGGAATCCCGGTGTGAAGATTGCGCCGGCGGGCCTCAATATCCAGCAGCTGATCGACGAGTATTGCGGTGGCATGTCCGAGGGGCACACGTTTGCCGCCTACCTCCCCGGCGGCGCATCGGGTGGCATTCTGCCGGCATCGATGAATGATATTCCGCTTGATTTCGGCACACTCGAGCAGTATGGCTGTTTCATTGGATCGGCTGCCGTGATCGTGCTGTCCGACAAGGACGATGTGAAGCAAGCCGCGCTCAATCTGATGCGCTTCTTCGAGGATGAGTCCTGTGGTCAGTGCACGCCGTGTCGCTCGGGCACCCAGAAAGCCCGCATGCTGATGGAGCGGCCGATGTGGGATACGGCGCTGCTCGGGGAACTGTCCCAGTGCATGCGAGACGCATCCATCTGTGGCCTCGGCCAAGCCGCGCCAAATCCCGTGACCACCGTAATCAGGTACTTTCCCGAACTGTTCCGTGTGCCGACCGACCGGGCTGAAAAATGATCCTCGAGGTGATGATCCCGTGAATGACAAGCCTGAGCATCCGTCGGTAGCACCGACGGCATCTGCCGTCCCGGCTTCATCGGCGCGCCTGGCTGCAACCAATGCAGCGCAGCCCGGGGTGGTATTCGAGCTCGATGGTCGACAGGTCGAAGCCCTGGCGGGGGAGACGATCTGGCAGGTCGCACAGCGGTTGGGCACGCATATTCCGCATCTGTGTCACAAGCCCGAGCCGAGCTACCGCCCCGACGGCAACTGCCGTGCCTGCATGGTCGAGATCGAAGGCGAACGCGTATTGGCTCCCTCCTGCAATCGCCGCCCGGTCGCCGGCATGAAGGTCAGGACGGCAACGGAACGCGCGTCCAAGGCACGCGCCATGGTGATCGAGCTGCTGGTGGCCGATCAGCCGGCGCGCGCGACCTCCCACGATCCGAGCTCGCATTTCTGGAATCAGGCTGACTTCGTTCATATCGCCGCGAGCCGCTTCCCGACGGCCGAGCGGTGGCGGCCGGACGTCAGTCACGCGGCGATGCGCGTCAATCTGGATGCCTGCATCCAATGCAATCTTTGCGTGCGCGCCTGCCGCGAAGTTCAGGTCAATGACGTCATCGGCATGGCGTACCGGTCACACAATGCGAAAGTCGTGTTCGACTTCGATGACCCGATGGGCGAATCGACCTGCGTCGCCTGCGGGGAATGCGTGCAGGCGTGTCCGACCGGTGCGCTCATGCCGGCCGCGTATCTCGACCGCAATCAAACGCGCGTCGTGTACCCCGATCGCGAGGTCGACTCGCTGTGCCCCTACTGCGGCGTCGGCTGCCAGGTGTCCTATAAGATCAAGGACGACAAGGTTGTGTATGCCGAGGGGCGTAATGGACCGGCCAATCACAACCGCCTGTGTGTCAAGGGACGATTCGGGTTTGATTACATCCATCATCCGCATCGGCTGACGAAACCCCTCATCCGGCTCGACCACGTCGCCAAGGACGCGAACCAGCAGGTAGACCCTGCCAATCCATTGACCCATTTCCGCGCGGCGAGCTGGGAGGAGGCCCTCGACCGCGCCGCTCGAGGGCTCAAGCGCATCCGCGAGGCTCACGGCAACAAGGCGCTTGCTGGTTTCGGCTCGGCGAAGGGCTCGAACGAGGAGGCGTATCTGTTTCAGAAGCTGGTGCGCACCGGCTTCGGCTCGAATAACGTGGATCACTGCACCCGTCTGTGCCACGCCTCGTCGGTGGCCGCGCTGATGGAGGGGTTGAATTCCGGCGCGGTTACCGCCCCCTTCGAGGCCGCGCTCGACGCTGAAGTGATCATCGTCGTCGGGGCTAATCCGACGGTCAATCATCCGGTGGCGGCCACCTTCATCAAGAATGCGGTGAAGCAGAAGGGCGCGAAGCTCATCGTGATGGACCCCAGGCTGCAGGCGCTGTCGCGCTACGCCTACAAGCATCTCGCCTTCAAGCCGGGATCCGACGTGTCGATGCTGAATGCGATGTTGAACGTCATCATCACCGAGCAGCTGTATGACCAACGGTTCATCGACGCATACACCGAGAATTTCACAGCGCTAAAGGCAAACATCGGCCAATTCACGCCGGAGAGGATGGCGCCCGTCTGCGGTGTCGATGCCGAGACGCTGCGCGAGGTAGCGCGCCTCTACGCGACGTCGCGGGGTTCGATCATCTTCTGGGGCATGGGGATCAGCCAACACGTGCACGGTACCGATAACTCGCGCTGTCTGATCGCACTGGCCCTGATCACGGGCCAGATCGGCAAGCGCGGCTCTGGGCTGCATCCGCTGCGCGGTCAGAACAACGTTCAGGGCGCCTCGGACGCCGGTCTCATTCCGATGGTCTATCCGGACTACCAGTCGGTTGAAGATCCCAAGGTCCGTCAGGCCTTCGAAGCCCTGTGGCGTCAGGAGCTCGACCCAAAGAAAGGGCTCACGGTGGTCGAGATCATGAAGGCGATTCATGCCGGGCAGATTCATGGCATGTATATCATGGGAGAGAACCCGGCGATGTCGGACCCCGATCTCAACCACGCCCGTCAGGCACTCGCCATGCTCGATCACCTGGTCGTGCAAGATTTGTTTCTCACCGAGACCGCCTTTCATGCCGATGTGGTGCTGCCGGCCTCGGCGTTTGCCGAGAAGGCCGGTACGTTTACCAATACCGACCGGCGGGTGCAGCTGGGTCGGCCCGCCCTCGAGCCCCCAGGGGAAGCACGCCAGGATTGGTGGATCATTCAGGAGATCGCCAGGCGCCTGGGCCTCGGCTGGAACTACACCGGACCCGCGGACATCTTTGCTGAGCTTGCCGTCACTACGCCTTCGCTCAAGCACATCACCTGGGAGCGGCTGCAGCGCGAAGGAGCGGTCACCTATCCGGTCGACGGTCCCGATGTGCCCGGCAATGCCATCATATTTGGCGACGGGTTCCCTACCAGCAATGGTCGGGCCAAGATCGTGCCCGCCAACATTCGGCCGCCTGATGAGCTCCCGGACATGGACTACCCCATGGTGCTGTCCACCGGGCGCGTGCTCGAGCATTGGCACACCGGCGCCATGACGCGTCGAGCCGCGGTGCTCGACGACCTCGAGCCCGAAGCGGTAGCGTTTCTGTCACCGCGCGAACTGCATCGTCTCGACATCAAGCCGGGAGATCGGCTGCGGCTGGAAACCCGGCGGGGCGCGGTGGAGGTGAACGTGCGCGCGGACCGCGACGTTCCACCTGGCATGGTGTACATGCCGTTCTGCTACGCTGAAGCGGCCGCGAACCTCTTGACCAACCCGGCGCTCGATCCGGCGGGAAAGATACCGGAATTCAAATTCTGTGCGGCGCGCGTGACGCCCGTGCGCGAGTCCGCGGCGGTCGGCTAGGCACGCGGTCCGCTGACCGCCGAGCTCTGCTACCAGCTATAGAAGCGCGCCACAAAACCCGGCGCGAACGGCTCCGGCTGTGGGGGTAACTCCACGAATCCGTGTGTCTGCGTGAGCGCGAGGAAATCTCCGGGACCGTTGGGCGGAGCCGGTACGGCCGTCGGTGCGCCGCGCCCGTCGACCTGCACGGTGACCGGCAGGAAGTAGGTAGCCGCCGCCGGGCCACCAAATTTCACCGTTGACAGCAGCGGCACCTGCTGCGGCGGTGCTATCCGGTCGCGGCCCGACATGTAGATGAGCGCCGGCACCACATAGCGCACCAGACAGATACAAGTGGAGACGGGATTTCCGGGCAGACCGAACACGGCCTGCCCGGTAGGGCCTGAGCCGAAGTACATGGGCATTCCCGGCCGCTGCGCCACCCGGTAAAGGATTTCCCTGACGCCGAGCTTCTCCAGCACCTTGGGAACGAAGTCGAACTTTCCCTTCGACACTCCACCGCTCAGAATCAGTACGTCCCGCTCGGAAAGATGACCTGACAGCTGATCGGTCAGTGCCTGTTCGCTGTCCCGAATGTGATCATGCGAGACCTGTGCGTATCCCCGATCACGCAGCGCCGCCACGATTGCGTACGCGTTGGAGCGGCGCACCTGGTGCTCCAGAATGGGCTCTCCCGGCTCAACGAGCTCGTCTCCGGTTGAGATGGCGACGATGCGCGGTTGCCGCGTGACGCTCACCCGGGCTAGCCCGGCTGAGGCGGCCACGGCGATTTCCGGAGCGCCAAGGCGGATGCCAGCCCGCAGCATGGCCACGCCGGGCCTACTGTCTGCGCCACGGCGCTGGATGTTCCGAAGGGCGGTCCCGATCGCCTTCGGCTTGAGCGCGGCCACGCCCTCCTCCAGGTCGTACTCCTCGAGCGGCACGATGCAATCCGTTCCCGTAGGCAGTATCGCCCCGGTCATCACTTCGACTGCATTTGCCGGATCCGAAAGCCTGTGCCCCGGGACCCCGGCGGGCTGCAGGGATTCGACTCGAAAACGGCGCACTCCGCGCTCGAACGCAGCACTGGCGATCGCAATTCCATCCATGCATACGCGATCGAAGGGCGGATTGTCGCGCTCGGCGAATACGTCCTGGCGCAAGGTTTGACCGATGCAGCGCTCCAAGGGCTGCAGCTCGGCCGGCAGGACCGCGATCTGACCCAGAATGGCCTCCTCGGCCTGTTGCACGCTGATCGGCGTAACGCCTCCGACGGTCGATGGCTGGACTGTGGGCGAGAAAAATGAAGTCGATCGTAGGTCAGTCTAGCGCCAACTGCCGCTGCGCTGCGGCTGCGGCGCCGGCTGCGGTCTCCGGTCAGTCGCGGTTACTTCGGCTCACTCAGCGAACTGTCCGGCGCACCCGCGGTCGCGCGGCGGTAGCTCAGGCGCTGCGGATTCGAGTAGACGTTGCACTGGGTTGCGCGCACGAAACCTGCCAAAGTCAGTCCGGAAGCACGCGCCAGATTGACCGCAAGGCTGGAGGGGGCGCCGATCGCGGCCAGCACCGCGACGCCGGCGCGCAAAGCCTTCTGAACGAGCTCATAGCTGGCGCGCCCGCTCAGCAGCACGATATGTTTGCTGAGCGGGAGGCGCCCGCCCATCAGACTCCTGCCGACGAGCTTGTCGAGCGCGTTATGGCGTCCCACATCCTCAGCAATATCCTGCAGATCTCCGCTGAAATCGAACAATGCGGCGGCGTGGACGCCTCCGGTATCGCCGAACTTGGATTGCTGCTTGCGCATGGTATCGGGCAAGCTCAGCAGCACCGCTAGTTCGACTCCACCACCCTCGGTGATGCGTGTAGCGGCCGCTCTGGCGATGGCGCCGTCCAGCCCCGTCGTGCCACAGACGCCACAGCTCGAGCCGGCGGAGAATCGCCGCGTCGGCGGCTGCAGCTCGAACCGCACCTCGGGACGCAACCGAACGTTGACGACGTTGGGGCGGCGCGTGCTTGACTCGACCGTATCGATGTCGCTCGCCTGGTTGACGATTCCTTCGCCGTACAGCAACCCGACCGCGAGATTTTCATCATCGCCGGGTGTTCTCATGGTGGTGCCGAAGGAAATGGGCTCAAGGCCGAGCAAGGGATGCTGCAGCAGATACTCCAGCGGCCCCTCCACGGCGACGCGATCGTCCTTCTCGAAGCGGGATTCGAGCCCCGCACGCAACACGCGCACGTTCATCGTGCCGCTGGGAGCGGGCGCGTCAATCTCAGCGGGCTCGATAACGGTTTTCACGGGCCCAATCATACCGCTTCATCCCTCCTGCACCGCAGCGTTCGGGTCGCGTGAAGGCCACAAGTGCCCCCGGTCACGCCTTGACTAGTAGCTTGATTTGTTTGATGATTTTACCGCTTGCTGTGAGCCGGCCCGGAGAGACGATATGGGCGCTGTTGGATCTTCGCTGGATCGAATCTCCCCCCTCTATGGCCTCTTGATCGCCACGCTGCTCACGCTGCTGGCGGCAGCGCCGACCCGAGCGGCCGAGACTCGCTCGTATGCGGTCAGCTGGTTTGCTCCCGCCACCAATTCTCAGGACGGCGATTGCCCGGACGGCATCA
Source organism: Gammaproteobacteria bacterium (assembly GCA_030040715.1). Taxonomy (GTDB): domain Bacteria; phylum Pseudomonadota; class Gammaproteobacteria; order Steroidobacterales; family Steroidobacteraceae; genus FEN-1191. Next base: position 1,693 of record JASHTF010000055.1, on the reverse strand, counting down.
ACATCCCGTGGGCGCAGCAACAGCTGAGGGATCTCGCGGATCTCGGCTACACCCCGCAGCAAATCGCCGAACTGCAGCGCAAGGATTCCGAGCGCAAGCACGGTGATGAAAGCGCCATTGACGACATCATCGCGCAGCGCGGCCGCCTCAACGGCCAGCCGGTCGAGCCCCTGACCTATCCCGCAACCGTCGTCGATCCCAAGCTGCACTATCTCAAGGGCAAGTACGCTTATGGGTTCAACCTCGACGGCCGGGGAGCGGCGTCACCCAACTCGTTCGAGGATCCGGAAACGCATGAGCTCGGGGTCAATAACCAGCTTTATCGTGCGCTCGGTTGCCTGAACGTCTTCCGCGGTACCCTCGACAATCCGCCGACGTATTACTTCTACATCTTCGGGCAGATCAAGGATTCACAACCGGTCTGGTTGATCACTGTCAGCGGGGAGGATCTGAGCAAGCAGGGCGACGTCACTATTACCTTCGATCGGGCGCTCGAGCACATGCGCTACAACATCGACGGCACGCCACGCACCGATGAAACCTACCGCATCGATCCCGATCCGCGCTCGCACCACGTGTTTCGCGGGCAGGTCAAGGACGGGGTCATCACGCTGCTCAAACCCGGCGCGGACTCGATTTACATGCTCGAGAACCAGCTGTACATGAATGAGTTCAGGCTGAGTAAGGTTCACATGCGCCTGACGACGAAGGCGGACGGAACTCTGGTGTGCATGATGGGCGGATATCAGCCGTGGGCTGATCTCTATTGGGCGTTCATGTCGTCGGGTGCGGCAGGAACCGAAAGCGAATCCCTGGACCAGGACGGGGTTGGCATCTATTACCTGTTCAAGCAGCTCGCGGACGCCGGCGCCGATCCGACCACGGGCAACAATGCCCTGATCTCTGCTACCTACTACATCAAGGCGGTGCCGGCATTCGCCGTTGCGCCAGCGGCAGCTCAGGGCGTCAAGATCGTGGGGCAAGCGGAGCGACCGGCCTCGAGCGCCGGCGACGCGCACGACATCTCCTGGATCTCGCAGCGTGCATCACTGCCTACGGCCGAGCACGACGTCGTCGCCTATGCCCCCGCGGAGGTCCAGAGCCATCGTTTGAGCAACAGCCAATATCGTCACATCATCGCGGACGTGTTCGGGCCCGATATCGAGCTCGGAGGGCGCTTCGAGCCGGGTCTGCGGGTGGATGGATTGCTCGAGGCCGGCCTCGGGAACGTCAGCGTCAGCACCGCCGGCATGGAGCAATACGACACCATGGCGCGCAAGATCGCGGCCCAGGTGGTCGACGAGCAGCATCGGGGTATGCTCATTCCTTGCGTGCCCCGGTCAGCGACCGCTGCGGACGACGCTTGCGTCGAGCGCGCGATGAACAAGTTCGGCCTGCTGCTTTATCGTCGGCCGCTGACTGAGGCGGAATTGGCCTCCTATGTGGGGGCCGCACGCGTCGCGACCGGCATGACGAAGGATTTCTACTCCGGATTGTCGCTGAGCCTGGCCGCGATGCTGTCGTCACCCAAGTTCCTGTTCCAGCCGCAAGTCGCGGCTCCCGATCCGGATCATCCGGGCGGCTATCGACTCGATGCCTACTCGCTTGCTTCGCGGCTGAGTGCGTTCCTGTGGGATGCGGGGCCCGATCCGGCGCTGCTGACGGCCGCCGAAAACGGTGAGCTCGGCACGCG
>JASHTF010000054.1 GCA_030040715.1 Gammaproteobacteria bacterium | reverse complement strand
CGGCAGGGCATCACGGAACAGAACCTGATCGACTTCACGCCTGCGATGCATGCCGAGGCGCTCAAGTTCATGCAGTCGTATGTCACAGGTCCGGTGTTTACTCCGCCCTCACTCGATCAGGATCCGGCGACCGGCAAGCACGGAACGCTCGAGATGCCTGGCGTCTGGGGGTCCCAAAGCTGGAATACCGGCGCCTTTGACCCGGACACCGGCATCTACTACGCCGTGACGATGGAGCTACCCACCCCGTATGGCATGCGGGCGCCGAACAAGCCCGAGGAAGAAGGGGCAGGGAAGGTCGCGTACGGCATGGACTACCAGGGACACGAGGATTTCACGAACACCCCTTACGGGCCCGCGCCCGTGGGTCTGCAAGGTCTGCCGCTGCTGAAGCCCCCGTATGGTCGAGTGACGGCGGTGGATATGAACCGGGGGGAGAAGCTGTGGACGATCGCCAACGGCGACGGACCTCGCAACAGCCCGCTGCTGCAATCATTGAATCTTCCGCCGCTGGGCACGACCGGCCGTCCCGTGCCTTTGCTGACCAAGACGCTGCTATTCATCGGTGAGAGCAGCGACTCGGTCATGGGTGGAGCCGGCATCGCCGGGCCGGCGCACTTCTTTGCCTACGACAAGGCCACGGGGGCACGTGTCTGGCAGACCATGCTGCCGGCGGGAACGACCGGTGGCCCGATCACCTATGAGATCGACGGCAGGCAATTCATCGTCGTGCCGATCGGCGGCAAGAGCTACGGTACCGCGTGGGTTGCACTCGGCTTGAAGCCGTAACGCGTGCGCGCACCACCGACAACCGAGGAGTGAGGGCAATGAAGCATCCACGCTGGATTCTCGCCGCAGTGTTCGCCGGCGCGATGACCATCACCGTCGCCGCTGTGCACCTGCAGGAAAAGGGTGGGACCGACGATTTCGGGCCCTATCAACCGGTCGCCGATTGGCTCAAGCCGTTGCGCTCCGGATATCTCGAGCGCGGCGCCTCGGTGTTCGTCGAGTCACCGAACCGCATCTTCTATACCACCGATCTGGAATTCCCGGTACCGCCGATCCGCAGCTTCGGAGCGCCAGAGGTTGCGATGGGCCCGCCGTCCACCGACCATCACTTCATCATGATCCTCGACGCCAACGGCAACGTCGTCGAGGAGTGGAAGCAATGGGATAGCCTGTTCAAGATGCCGCATCGGGTCACGATCAGTCCCTATGATCCCGAGCGTAACGTCTGGATCATCGATCGCGACAACGATCAGATCTTCAAGTTCAGTCACGACGGCAAGCAGCTCCTCATGACGCTCGGTGAGAAGGGAGTGCAGGGGAACGACGACAAGCATTTCGGCCGCCCCGCCGACATCTCGTTCCTGCCCGACGGCTCGTTCTACGTCGCCGATGGATACGCCAACACCCGAGTCGTGAAGTTCGACAAGAACGGCAAGTTCCTGTTCGCGTGGGGTAGCGAAGGTTCCGGCCCCGGCCAGTTCAAGGTACAGGTGCATGATGTTGCGGTCGACCAGAAGGGGCGCGTGCTCGTGGCCGATCGCGGCAACGATCGCATCCAGATCTTCGACGCGAACGGCAAGTACCTCGACCAGTGGCCGAACATCAAGAAGCCGAGCTTCATCTGGGTTACTAAATCCGGGAGCGTATGGGTGGTCTCCGGGCAGGGCAACCGCCTGGCCGAGTACGACCTGAACGGCAGGCTGCTCACCTACTGGGGGATGTACGGCAGGGGTCCTGGCGAGTTCGACGATCCCCACGATCTGAGCGTCGATGCCGCCGGCAACCTGTACGTGTCGATCTACTCGACGCAGAAGGCGGGCCTCGAGAAGTTTGCACCCAGGCCGGACGCCGATCCCAAACGTCTGGTTGGCCCGGCGTTCAACCGCACCCTGCCGGCGATGATGAACTGATCGCATGGCCGAATGCGCTCACGGCAGCGCTCGACCGCAGCACCGGCTCGTTGAGCGGTTGCTCGCCGTTGTCGCCGCGCTCGCGGCGGCGGCACCGGCGCCGGTACTCGCACACCCCGTGCCGTTCAGCTACGTCGATCTGCGGCTCGAGCCGAAGCAGATCGAGGGTACGGTCGTCGTACACATCTACGATGCCGCGCACGATCTACAGGTTGCGCGGCCCGCCGCGCTGCTGACGGCGAACGTCGCGGCCGGCGAGTCGAGCGCGTTCATCGCGGTGATCGGCCATCGCCTGCGCATCCTCGCCGACGGCCAGCCGCTGCAGATCGAGTGGGGCCACCTGCGGCCGCTGCCCGAGCGTGAGTCGGTGAGCATGCCGGTGCGGATCGCCGTCGACTCCGTGCCCGCCACGCTCACCGTGCTCGGCCCGCTCATCACGTACGAGTCCGAGCACCAGACATTTGTCAACGTTTACGAGGGTGATCGTGTGTCGCAGTCGATCCTCGACCGCGACCATCCAGGGTTCGAGTACTTCAGCGGATCGCGCCAGGGCATCATCGCGGTAGTAAAAAAATTCCTGCCCGCGGGGGTTCACCACATCCTCGTTGGGCCCGATCACCTGCTGTTTCTGGTCGGACTGCTGCTGCTCGGTGGCACGGTACGCCGGCTGCTCGCGATCATCACCGCCTTCACCGTGGCGCACAGCATCACGCTGTCCCTGGCCGCGCTCGCCATCGTCGCGCCGCCCTCGCGCATCGTTGAGCCGGCGATCGCGCTTAGCATCATGTATGTGGGCGCCGACAACCTGCTGGTGCGCGACGGCCGCGACCTGCGCGCATTGATCGCTTTCGCGTTCGGATTCATCCACGGATTCGGCTTCGCGAGCGTGCTGCAGGAGATGGATCTGCCGCGTGCAACACTCGGCTGGTCGCTGTTCTCGTTCAACGCCGGTGTCGAGGTCGGACAGATGCTGGTCGTCGTACCGGTCGCCACCGCGATTGGGTTGCTGCGCACGCACAGCGAAGTCGCAGGCCGAAGGCTCGTGGTTGCCGGCTCGCTGGTCGTGATCGCCGCCAGCGCCTTCTGGTTCGTCCAGCGGGTGTTCTTTACCGAGTAGTGTGTCGCAGATTCCAGATATCGCCCAGGAGGGTTGCCGCTCTTTGACACGCCGACCTATGCTGATTTAGGCGCCTTGAGCTTGCACGGGAGGGAAGGCTGCGTGAGACCCCGGCGCATCGATCAGCCAGCCGTCGGCCGACTGCGACTCTGCCCGCTGCCGCTGGCACTGGCACTGGCGCTGTGCGCGTCGACGATCGCGGCGACGCCGCGGGCGCTCGCGGCCAGCTCATCGGGCTACACGGTCACGGCCCCCGCGGTGGCGCACGTGCAAAGGGCCGGGCACGGCAACTACAAGATTCAGGCACAAGAATCCCGTTTCTGGCTCACTCAGGATTATCGGCGCCAGGCCAGATTCATCCCGCGCCTGGTAACGACGACCACCAACTGGTCGTGGGATAGCGGCGAAAAATACTCGGTCGTCGTTACGGTTGCCGAGTTGCGAGGACCGACACCGCGTCAAGTCGCAAAATTCTCTGACCCCGGGACCACCGGACAGGTACTCGCCGGGGATGTCTATTATCTGACGATGAAACCGCCGTGTTGTGGCGACACCGGTTACTATTATTTCCGCTCGCTGGATACCGGAGAGTTTCTGTTCAGAGCCACCGGCAATGGGGACGTCGGTACGACGGCGTTCCTCTATGTGCACCCACCGGGTACCCACGCGGAAGCCGACCGCTGGGTCGCATTTGAAGGCGATTCGGGCCCGAATCCGGATCCGGGTGTGCTGGGCTATATCCGTTATGGCGACCTGAGCGGAGTGCTGTCAGAGGTTCAGGTGCGGGTGAAGTCCGACGCCGTGCCTTGGCCGCGAGCCGTCGGCGATTGGGATGAGGTTGAGGCGGCCAAGCAATGTAGTTTCTTACAGTGGCTCGAGGGCGGAAAGGTGCACTCGAGTTTTGGTCGCAAACGGCCGGATGCCGGCGCATGCGACTTGAAAGGCGAGTTTGAGCCGGAGCCCATCGATGCTCATGCGGGCAAGCTGCTGCCTAACGGCATCAATGGTATCGAGGTCGAGTATTCGATTGCGGGCGACGTGTACGCGACGATCCCGATCGTGAACGATCATCTCGACGTCGAGCACGCACAGAGTGCCAGCCGCGTCGTGGTGATGGATGTCCCTGCCGAGACGGATTTGCCAACGCCATGAGGCTGAAAGCAAAATGAATACTCAGACACCAACAGAGGATCTGAGCTCATGGTCGACTCACTGTCACGACGTACGCTGCTGTTGCGAACCTTACAGATTTCCGTCGGCGGCGCACTCGCGTCGACCGTGGCCGGCAGGGCCGGTGCCGCGCAGTGCGTCGACCTGCAGGCCATGGACCCGGGCGATCAGAGCACCCGCATGGGACTACATTGGGTGGCGATGACCCCCAACCCGGAGCAACCGTGCGCGAAATGCGCATTCTTTACGGCCACCACGGGGGGCTGCGGGAATTGCGCGATTTTCAACGGACCCACCGCTCTGAACGGCCATTGTGATTCCTGGT
>JASHTF010000053.1 GCA_030040715.1 Gammaproteobacteria bacterium | reverse complement strand
AAGCCAGGATAAAGCTACAGGTGCCGATCATGACGAGGGTGCCCACGATGCAGGCCACGACGCTCGCGCCGAGCAATGCCATGTCGGGGTCAGTCTGCCGCAGGCGCCGCGCGTAGCGATAAGCCTTACTGAGGGCATGCATGATGAAGCCGATGAACAGCGCCAGACCGATCAACCCATTGAACAGACCTATCTGCACGTAGGTGTTGACCAGATCGATGATGCCCTCGCCCTGACGCAGATCCTCCATCTGCGACAGCACGAACGGATCACCGAGCCACGGATGCTGCTGGAACAGCTCCCACGAGCGCTGTAGCAGCGCCTCACGATAAACCACGCTGCCGTAGTCCACGGTTCCTCCGAGGAACGGCAGCACGCTCGCGATACGGGGGCCGAGCGGCGACAGCGCGATAACGCCCGCTCCCAGGGCGAAGATGCCGAGCGCCTTGAACACGCCGGATACCGAACGCGGATTGAGGGCTGCATATACGAAGTAGATCACCACGGCACCGATCCACGGCCCACGCGAGAATGCGGCCAGAAGACCGAGACAGAGCGCGAGACTGGTCATGACGCGCAGTGGCTTCGAATTGACGTGCGACTTCAGATACAGCCAGAAACCAAAACCGATCGCGAGCACGTAACCGAGCGCCAGCGGATCGCCCGCCGATGCCTCGGCTCGGACGGCGCCGAGACGCGTGTAGTAGAAGGTCGAGGCGTTGCCGTGCCACTGCGTCGCCAGATCGGTGTACAGCAGCCAGTGACGCAAGCCCTCGAACACCGCAATCGGCGCGAGGATGGTGCACGCCAGGCACAGTGCAGCCATGGCCTCGGCGATCGCGCGGCGGCTCGAGCAGGTACGACTGACGACGAAGTACAGCACGTAAATGTCGATGAAGAAGAGCACCGCGACCCTCAGCGCGGCGGTCCCGGACTCGTACGGCATGAACAGCGCGGTTTGCAGGGCTCCGAACCCGAGCAGCAGCCAATCCATGGCGCCCAAACGGGCCCCGCCGGCAGCGCTGCGCGAACGCCACAGCCGCCCGGCAGCTGGGATGAGCACGCAGAACGACAGCACTCGGTAGATATCGAGATCAAACAGCTTGTTGATCAGGATTACGGGGATCTCGATGCTGATCGCCGGAATGACGAACAGCATCAGCAGATAGAAGGCGACCGGATTGGTGTCGCGCCGGCCGGCCCAGACCAGCAGCGGGGCGGCCAGGACGAGCCACAGCCAGAAGCTCGGGCTCAGAAAGGCGCTGATCGCCAGCACGAACCAGACGGCGCGGCGGCGGGAAAAGTCGGCCGCGGAGCTGAAGCGCAGCGCGACCGGCTTGGCACAGGCGAACACCGCCGCGGCGATGGCCACGATGACCAGCAGTTCCTTGAGGGTGACGATGTTCACGCTCGCCGCTCAGCTCAGCCGGGTTGATCGGAACGGCATCGTACCGAGCGCGCCATGTATCGCGCCGCGGCGGTCGTTAGAAGGTACTGACGACGGCGCCGATGATCCGCGTCTGCGTGGGACCGAGACGGCGCAGCATCGCCTGCAGGTCCTTATAGGGCGTGGCTTGTTTGCGGCCGACCAGCAGTACCCGCGTGGCCACGGCCGCGATCGTCAGGGCGTCGGCGTAATGGGTGACCGGTGGAGTATCGATGAGGATGAAATCGTAATCGCGACGGGAATGCTTGAGCAGGCTCTCGAAGCGTCCGCCCGAGATCAACTCCAAGGGGTTGGCTACCCGCGGACCGGCCGGTAGTACGCTCAAGAACGGCAGGCCCTCCACCCCGATCAGATGCGGTGGCTCGCCGAAGGCCAGCGCCTGCCCGAGACCCCAAGGCACGTCGGCGCAAAACAGCTGATGCTGGGTGGGATTCCGCAGGTCCGCATCCACCAGCAGCGTACGGCGCCCGAGCTGCGAGAACACGATAGCCAGCTCCGCCGCAAGCTGCGAGCGGCCCTCGCCCGAGCGCGGGCTGAGAATACCGAGGCAGCGCGACTCGCGGGTGCCGTCATTGAGCAGCAGCAGCTCGGTGCGCAGCGCCCGTACCCGCTCGCTGTGCGGGTTATTGAGGTCGTAAGCGGGTAGCAGGCGCGGGCTGGGTTTGCCCATGACCGTGTGCCGCACGGTGACCGCGTTGATCTGTCTGCGGACGGCCTGCTCGATCACGTGAGGGTTGCGCCGCGCGATGTTCTCGCGTGCCCAGGTATGGGCCTGGCGCGCCTCCTTGGGTGTGACCAGACCGAGCTGCAGCGCTTCCTCGGTAAAGCTGAGCCCCGAAGCCTGCATCGCGGAATCGATCTGCTCGACGCCTTCTGAGCTCAATCGACAGTAGGCGATCAGTGCCTCGCGGATCTCTTCGTCCGCATCGGTGTCAGGGACGGTCTGCCCGTCGATGCTCTGAGCGCTCGGATCGGCACTCATGCGGACCTCGACGGCAGCGACAGCGTGTCGAGCTGAGCCAGGACGCGGATGCCGAAGCCGCGCTCGAGATCGTCGCGGCAGCGCAGGCGCCGGTCGATCCACAGCTCATAGAAGAACGTCACGCCGAGACCGACCCCGAGGGCCGCCAGGATCGAGACCAGAAACAGCTCGCTCTTCTTGGGCTTGCTGTACGTGATCGGTGGGGTCGCGTGGCTCACCAGACTGACGTTGGCGAAGTTGCGCACCGTCTCGAATTTGAGCTGGTCGTAGCCATCCAGGGCCTGCTTGTACACCGACTGCGCCGACTGCAGCTCGAGCAGCAGCTTCTGGCCTTCGTCCTGGGTCTGGCGCAGATGCAGTACCTTGGCGCGCTGAGCGGCCACCGCCTGCGTCAGCTGCGTCTCCAGACTCTGCGCGCGCTCCAGTTCGGTCTGCACATTGCTCGAAAGCATCGCCACCGCGCTGTTCAGCGAGCGCTGCTCGGCGGCGATCTGGGCCTCGAGGGCCAGCACCTGCGGGTGACGCGGCCCGAGCGTCGCGCGCAGCTGTGCCAGTTGGTCGCGCATGCTGGCGAGGTTGGTCCGAAGCGTAGTGATGTGCGCCGAGGCGAGCGCCTCATCACCGCTGGCCGGCTCACCCTCGCGGCGTGCTTCGAGTGCTCGGCGCTCATGCTGTGCGTCGAGCAGTCGCGTTTCGAGACTCGTGAGCGCTGCCATCTCGGTGTCGTTGCTGGCTTCGCTCACGTCGGTGAGACCGTAGCGCTGGCGAAACTGCGTGACCTGGTCCTGCGCTTCCGTGACCTTGGCGCGCAGCTCCGTGAGCTCCTGCGAGGAGCGCTGGGCCTGCTGCTCGACCGGATCATTGGCGCGCTGGCGATCGAGCTGCAGATACACGTCCGCCACCGCATTGGCGAGCAGCGCCGCCTTGGTCGGGCTCTGAGCTGAGGCCGACACGTACAGCAGCTCCAGGCCGCGCCCCTGGCTGACGGCGATGTCGCCGGCAAGGTTATGCGCGACGCATTCGCGCTGCGCGTTCGGTGCGCCGACGCAGCCGCCGTTGAACTCGCCGTCGCGCACCAGGCCGAGCCGGTCGACCACCGGCAGCAGTACCACGCGGCTGGTCATCAGGTCCATCTGCGTGGCGACATAGCTCGACATGTCGTCGCTGATGAGCTGTTGGTTGGGCAGCGGATTCTCGCGCTCGGAATTGACGATCAGGGTCGCGGTCGCGGTATAGGTCTTCGGTAGCACCTTGATGACCACGCCCAGCAGCAGCGTCATGCCGATGGCGATGATCGCAATCTCACGCCAATAGTGACGCGCGATCGAGTAGATCTGCAGCAGCGAGAGTCCCGTAGGGAGCTGGTGCTCCGGGGGCAGCTCCTGCGGGACCACGATCTCGGCGCCCGGCAGCGCCGTGATGTGCGGCAGTTGGGGCTGGTAGGTTCTCAAAAGATGCTCTCCTTGACGCGCACGACGTCGTCGGGCTCGAGCAGCTCGCCCAGCTTTGCCTTGCTGACGACGTACTGGCCGTCCTTGCCCATGCGCTTGATCTCGACCCGCCGTTCACTGCCGCGCGGTGTAATGCCGCCGGCGCGCACGATCGCTTGCATGACCGTCATGCCGGGCTCGAGCTTGTACATGTTCGGCGCGCTCACTTCCCCGTACACGTAGACGTGCTCGGCCTGCGGTACGTACAGCTCATCGCCGCTCTGCAGCCGATCGAGTGGTGTGCTGTCGTGTGTGCCACCGAGCCCGCGCAAATCGACCGTATAGCTGACGGTGCGGCCGTCCGGCTCATGGCGCCGCACGTAGCCGGTGTCGGCGCCGTTCGGAGTCAGACCGCCCGCCGCCGCGAGCAGATCGATCACGCTGGTCGAAGGATCGATGGCGTAGGAGCCCGGCGTCTTCACTTCCCCGAGCACGGTCACGCGCTCGCTGCGCGATTGGTTCAGCGTGATGGTGATCTGCGGATGCACGAAGTAGCCGCCGTCGCGTAACGACTTCTCGACCCGTTCCGCGGCCTCAACCGCGGTCACGCCGGCGACCTGCACCGAGCCGGCGAGAGGGATATGGATACTGCCGTCGTTGCCCACATAGGTGGTCGTGGTCATGTCGGGCTGCCCGTAGACCTGCATCGTGACCGAATCCCCCGGCCCGAGCAGCGCCAGCCGCGTCGGCGCGGCGGGATCGGGGGCCGCGGCGAGCGCGGCCGACTGAATCAGTGCCAGGGCCATTAGCGCCAGTAGGCGGCATAGGGGCAGCAGGCTCTTTGTCATAAATGCCAGACGGTCACCGCTCGTTGAGAGGCGGTCCTCCACTTTATCGATCGCACGACCAAACCTGCCATGGTTTACAGCGGCGCTATTATCTCACTTTGACCTATTAATAGGGGCATCCCTGCTGACAAGTCTCGCCCGAAGGGCCCTTCGCTAACATAGTTTCGCTGACATAGTAATGATGCCCATGCTGTGCATCACCGCAATCAGCGGCGCACCCAGGTCCCACTCAGCGCCGGCGCTGTGGGCACCTATAGAGCGTGTGAGATTTCGAGAGCTCGAGGAGTTCCGTAAAATCGGACAGCAAAGTCATGCGACGGCCCCAGCCCGGGCGGGCTGCCGGGTGCCGGCGTGGCCGGCCAGTCGATAGCGCAAGCATATAATGCGCGGGGCGCATGATCGAACACCGACCGCGGACCAGAGCAGACGGCGGAGTCAATATGTCATTGAGGGCCGTGATAGCAGCGCATTTTCAGCAAGTTGCCCAGGAGCAGCGGCGGCAGCTGTCGCCGCTGTCGGATGACCTGCGGCTACTGCAGTCGGGCCTGGATTCACTGAGTTTCGCGCTGATCGTGGCTCGACTCGAGGACGCGCTCGGCTTCGACCCCTTTGACGCGCCGCAGGCGGTTAAGTTTCCGGTCACCTTCGGCGATTTTGTAAAGCTCTACGAGGACGATCGTAGGCAACCTGCCGCCGGGTGAGACCGTCAGGTCCCTATCAGACAGCACGATGTGGCTTTGGGAGTGGCTCGGCCCCAATCGGACACTGCCTTCGGCATGTCTGCACGGTGTGGATGCGACGATTCCGCTGCAAGCGCTGGAGCGGGCATCGCTGCTCGGCGATCGACTCGAGCGGCTTCGGGGACGCAGCGTAGTACTGGCGCCGCGTGATCCGCTGACTGCTGCGCTGGCGCTGGTCGAGCTCGATGGGGTCGCACGGCGCATGGTGCTGTGCCCGCCGGATCTGTCTCCGAAGCACGCGCCGGACGTGATCGCGGCGGCCGAGGGCGAGGTCTGGTTGGATGATAGGGTCGGTGCTGCCGCCGCGCTCGAGGAGCTGCGGGTGGAGGGGCCGGTGCCGAAGCATGGCGCGGTCACGCGCCGCTACTCGCACGCCACTGAGTGGGTACTCCTGAGCTCGGGTACCACCGGCGTGCCGAAGTTAGTGTCACACACGCTCGCGAGCCTGTGCGCCGCGCTGCAGGAACCATCCTATGAAATGAATGACACTGTGTGGGGCACGTTCTACGACATCCGCCGCTATGGAGGACTACAGATTCTGCTGCGGGCGATGCGCTGCGGCGCCCTGGTGCTGCACGGCCCGCAGGAGTCGATTACCGATTTTCTCGCGCGCGCGGCGCGCGCGCAGGTCACGCACGTTACCGGAACGCCATCGCACTGGCGTGCCGCGCTCATGAGCGGCGCGGCCGCGGCCATTGCGCCGCGCTATGTACGCCTCTCGGGCGAGATCGCCGACCAGGGGATTCTCGACCGCCTGCGCGCCAGTTACCCGAATGCCCGGCTCGTGCATGCCTTCGCCTCGACCGAGGCGGGCGTCGTGTTTGAGGTCAGCGACGGTCGGGCGGGATTCTCCGCCGGCCTGCTGAGCGGCCAGCAGGCGGCCGTCGGGCTGCAGGCGGGTGTCGAGCTCAAGATCGAGGATCAGAGGCTGCGGGTGCGCTCGCCCGGTAACGCGCGCGGCTATCTCGGCGGCGCGGCCGCAGCGCCATTGAGCGATCGCGATGGTTTCGTCGATACCGGCGATCGGCTGGAGCTGCGCGCCGGGCGTTACTACTTCATCGGCAGAGCGGGAGGAATCATCAATGTCGGCGGGCTCAAGGTGCACCCGGAAGAAGTGGAAGCCGTGATCAATGCGCATCCTCGGGTGCGTGCCTCGCGCGTGGGCGCCCGCCGCAATCCCATCACGGGCGCCGTGGTAGTGGCGGAGATCGTGCCGGCGGACCCGCTCGAGGTACGGCCTGCGCCAGAGACACTCAAGCGCGAGGTTCTCGAGCTCTGTCGCGAGCGGCTCCCCGCGCACAAGGTGCCCGCGGCGATCCAGATCGTCGAGCGGCTGGAGCTATCGGCCGCAGGCAAGCTGGTGCGCGCCGAGGTCTGAGTCGAACGCCTCCCCGATGCGCAGCTCACTGCCTCAATCCCGTGCCGATTTGGATGGATCACCGCCATGAACAACTCCGTGCGAAATATCCTGGTCACCGGTGGAAGCCGCGGTCTCGGATTTGCCATCGCCACGCTGCTGGCCGACAGCGGCTATCGGGTGGTGGCGATCGCCCGCTCGCCGAGCGCGCAGCTGAGCGCGGCGATCGCCGCCCAAAGCCGCCAGGGAGCGCTGCAGTTCCGCGCGTTCGATCTGATGAACAGCGACCGCATCGCCGGGCTGATCGACGGCGTGCGGCAGGAGATCGGTCCGATCTACGGTCTGGTCAACAACGCCGGCGTCGGCAGCGGCGGCATGCTGACGTTGATGCGTGACGAGCAGATCGACATCCTGACGCGCGTGAACCTCCTGGCGCCGATGCTGCTGAGCAAGTACGCGCTGCGCTCCATGATGGTGCAACGCGCCGGCCGCATCGTGAACGTCAGCTCGATCGTGAGCAGCGCGGGATTCAAGGGGTTGGCCGCCTACTCGGCAACCAAGGCTGCGCTCATCGGCTTTACCCGCTCGCTCGCGCGGGAGGTCGGGGAGCTCGGGATCACCGTCAACGCCGTTGCCCCGGGGTTTCTCGAGACCGACATGACCGCTGAGCTGACCGAGGAGCAGCGTGAGCGCATCGTGCGGCGCAGTGCCCTGCGCCGGTTACCCGAGGTCAAGGATGTCGCCGCGGCGGTGGAGTATCTACTGAGCGACAAGGCGCGCAACATCACCGGCACCACTCTCACGGTCGACGCCGGTGCCATTGCGTGACTTGAGCCATCTGAGCTAAACGCGCAGCTCGCCGGCGAGCAGGCGCCGGTACAGGGTGGCGTCGAGGCGCACGTACGCCTGCTGGGTGCCGTCACTCCAGTAGAGTTGATCGCTGGTGCGCGCTGGGTCGAATCCCTCCAGCGCCAAGCGCTGCCTCGTGAGCTTGAAGGTCGCCGTCAACTCGAGCTCGGGCACGATGCGCACAAACAGCGGACGCGCATACGCGGGCAAGCGTGCGCTCGACTGGCGACGGAACAGCTGCAGGTCAAAGTCCGCCGCGACCGAGAGCGCAGCCATGCACGCGCGTCCCTCCGCACCCGGCACCACTACCCCGTAGGCCACCGCGTCGCGTACTCCATCGCAGCTCACGAGGCTGTCGGCCACCTCGGTGCTCGAGACGTTCTCGCCCTTCCAGCGAAAGGCATCGCCGAGGCGGTCGACGAAGTAGAAGTAGCCCTGCGGATCCTGCCGCAGCAGATCGCCGCTGCGGTACCAGCGATCCCCGGCACTGAATACGTCGCACAGGATTTTCTGCCGCGTCGCCCGTGCGTCGACGTAGCCCTCGAAGCGACCGTCATCGCCGCCGTCGCTGTCGAGCAGCTGCCCGATCGCTTCCCCGGTCTCATCGGGAGCACAGCGCCTGCAGCGGCCCGAGGCATCGCGAATCGGCACTCCGGTGTCCCGATCCACCGCGATCAGTGCGATCGGCATGCGGTGTGACAGGTACGCGGGGATGCGACCGATCGCGCCGACACGTTCGTCACAGTTATAGAGAGAGAAGCTGCCTTCGGTGGAGGCGTAGTACTCGAGGATGTGGGGGATACGAAAGCGCCGTTGGAACGGCTCCCACACCTCTGCGCGCAGGCCGTTGCCGCAGCACAGTCGCAAGTGGTGCCGCGTTTCATCGGACTGAGGCGGCGCCTGCAGCAGATAGCGGCACAGCTCGCCGATGTACTGAAACAGCGTGCAGCGCTCGTGGGCGATGTCCTGCCAGAAGACCGTGCTCGAGAAGCGCTCGCGCAGCACGACCGTGCCGCCGCTGACGAGCACCGCGCCGGGTGCGACCACGCCGCCGATACTGTGGTACATCGGCAGGCAGTCGTAGATGCGATCGTGCGCCGACGTGTCCATCAATCCTGCAAACCAGTGGCACCACTGCATCACCCGGAAATGACTGATGTTGGCTGCCTTCGGCAGCCCCGTCGTGCCGGAGGTATAGATGCACAGCGCCCGGTCCGTGAGCGAGGGCGGCGCATAGTCGCCATCACCGAGTGGCGTGTCCGCCAGCGATCCGAGCGCCAAGTCGAGCCGCGGCAACGCGGACTCGCCGGCGCCGTGGATCCAGCAATCAACGCCGCGAGCGAGCCGCGGGCGCGCCGACTCGAGCTGAGCGCTCAGGCTCGCGCCGCAGATCAGATGCCGTGGGAGCACCAGATCGATCGCGTAGGCCAAGCGCTCGCCCGTCAGATGCGTATTGAGCAGGGCTACGGTGACACCGATACGGGTCAATCCGAGCCAGATCGCCAGGTACGCCGGGCAATTGCTCATCAAAAGACCGACGACATCGCCGCGCTTCAATCCCAGGCTCAGGCCCCAACGCGCATAGCGTCGGCTCTGTTGCGCAAGTGCCCGGTAGCTCAGGCTTGCTTGCGGCGAGAGCAATGCGGGCACAGGGCCGAAGCGCTCGCCCAGCCGATCGATCAACACGGGCAGCGTCAGCTGGGGGTGCTGCGCGATCGGCGTGGTCAACGCCAGCGCGCGCGTCCAGGCGCTCAAGGCGCGCGACGACACGATGTCACCCGATCACGCATTACCGACTTTATTTATCAGCTGGCACGGTCATAATGCTGCGCGCATGAAACCCGAGACGATCGCCGTGCACGGCGGCTACGAGATCGACCCTACCACCAAGTCTGTCGCCGTGCCGATCTATCAGACGGTGGCCTACGCTTTTGACAGCGCGGCGCACGGGGCGGCGTTGTTCGATCTGGAGACGGAGGGCTATCGCTACACGCGTATCGCCAATCCCACCACCGACGTGCTCGAGCGGCGCGTCGCTCAGCTCGAAGGCGGCGTCGAAGCGCTCAGCGCCAGTTCCGGACAGGCTGCGCTGTTCTATGCGGTGCTCGCGCTGGTCGAGTCGGGTCGTAACATCGTATCGGTGCCGCAGCTCTACGGCACTACGCATACCTTCTTCGCGCACATCCTGCCGGGGTTCGGTGTGCAGGTGCGCCTTGCCGCGTCGGATCGCGCGGAGGACCTGGCCGCGCTCATCGATGCTGACACGCGCGCGCTGTTCTGCGAATCGGTCGGCAACCCCGCGGGCAACGTGTGTGATCTGGAGGCGATGGCGGCAGCCGCGCATGCGGCTGGCGTGCCGCTCATCGTCGACAATACGGTACCGACCCCGATCCTGTTGCGACCGATCGATTATGGCGCGGACATCGTACTGCACTCGCTGACGAAGTTTCTCGGCGGCCACGGCACCACGCTCGGTGGCATCGTCATCGACGCCGGCAGCTTTCCCTGGGAGCGCTACGGCGAGCGCTACGCGCTGCTGACGCGTCCCGATCCGTCCTACCATGGATTGGTCTACACGGATCGCTACGGGCGTGCCGCCTACGCCGGCCGTTGCCGCAGCGTCTATCAACGCACCATGGGCGCGGTGCTGTCGCCGCTCAGCGCCTTCCTGCTGCTGCAGGGGATCGAGACCGTGGCGTTGCGGGTCGAGCGTCACGTGGCCAACGCCCGTCGCGTCGCGGAGTTTCTGCGCGACGATCGCCGCGTCGCCAGCGTGAGCTACGCCGGCTTCCCCGACAGTCCCTATTATGGCTTGGTGCAGAAGTACCTCGCGGGGCGCGCTTGCTCGCTGTTGACCTTCGCCATCCGCGGCGGCTTCGAGGCCGGCACCCGCTTCTACGATGCGCTGCGTCTGTTCAAGCGTCTGGTAAATCTCGGCGATGCCAAGTCGCTCGCCTGTCATCCCGCCTCGACGACGCATCGGCAGATGTCGGTCGAGGAGCAGCGGCTCGCGGGCGTCGGACCCGAGACCATGCGGCTGAGCATCGGTATCGAGCATATCGACGACATTCTGGCGGATCTGGATCAGGCCCTGGCCGCGGCGGTAACCGGGTGACGGAGCAGCCGCCGCGACCCGAGGAGCTACCGCCGCCAGCGGCCGCGCTGTTCCCCGAGCGGGCGACGCGCGAGCGGATCGATGATCTGCTCACGCGCGCGCTCGCGCTGGCGCAGCAACGCGTGCTCGCCGGCTCGGTGACGCCAACGCTCCAGCGCGAGCGCCTGCACCAGCAGCTCGCCGCCTTTGACTTCGAGACGCCGCTGCCGCTCGAGCAGCTGATCGCCTGGACCATCGAGCAGCTCGAGCACGGCGTAGTCCACATGACGCATCCACGCTACTTCGGCCTGTTCAATCCGGCACCCAATTTTCCCGCGCAGTGCGCTGATCGCATCAGCGGCGCATTCAATCCGCAGCTCGCGAGCTCGGGCTCATCACCAGCCCCGGTGGCGATCGAGGCGCACGTGATTCGCGCCCTCGCCCTACGCGCCGGTCTGCCGGCGCGGTCCAGCGGCCATTTCACGACCGCAGGCTCCGAGGCCAACTACACCGCGCTCGTGTGTGCGCTCACGCGCGCGAGCTCACGCTACGGCACCGAGGGGATCCGCGCCTTCAGCGGAGCGCCGGTGTTCTATGCCTCGCGCGAGTGCCAGCCGGGATGGTTCAAGATCGCGCATCAGGCCGGCGTCGGCCGGGCGGGGCTGAGGCTCGTGGCGACCGACGGCTCCGGGCGCATGGCGAGTGCTGCGCTGGCAGAAGCGATCGCGCGCGACCGCGAGCGCGGCGCCGTTCCGATCCTGATTGCCGCGACCGCCGGCACCACGGGCGCCGGCATGATCGATCCGCTGAGCGAATGCGCCGCGATCGCGCAGGACCACGGGATTTGGTATCACGTCGACGCCGCCTGGGGTGGGGCCGCCCTGAGCTCGGAGCGGCTGCGCGGGCTGCTCGCGGGCATCGAGCGCGCCGACTCGGTGACGATCGACGCGCACAAGTGGTTTGCGACCACGATGGGATGCGGCATGTTCATCACGCGCCATCCGCAGGTCTTGAGCGAAGCGTTTCGTGTCACGACCGACTTCATGCCATCGAACGTCGCGACGCTGGATCCCTATCTGAACAGTGCGCAGTGGTCGCGGCGCTTCCTCGGGCTGCGGCTGTTCCTGGCACTCGCGGCCGCAGGGTGGGCGGGCTATGGTGCGCACGTCGAGCGCGCGGTGCGGGTGATCGGCGAGATCGCGCAGCGGCTGCGGGCGTGCGGCTGGCGGGTCGCCAATGACCCGCAGCTCGCGGTGCTGTGTCTCACGCCTCCAGCCGGTTCCGCGGCACCGCGCGAGATCGCGCGGCGTGTGCTTGCTTCGGGGCGCGCGTGGATCGCCGTCACCACCTTCGAAGGGCGCGAGGTAGTGCGGATCTGCGCCACCCACGGCGAGATCTCGATGGCGGATGTACAGCTACTGGTGGCCGCGCTCGAGGCGGCATGCGGGCGCGTCGCTGAGTCAGGCAGCGGCTGAATCGTTTTACATAATATCCTACGGTCGTGACGAGTCACGGCGGTAGGCCTGCGGTCGACCTCGGCTCGACCTGCGGTCGACGCCGGTTCCGCCTGCGATCGACGTCGGTTCCGCCTGCGGTCGACGTCGGCTCGGCCTGCGATCGAGGGCGGGGATGGCTCTCGCTCCTCGGTCGCGGCCGATGCGGGCGGGCGCCGCGCCCATGACGCGGTTGGGAGCGGATCAGGCGGTGCACGTGCCGGCGAGCGGGCGAGGTCGACCAGCGCGCGGCTACAGCGGCGGTGTCGAATCGCGGCGCTGCGACACAGTCCACCACGCGCGGCCAGGGCACTCCGGTATCATGCTGCGCGTGCGACCTGGGAGCGTTGATCCCCGTAGCCTGTCTGGGTTTGACGGCGTATCGGTCCCGACATCTGCTCCATGCCGTTCGGGCCGATGTTGCGACCGGGGACAATTTTGTGATGGATCGCAATAGAGTGGAGCGACTCCTTCAAGCGCTGTATGCGGCGCGCCTGGGTGGGCAGCTCGATCAACTGTGCGATCTGTTTTCTGCCGACGCGTACTTCAGAATTTCTGGCGCAAGCGATGGCAAACCGATTGCGGTCGATGCGCGCGGGAGTGCGGCGATCCGCGCATGGCTCGCCGTCATGGTGAAGACCTTCAGGCTCAGCAATCATGAGATGTTTGCGATGCTGATCGACGGTGCCAGCAGCGCGGTGCATTGGCGTGCGGACATCCACTCGCGCATCACCGGGGCTAGCGTGCGCACCGAACTGGTCGACCTGATTCAAATGCGCGATGATCGCATCACCTCATATCGCGAGTTCTTCGCACCCGGCGACCTGCAATGAGGGACGGCCGCGTGGTTTGCGTCGACAATTAGTTTTATAGCGCGGCGGCGCGAGAGTCCCGACAGTCAGGCGGACACGAACTTGGCGCTCGACAGAAACATGATGACGCTCCCCGAGGAGCGGCGCGCCGCGCCCAGCTCTCGGCTCGAGGAGCCGCTTTACTTTTCCTCCGGTGATCATCGACTGTTTGGTTGGTTACACCGGCCGGCCGCCCACAACGGTGCGCTCGGGGTGGTGATCTGCAATCCGTTTGGCTACGAGTCCATCTGCTCGCATCGCAGCGTGCGTACATTTGCCGAGGCAGCCGCTGCTGCCGGAGCGCCCACACTGCGCTTCGATTACGTCGGCACGGGTAACTCGGATGATCTGGATCCGGCGGCCGAGCAGGTGTCGGCGTGGACGCAGGACGTGCTCGCCGCGGTCCGCGAGCTGCAGCGGGCGACCGGAGTCGAGCAGATCTGTCTGCTCGGTTTTCGTCTCGGCGCGCTGCTGGCTACGTTGGCGGCGGCGCAGTGCGAAGCCGCGCGCGCTCTGATCCTGGTGGCCCCCGTCATCAGCGGGCGCCGCTATATGCGCGAGCTGCGGACGGTGCATCTGGCGGCGTCGCAGAATGCCGTCGTCGCTCCGACGCTGAGCGCCTCGGAAGCAGCCGGCGAGCAGCCTGAGACATTCGAGGTCAGCGGCTTTGCGCTCTCGCCCGCGACCATCGACACGTTGACCGCGGTCGACATGATGAGCATGACCACGCCGCCCGCGCAGAGGATGCTGATCATCGACCGCAGCGATCTGCCGGCCGCGGGCCGCTGGAACGAGCTGGTGCGCGGGCTCGGGGCCAGTACCGAGTATCTGCGTCTGCCGGGGATCGTTGAGATGATCTGGACGGCGCCGCATTTCGCCACCGTGCCGCAGTCGATGATCGCAGTGATGCGCAACTGGCTCGCGCCGCTCGCGCGCCGCGCCCGCAGCGTCGATGAGATGCCGAGCTTCACCGATGCAGCCTGCGGCCTTCTGCGGCTGCCCGATCCGGCGGCCGCCCTGCAAGCGCCGCTGACCGAGCAGCCCGTGTTCTTCGGTCCCGACCAGACATTGTTCGGCATCGTCACGCAGCCGCGCAACGGCGAGCCGCGGCGTCGCGGCGTCATCTTCGTCAACGATGGAGCGACCTACCACATCGGCGCCAATCGCATCAACGTGGCGCTGGCGCGGCGTTGGGCGCGGCGCGGCTACGTCGTGCTGCGCATGGATCTATCCGGGCTCGGCGAGAGCGCGCCGCGGCCGGGAAGGCCGAGCAACGACGTGTTCCCGCCTTCGGCGCTGCAGGACATTCGCGCCGGCATCGACTTGATCCGCGGCGAGTTTGGCGCGCGCGATGTGACGCTGGTCGGCCTGTGCAGCGGTGCCTACCACGCACTGCGCGCCGCGGTCGCGGGGCTGCCCACCAATCAGATTCTGCTGATCAATCCGCAGAACTTCTTCTGGAAGGAGGGCATGAGCATCAGCGACGTACAACTGATCGAGGTCGTCAGGGGACCGGGCAAGTACCGCGAGCGCATGCTCTCGAGCAAGAGCTGGAGAAAGGTACTGACCGGTCAGGCCGATGTACGCCGCATCGCCTGGGTCCATTGGCGCAACGTATGGTTCACGTTCACCACGCTGCTGCGCGACGTGGCGCGGTGGCTGCGCATTCGCCTGCCGGGGGACCTCGGGCGCGAGCTCGAGGAGGTAACCGCGCGCGGTGTTCAGGTCGTGTTCGTGTTCGCGCGCGATGAGGTCGGGATCGAGCTGCTCAAGCTGCAAGCGGGCTCTTCGGTCAAGCGCATCGGCGATCGCTGCCGCGTACACATCATCGACGGCGCCGATCACATCTTCAGCCAGAGGGGTCCGCGCCAGTTGCTCGAGAGTATTTTGAGCGACGAGCTGTTCGCGCGCCGTCCGGGCGCGACCGCCGTCGTGCCTCAGGTCGCGACCAGCGACAGTTGACTACTGCTTCCGCCCGACCGCAGCTCAATCCGGCGCGATTATCCGTGCTGGCGGCGCTGTTTCAGTTACCGGTCGTGGCCGCGGAGTTGCCGGGAGTGGCTACGGAGCTGCTGCGGGCGGCGGGCGCGCTTGCGCGCACGCCCACAGCGTCGCGCGGCGTGACTGCGAGCACGGGGCTGACGCTCGAGCGGGCAGTGCGGGCGCTGCTCACCGAGCGCGAGTGGGACGGCATTCGCGACTGTGCCGAGCGGCGCATGGTGGACTTCTGCGCCGGGCGGCTGTGCGCGCATCGCGCGCTGGCGGAATTCGGCATCGGCGATTTCGACCTGCTCGCGAGCGCGGATCGACA
The DNA here is from genome assembly GCA_030040715.1 of Gammaproteobacteria bacterium. Classification (GTDB taxonomy): domain Bacteria; phylum Pseudomonadota; class Gammaproteobacteria; order Steroidobacterales; family Steroidobacteraceae; genus FEN-1191. The sequence goes on along the minus strand of JASHTF010000053.1, from coordinate 1,182 downwards.
GCCGCTGTGGCCGCCAGGCCTGACCGGCAGCATCACGCACACCGAAGGCTATGGTGCTGCGGTGGTCGGCGACTGCCGCAGCGTCGCCGCGCTAGGCATCGATGCCGAGTGCGTCAGCGCCGTGGGTGCCGATCTGTGGCCGGCGATCTGCGGCACGGCCGAGCTCGAGCGCCTGCGGGCCTTGGCGGCAGAGGTGCAGGCGGCGGCGGCCGCGCTCACGTTCGTGGCCAAGGAGGCCTTCTTCAAATGCCAGTATCCACTGGCGGCCGAGCGCTTCGAGTTCGCTGAGGTGCGGCTCGAGGATGCCGACTGGTCAGCCGCCTCGGGCAGCTTTCGCCTCGCCATCGAGCGCGCGAGTCGGCTCGATCAGTTCCTGCCGCGGTCCGCTCGGCGTCGCATCGAGGGGCGATTTCACCGCCAGGGGCAATACGTTATTGCCGGCCTCGCTCTGGCGCCGATATAGAATGCGCTTCATGACACTGCGGTGCCGATGCGCTTGAAGACCCTCGCCAGCCCACGCGAGCCGGCTGCGGTGCTGCCGGTGCCGCTGCTCGATCTGAAGGCCCAGTATCAGCAGCTGGCCGCGGAAATCATGCCGGTGTTGCAGCAGATCTGTGACAGCCAGCAGTTCATTCTCGGCCGCTACGTGCGCGAATTCGAGAGCGCGGCGGCACGCTATTGCGGCTGCCGCGAGGCGATAGGGGTGTCGTCGGGCACGGATGCGCTGCTGCTGGCGCTGATGGCACTCGGCGTCGGGCCCGGCGATGAGGTGATCACGTCCAGCTACAGCTTCTTTGCCACCGGCGGCACGATCGCGCGCGTCGGCGCTCGGCCGTTGTTCTGTGACATCGACGCCGCGAGCTTCAACATCGACCCACAGGCGGTGGCCGCGCAGCTGCGCGAGCAATGCGTGTGGCGAGCGGGCGACCTCATCAACCGCCGTACCGGCGGCCGGGTGCGTGCGCTCATGCCGGTGCATCTCTACGGTCAGTGCGCCGATATGCCGCCGCTGCTCGAGCTGGCGCGCGAGCACCGGCTGTACATGATCGAGGATGCGGCGCAGGCGATCGGCGCGGCCGGCCTCGATGGCACCCGCGCCGGAGCCATGGGCGAGATCGGTTGCCTGTCGTTCTTTCCGAGCAAGAACCTCGGCGCCTTCGGCGATGCCGGCATGTGCCTGAC
>JASHTF010000052.1 GCA_030040715.1 Gammaproteobacteria bacterium | reverse complement strand
TTTGGTGCCATGAACGGCACCAACAACGCGGTGTCGTCGAGTGCGCACTTCGGCGTCGTCGGCCGTATCGTCGGCTCGTTCCTGAGTCTGTTGACGGCGATCGCGTTCTTTGCGATCAGCGTGTGGTCGAGCGGTGATGCGGTCGTCGGCGCGGTCCAGCGCGTGTTTCATTGGCCGCCATCCGCGTGGCTGGCGGCATCCGCTTACGGCGCATTTGCGCTCAGCGTGCTCGGCTTTTGCATTTACGGCTTCAAGCTCATTCTGCTGATCAACAAGGCCGCCGTGGTCGGCAGCTCGGCTCTATTCATCTGGGGTGTGTGCGCATTCCGGGGCCAGTTCGATGCCCGCTACGCCGGCGCGGGGCTGCACTGGGGTCAGCCCGGCTTCGCCGCGGCGTTCATCAGCTCCGCGCTGATCGTGCTCGCCAACCCCATCTCCTTCGGGGCATTTCTCGGTGACTGGACACGCTACGTGCCCCGTAGCGCGAGCAAGCGGCGCTTGATGGCAGCGACTCTGGTCGCGCAGCTGCTGACGCTGCTGCCGTTCCAGTTCGGCTTGATGTCCTCCTGCATCATCGCCGAGCGCGCGCCGGCCTACCTGGCGGCTGCCAATTACACCGGCGGTCTGATCGCGGTGGCGCCCGCGTGGTTCTGCGGGCCGTTGTTGGTACTGGCGATCCTCAGCGGCATGTCGACCGGAACCACCTCGCTCTATGGCACCGGTCTGGACTTCTCGAGTGTGCTGCCGCGCTTCAGTCGAGCGCGGGCGACGCTGCTGATCGGCAGCCTGGCCTGCGGGCTGGTGTTTGCCGGGCGCTTCTATTTCAGTCTGTTTGGCACACTATCGACGTTCGTGTCGCTGATCATCGTTACGACGACCCCCTGGATGGTGATCATGATGATCGGTTACGTCGTGCGCCGCGGCTTCTATCTGCCTGATGCGATGCAGGTGTTCAATCGCGGGCAGACCGGGGGTGCGTATTGGTTTGCCAGCGGCTGGAATCCGGCGGGCATGTGCGCCTGGGTCATCTCGGCAATCGTCGCGCTCGCGCTGGTGAACATCCCGGGGCACTTCGTTGGCTGGATCGCCGGTGTGGGCGGCGGCCTCGACCTGTCGCTGCTCGCGGCCCTGGTGCTGCCAGCGATCCTGTATCCGATCTGCCTCGTGCTGTTTCCCGAGCCACTGGCCGTGTACGGCGCTGCCGGACCGCGCTGGGTGCGCGCGGTCAATGTTGCGGTGGCGCCGGTGCGCCCGATCGCTGCGGCCCTGGGGCCGGCCAGCCGCGAGGTGGGTGCGAGCTGAGCTGCCCCGTCGCCCGGATGGCGCGCGCGCGCCGTGCCACGACGCGCGTTACCTCACGGCTTGGCGATGCTCCAATAGACTCCGAGCGACCCGCGGCCCTCCTTGAAGTCCGCAAAGAACAGCGCCCGCTCGAGCTCGGACGCGCTGCCCTCAATCCTCGCGTAGTCGATCAATCCCTGGCCGTTGTGATCTCCCGGCGAGCCGTCTCCTGCATAGGTATATAGAGCAGAACCCTTGTAAGCCCACTGCTTGCTGCCGTCGGGGCGCGCTACTGCTTCCCAGAAGCCATCGGCCTGAGCGTCGGCGGGCGCAAGGAATGGGTGCCAAGCCTGCAGGCAGGGGGCATCGGTGCAGGCGGCCGCGCCGAGGCGCTTGTCCTGCGTGTACAGAAACGTGTAGTTGCCACGCAGGCTGTATCCGCCGTTGCGGCTGTCGGTCGCGTGGCCACCGTAGAGCGTCATGCCGTTCAAGGACAGGACATCGCCATAGCCGTTGAGCGTCCTGACGCTGACACCCTGTGGCCGTGAATCCTCGCTGATCACCGCGATGCTCCAGCGCGGATCCGCGCCGATGCCGTGCGCGTCTCCGGGCAGCTTGTCACCCCGGTAGAGATACAGCGGCCGTCTCCGATAAGCCCATTGCCTCGAGCCATCGGTGCGAGTCACGAGCGAAAAGTCCCCCACCTTCGCGGCCAGCTCCGACGCGAGCAGCGGTCGCCACTGCGGGTCACAGCCGCTCGCAGAGCAGGTCTGACCATCGTGCGTCGCGCTCCCCTCGAAGCCGTAGAGCGTCATGCCCTGGGCGTCGGTGAGGACCACGGCTTCGGCCGATGGCACGCGATTGACCGCGACACCATCGGGCCTGCTCATGCTCGCTCCAAAGGCAAAGCGCGCCACGTGCCAGTTTGCCGGGGGCAGCAACGAGCCGATCTCCACCGCCTCCTCGGCCAGCTTCAGGTTGGCGGTCTCGGTGAGACCGACGTTGGTCGCGACCTCACCCGCAGTCTTCTCCTTCACCCAGGTGTATAGAGGGTGCGATTGATAGGCCCACTGCCGAGCGCCGTCGGGTCGGCGCACCAGCGACCAATCCCCGAAGGCTCGGGCACGAGACGGCGCGAGCAGCGGTGGAAATTCCTGCGCGCAGGCGGCCAGACAGCTCGAGCTGGCGGAGTGGTCCCGATCAAAAGTGAACAGCGTGCGGCCATCGGCGTCGCCCGGACGCAGCCACAGGCTCTGCGGCTCCGACAGGAACAGCGCCCGCTGTACCTCGATCATGGTGATGCCCGGCGGCGTCGTGGCGGGTGCTTGCGGACGGGCGCTCGCCGCCGCGCTCGCGGTAGCCTGCTGCCCGGCGGGTGCGGCACCGGCCGCGGGCACGTGCGTCAAGAACACCGGCGCCGCCTCGAAGTAATACACGGCGGAGATGGCCGTATTCTGCCCGGTGTTGGGATCGGGGACCCCGTCGGCGAGGCGCTTCATCGCGTCGTAGACCCCGGCGATCTCCACATGCGATTCCTCTTCGCCCGGTGTCGCCAGGAAGTGAAAATAATCCAACCAGGGCTCGTAGCCACCGATGAAGCCGCTGACCACGCCTTGGCCGCCGTAGTAGAGCGTCGAGGCGTCGGGATGCAGCTTCAGACGCAGGTGCGTCTGGCTGAAGCGCAGCATCTGATAGAACGGCCGCTCACCGAGCAGATACAGATCGCCCGGCTCAATGCTGACGATCCCGTCCGTGATGTGTCCTTTAAAAGCGCTGTGCGAGCGCGGATCCGGATCGACCGTGTAGGAGGCGTCACACAGTGCGCCCCCGTAGGTGTTTCGACTCACGATGTCCAACGCCCGGTCGAAGGTCACGGTGACATCACCGTCATGGCTCAGGTCCGCCCCCGAGATCGAGATCAACCACGCCGGCATGGCATCCTCGGCCGTCTCCCAGGTGAGCGACTCGGCGTAGGGTATGACCGAAAGTGGCACGTGGAATGAGGCAAAGCAGCCGAGCACGCGCCACATCTGATCTTCGACCGGCTGGTGTGTCTCGGGATCCTCGAAGGAGTAGGGTACGGGCTTGCCGGTCAGATCGAAGCCGTACATGTAACGGCCCTGCGCGGTCTCGATCTGCGGATCGGGCTCGGCGGTGGGAAAGTTGCCGACATCGACGGTTTTTCCAAACAGCTTGCCGCGCTCGTTGAAATCAAACTTGGGCCCGTGATAGGGAGGCGGGGCATTCATGCCATCGACCGTCTCGCCGTAATAGGTGATGATCTGACTCGCCTGCTCCGGCGTGTAGCCTCGGCTCAGCAGAATTTTGCGCTGCACTTGGGCGCGCTCGCCGTTGCCACCCTGCGGACAGTTGTCCGGCTGCGCATAGGTGGCGGTATGAATCCACTGAATCACGTAGCCCTGAGTCTCTGCCTGCGCTGGCGGGGCTGCGGCCAGCATCAGGCCAGCCGCAGCCGCAGCCGCGATCGCGCCCGCACCCGCGCCGATCGCTGCCCCCCGATGAGCATCGGCAACAGGGGCTCTAGCAGTCTCTGCAGTAGCTGTCTTCATCGCGACATCTCCCCGACCGAGCGTGCGCATCATGATGCCTGGCAGTACCTCAAGATCTCCGCTACCGGGATGCGCTCGATCGTACCGGCATAGTAGTTCGTCAGCCATACCGCCCCGTGACCCACGTCGAGCGAGTCTCCGCCCTTGCCGACCCAACGGCAGCGCAAGGCGGGACCCGAGGGATCGATCAGTGACAGCGGCACCTTCATCGTCGTTGTCCAGAGCATCCCTGCACCAAATCCGATGTAGGCGCCTCCGCGCGTCAATCCGAGGTCGACAGTCTGGCTCGAGCGCGTCGCGGTGTCGACGCGCGTCAGGGACCCGTCAGTGTTCAGCACCCAGATGGCCCCGGCGCCGCTCGCCGACCAGCGCGCACCCGGGCCGGCCGGAAGGCTTGCGATCCGCTCGCCGCGCGCCGCATCGATGACGGTGACTTTGCCGCCCGCGGGATCCGTGATCCAGACGCGTCCATCGGCATAGACGGGATTATAGGAGCCGACCGGAACGGGGATGGTCTGCCGCACGGCGCCGCTCACGGGGTCGATGCGTGCGAGCGAGCCCGCCTTGCCGACGGTCATCCAGACACTGTCCGCGCTCGCGGTGATGCTCGACTCCGCTTCCACCGGGCCCACATGGAATACGTGCACCAGCGCGTTGGACTTGAGATCCACCTGCGCCAGCACGGGAGCTCGCCCACAGAGCGGAACCCAAAGACTGCCGAAGCCGACGACCAATCCGGCGCACGGCTCACCGGGCAACCGCACCGTTGCGATCCGTCGGTTGGTGCGCGGATCGATTCTGAACACGGCCTGCGGCCCGGTACCACCGACCCAAACGGCATCGTCAGTGACTGCGACCCAGTCGGCGGTCTTGCCGAGGTGAACGATCGCCGACGGCTTGAGCTCGCCGAAGCGGTGCTGCTTCGCGTCGGCCGCGAGCGCTGCGCTCGAAAGCGACGCCGCAAGTCCAGCAGCGACGATCGCGATCCGGACCGGAGTTGAGCGCTGCAGCACGGACACGTGGCCTCCTGCCAGATGCGGCGCCGTCGCCCTATCGACTCGCCTGCCAGGCGCGCCGTCGGGCCCGTGGACGGCGCGCGATATAGCGATAGACCACGTCCCAAAGCCACATCTCGACGGCTCGAGCGCCCGCCGGATCGGGGTTTGCCTCGGCCAGCAGGTCGTCGGGAAATACCAGCCGCAACATCAGCGATCCCTTGACGACACGAATGAAATCAAATTCCGATAGCAAGCGAAACTCGCCCAATTTCTGACCGGCGGCGATCAGTCGGCGCAATCGCCGGTGATACGGTTCCAGAGGACCACTGGACACATTGGCCCGAAATGAGCCCGCGGCGGCCAGCCGAACGTAGTCGACGCCACCACCCGGCGTGGAGAAATCCACCAGCGCCAGGCGCACGTAGGCAGGATGCGCGATATGGAAGCGCGTGTATTCGATGATGCAGTCCCGCAGCGTGCTGGTCGGATGCGCGAGCGCGGCCGCCGAATAGTTGTATTGCTGTGCGAGCAGGGTGATGTAGCGTCGCGCCAATGCAACCAGGACATCCTCCTTGCTGAGATAGTGACGGTAGATCGAGGGCGCCTGAATACCGAGAGGCTCGACGATTTCCTTGAGCGTGAATCCATGCACACCCTTCTGCGCGATCAGCCGCTCGGCCTCATCGAGGATCAGATCGCGGGTCGGAATGAGTGCTTCAATCGAAGCGCTGGAGCGCGGTCGTGCGGGCATCAGACCAGTACCTCGCTGAACGGACGGGTGACGTGGTTGGTCTCGGTGCCCCAGCTGCCGCTGCTGGGGATAGCGAGCGCTTGCATGATGGTCAGCCCAACGCGCGTGACGGCGTCGCCCTGAGCGGCCAGGTGGTAGCCGGTTCGCATGCGACCGCCGCCGCTGCCGGCCGTGAAAATGGGGTAATTCTTCATGGAATGCAGCCGCGCCTCGCCGTGATCGGTGAAGCCGAATACGACGGTGCGATCGAGCAGCGTGCCGTCGCCTTCCTTGATCGAGTCGAGGGTCTGGAGGAAATCGCGCAGGAACCGCATGTGCTGCTCGGCCAACCACTTGCACTTGGGCTGGTATCCCAGCTGGGCGTCGATCGGCTCCTCGTGAGTGAGCTGGTGGTAGCCGGTGGTCTCGCCCGCCTTACGCAGCGGTGAGAATGAATTGGCCATCGTGACGTTGAACACCTGCGTCTGACCGCAGGAGAGCGCGTGCGCCAGCAGCTGCGCGAACAATCGATTGGTACTCTCGGTCTGCTCGACCAGCGGGCCGAGATTCTCCGACACCGCGCGCACGGGTTGCCGTGGGACACTGCAGGCCGGCAACGGCGACGGTTTCTGCAGCTCCACGCCGAGCTTCTGCTCGAGATCGCGCACCGAGGAGAAGTACTCATCCAGCCGGGTCCGATCGGTTGCCGAAATCCTCCGCATCCAGTCCTGTCGCTGATCCGTGACGCCGGAGAGCACGCTATGACGCAGCATCACGTCCGGATCGGGCACGAAATTCGCGGCATTCGGGTCCCGGAACTCGGGCCCGAAGATACGCATGTACAGGGCGAGGGGCGAGATTTCCGAGGGGTTCATGCCATTCGAGCCGCGCGCGCTCCAGGTCGCCTTGCGATCACCCGAGCAGTCCACTTCGAGCGATCGAAACCGACAGCGCTGGCCGATGGCGTCGGCGATGAGTTGATCGAAGCTGATCGAATATTCGCTGCCGGTGCGTGTCACCATCCCCGTCATCTGACACTGCGCACCCGAATAGTGATTCTGATTCGCCTTGCCATCGAGAAACACTTGCATGCCGCTGAACAGGTTGAACTTTGCCTGGACCGGAGCGAGCGCTCCGAGATGCTCGGGCAGCGTGTAGCGATTGCCGGTTTCCTTCGGTACCCAGTGCCCCGGGGTCAGTCCGAGGCCAAAGAACCAGGTGCCGAAGCAGGGCGGCAGGGCCGCCCCGGTCGCGGCGTAGGCGCTGCCGTTGTCGTTCAGGAAGCACTCGAGCAGCGGCAGGGCGACCGTCACGGCGCTGCCGCCGAGCATGCCGCGCATCAGCTGACGTCGATTGAGTTTTCGAATCGCGTTCATCTGGGGTCTCCGAGCCTCATCGGTCGCAATCCACTGCCGCCCACCCGAGTCAATGCACCACGGCGGTCGATAGGGGCGCCGAGCTCATCGGCAGGGTGTAAAAGTCGGGGTTGAGAGTGACCCGGCGCACCAGCTCGCGCCACCGCACCCCATCCTTGGAGAGCTCGGCCTGAAGGCTCGTCAGCCACGCATGCTCCTGCGGTGTCGGCTGGCGCTCGGTGCCGAACGCGTACACGCGGTTGATCAGGCAGGAGGTGGTCGCGGGATCGTCGCGGATGATCTCGGCGAGCTGGCCGACTCCATCGAAACTCTGGCCGTTGAGCTCGCCACTGGCATCGATCGGAGCGCCGTTCTCGGTGCTGCGGTATTCGCCTGCAGTATCGAAGTTCTCGAACGCGAGACCGATCGGGTCGGTGATCTTGTGACAGCCGGCGCACATCGGCGCACTGCGATGCACGGTCAGACGCTGACGCACCGTCTTGTAGCGCGGGTCGCTGGTGTTCTGCACCAGGCTGAAGTCGACGTTCCCGGGCGGGGGCGGGACTTTCTCGCACAGGAAGACCTCCCGCAGTGCCTTGCCGCGTCGGGTCGGAGAGCTCCTGCCCGGATGCGAATGCAGCGCGAGAAAACTGACCTGACTGAGCAGGCCGACGTAAGGGGCATCGGGTGCAAACCGGTACGGTACCCAGGGAACCGCGCCCCCGAGCTCCTGCGCGCGCGGCAGCGGCACGCCGTACAGCGCCGCGAGCGTCGGGGTCAGAAAGGTGTCACGCGACACAAACAGGTCGCGGTAGTCGGCATTGTGATTGAGCAGCTGATCGACGATGGTGCGCAGTGTCTGCTCCTGCGCATCGGCACGCACGTTGGGGGTGAAGTTGGGATAGAGATTGGTATCGATGGACAAGGTGTCGAACCCCGGATCCTGGTCCAGACCGCCAAAACCGAGCATGTCGATAAAGAAGGCCCGCATTCCGTCTGCGAGCCGCGGCGAGCTCAGCAGCCGATCGACCTGCTGCTGCAGACCGCGTGGCGACATCAACCGGCCCGACTGCACGGCATCGAGCAGCTCGCCATCCGGCGCACTGTTCCAGAGAAAAAAGCTCAGTCGCGTCGCCCGCGAGTAGCCATCGAGCTGCAACGTGTGGGGCTGAGTGGGATCAGGGTTACTGATCTCGACCCGGAACAGGAAATCCGGCGTGATCAGCATCTGCGCCAGAGCCGCGGCCAATCCAGCATAGAAACTCTGCCGCTGCTGCGCCAACCGGTCTTGCGTGGCCACGTAGCGTTGCAGCTCGACCGCACTCAAGGGGCGGCGAAACAGCAGCCGGCCCGCTCGAGCGAGAAAGCGCGCGGCACAGGCATCGTCCGGTCCGCGCGCCGACTTGGGCTGGCACTCGAGCAGCGTCGCCCGGCGGTTTGGGTCCACGACCTGGGCGGCGATCTCGCGCGCGAGCGTCTCATCGCGCTCCAATTCCGTGGAACCCACGGTCAGCTTGCGATTGCCGACGGCGAGCAGGCCGTCTTCGCGCACGCCGGGCTCGACCTGGTTGTCGCCTACTTGGACGTTGGGCCCGAAGATGTCGTGAATGGCGCGCTGATATTGATCGGGGGTCAAGCGCACGATGCCGACGTCCGCGTCCGCCTGCGCCAGCGACCCCCAAAGCGAAGCACACAGTGGCAGGGCGGTCGCAACTGCTATCTGCCAAAGCCGCATGAGTGTTTGCTCCAGTTGGGATTCACGCAGTTGCCGCAGTCAGCCGGAACTGGGATACACGCCGCTCCGGCGGCCGGAGGGCTGGCAGTATACGCCGCTGCCGGTTGGGTCGGTAGGGCAGATTAATTCGATTAACGTAGCGTCTGCTTTCGACGCCCCGGCGCCGCCGATGAAATCGAGCCGGCGCGACGTTGAGTTTGCGGCCGATGTGCGCAGACTCTATCCAGCAAGCGTCGTGCGCCGCACCGAGCGTCGCGCTGCGGATGCGCATACGTCAGCGCAGCCGATCCGATGTGAACGGGATTAACCCATTGCGCGGACGAGACGGCTGGACTAAAGTCCGTCGGGCAAAAGGGATTTGAGCGCTCAGTAAACCAACAATGCGCGCGCCGCGGGATCCAGCGATGCATCACGAGAGGTTGAGGTAGCTCGACCTCGAGCAACGCGCGGCCGAGCCGGCTGCGCTTGCGATCGTGGTGCGCGCAGGCAGGCGGCGCACAGCCTGCCGCTGTCGCCGGTCAGCAGCAAGCTTTACCAAGCTTTACAACGGGGAGGCTCGATGAAATCGACCAAGCATGCACCCGCGAGGACCACGAAGCGGCACGCGACCCTCAGCGTCTCGGCGGCGGTTTCGGCGATCCTGGCGGCGGCGGCGCAGATGCGCGCCGGGGCCGTGCTCGCGCAGATCAGCAGCGACAACGCTACCCAACCCGCGGGCACTGCGGCTGCGGCAGGCGCCGCCGCCACGCCGTCCAGCGCCTCCAACGCCGGTCTGGAGGAGGTCGTGGTCACGGCCACGCGCCGTGCCGAAAACGTACTGAGCATTCCGTACAACATCTCCGCCATAACCGGAGTCGACCTGCAGAGCTCAGGCATCACCAACGCCAACGACCTGGCGAACATGATTCCGGGCGTGCAGGCTCCCAATGCGGGGCTACGAGGAAACACCTTCCCGCAGTACACCATCCGTGGTCTCAACGTCAGCCCGAACGGCTTTAGCTCCGGGCTGCCCGGCGGCGAGGCGCCGCTGGTGTCGATGTACTCGGATGACACGCCACTCCAGGCGAATCTGACCATGACCGATCTGGCCCGGGTCGAGGTGCTGCGTGGCCCGCAGAGCACGCTGTACGGGCAGGGAGCGGTCGGCGGCACGGTGCGGCTGATCCACAATCAACCCGATCCGACGCAGACCGAGTTCCAGGTTACGGTCAATGCCTCCGACACCTATCACACCGAGCAGCCCAACGGCAGCGTCGATACAGTATTCAACCTGCCGTTATCGGATTCGATTGCACTGCGCGGCACGGCCGGCTGGGAAGGACTCGCCGGCTTCACCAACGCGGAATCATTGGTAGCGCTGACCCCGACGCAGCAACCGGTCCTCGCCAACCCCGCCAATCCCCTGAGCAGCGGTCTGACCTTCGCGCCGCGCGACGGTGCCGACGACGCGACTCAGTGGTACGGTCGGCTCGCGGGGCTGTGGAAGATGAGCGATGCTGCCCAGGCCACGATCACCTACGAGCACCAATATACCTTCGCGGGCGCCTTCCCGGATGAAGAGCCAGGATACAACTACGAACAAAATCTGTACTGGCGCGAGTGGGGCCGAAATAACACCGACCTCGCCTCACTCGATGTGTCGATGAACGCGGGCTTTGCCACCATCAGCTCGACCACCTCCTTCAGCAATCAGATCGACACCAACGCTACCGACGAGACCGGCTTGATCGAGGAGATCAATTCTCTGCTGTACGGAAACTATCCGCGTGTGGTATCGCCGCTGTTCAACAATGATCAGACGCGCACCTATACCGAGGAACTCAGGCTCGTATCCAACGGCGCGGGGCCGTTAACCTGGGTAGCCGGCATCTGGTACAGCTACCAGTATGCCGCCAATGGCACTACCGAGACGGTACCGGGGTACGCCGCGTGGACTGCGCTGCCTGGCAGTGGCAGTTATCCGACGCCGGCGTGTACCGTCTACAACGCGGTGACCTGCCCATATCCGACCTTCGACGACTTTCTTCAGAGTATCGACGCCACACCGCCGTCGATGCATTTGCCGGACACGCCGGCGGACGGCAATTACTATTACGACGCGCATACCTACTTCCATGATTTCGCCCCGCTCTACGGTGAGATCACCTACCACCTGACCGACAAGTGGCAGGTCACCGGGGGCGCGCGCATCATCATCCAGAGTTTCTCCGAGAATATCGGGC
>JASHTF010000051.1 GCA_030040715.1 Gammaproteobacteria bacterium | reverse complement strand
GCCCGAGGACGAGCGAGTGGTGCATTTCGTGAACACGGACCTCATCGCCAGCGGGCTGTCGCCGCTCAGGCCGCAGCTGGCATCGATCAGGGCAGGGCGATTGGTGCTGCATGAAATCGACCGTCTGGCATCGGAACGGGTGGATTTTGCGTTCGAGACGACGTTGAGCGGGTTGGGCTATGTTCGGCGTATGCGTGCCTGGAAGCGGGTGGGATACCGGATAGAGATCGTATACTTAAAGCTGCAATCAACACGCCTTGCGCTCCGACGCATCGCCGCGAGAGTGCGCGAAGGTGGCCACGATGTACCGCAGTCGGATGTCATCCGCCGTTCCGCCCGGGGGTGGACAAACTTCACGCGCGTCTACCGCCCGCTGGCGGATGTGTGGACCGTATACGACAATTCTGGTCGAGAACCGAGGCTGCTGGAGAAAAGCGAGTGAAGGTGAAGCGAAGTCGCAAGACTGTGCCGACGACTGCAACGAAGATAGGGCGTGCTCTACGCCGTGCCGCCAAGGATGCGCGCCGAACTGCTCGCATGCATGGCGTGCCGATCTATGTGTGGGAAAATGGAAAGGTGGTTGCAATTAAGCCTTAGCGGCAAAGCGCTCGACACATGCGTGTTGCTGAGGCATGAGGACTCGCCGAACCAGCTGCCGCTATGCTGAACAAGAATCTGCGCCTGCGCCTGCGAAAGGGTCGATCGACTACGACGATCACGATGAAAATTCCAGCCGATGTTCTCGAATCGTTAAAGGCGGCCGCACGGAGTCGCGGATTCTCCAGTTACCAGACTCTCCTGAAGTGCTACTTGAGCGAGGGACTGCGTCGAGATGAGAGGGACGCGACCGGAAATTGGTACAACTAGTCAGACGAAAATTAAGCGAGATCTGCCAAGGGGCGCTCGGGGTCGTACGCAGAGGACAGGCGCGACGAGCGGTGCAGCTCCTAGGGAAGCTCTGCACAGGTCAGTTCATTTGACCGATACTGAGTGCAGGTTGCATTAGCGATTGCGAGGGAGTCAGTGAAGCAGACCACGTTTGCCTCCGTAGCGTACGACAGGAAGGGCAAGGTGACGCGCCGCGAGCGCTTCTTGTCGGAGATGGACCAAGTGATCCCCTGGAGCCAGATTCTGGGACTGATCGAGCCGCACTACCCGAAGGCCGGCAACGGTACTCAGCCGATGCCGATGGAGCGGATGCTGCGCATCTACTGCATGCAGCAGTGGTTTAACCTGTCCGATCCGGGGATGGAGGATTCGCTGTACGACTCGGAGTCGATGCGCCGCTTTGCACAGATCGAGCTGCAGGATGATGCGGTGCCGGACGAGTCGACGATCCTGCGCTTTCGCCACCTGCTCGAGCAGCACAAGCTCACCGAGCGGATCTTCGCACTGGTGCGCGGCCTGCTGGAGAGCAAGCGTCTGATGCTCAGGTCCGGCACGATCGTGGATGCGACGATCATCGATGCGCCGCCCTCGACCAAGAACGAGGCAAAGGCACGCGACCCTGATATGAAGCAGGGCAAGAAGAACGAGCGCGAGTGGCACTTTGGCATGAAGGCGCACGTGGGCACGGACCTCAATGGCCTGGTCCATACGCTCGTGACCACCCATGCCGCAGCCCACGACTCTACCCAGCTGCCCAAGTTGTTGCATGGCAAAGAGAAAGTTCTCTACGGCGATCAGGCCTATTGGAGCGAGATGCACCGCCTTGCCGCCAGGCAGTGCGGAGTGCGCTACCGGGTCAACCGGCGTCGTAACCGCGGTCAGCAGCTGAGCGAGCATTGGAAGGGGCTGAACCGCTTGCGCTCCTCGACTCGTGCCCGGGGCGAGCATGCCTTTCGCATCGTCAAGCAGCTGTGGGGCTTCACCAAAGTGCGCTACCGCGGCTTGGCGAAGAACACTGCACGCCTGTTTGCTATGTTTGCTCTGGCCAACCTGTACATGGTTAGGCGCCGCCTGTTGCCGGCATAGCAGCGGTGTCGATGCAGATCCGACAAACTGCCTGATGCCGCCCGGCCCAATACGCAGCACACCACTCTGATGCTCAAAAGTCATGGCTGAATCTTTAAATACCGCTCGCACGGGTGCCTGTGCAGAGCTTCCCTAGGAGCTGGAGCAAATGACCGGGCTGGGCCCGAGCTCAACCAAGCGCACTGGAAAGCCATGATCCCTGCAGCTCTATTCTCTCAACGGGACTTCGATACGCTCGCCGATTGGCTGCTTCATCGCGGTAAGGGTATTTGCGACATCATTGAGCTCGAAGGGTTTCTCACCGCCATCGTGATCGGACCTAACACGCTGTCGCCGTTGAAATGGCTACCCAAAGTCTGGGGTGGAGCGCAACCGAGATTGCGCGACTTGAACGAACTCAATCAGTTTACCGGTCTCGTCGTGGGCTTCTATAACGACATTGCTTTGCAGTTCGATCATGCCCCCGATAGGTTCAAACCGACGTTTTATGAGAGCAAGGTCGACGGCAAACGTGTTCAAGTGGTCGATGAATGGTGCACGGGGTTTCTCAAGGGAATGCGGCTCGACACAACGGCCTGGAGACCCTTGAAGCAGCAGCGTCCCGACCTACTCAAACCGCTGCTGCTCTTCGGGACTCGCGCTGGTTGGAAAGAACTTGAGGCAGGGGGCGAAGAAAAGATGCACAGGATTTGGTCCAGGAAGATAGCGCCTGCGGTCCGGCAAATTCGCGCGTTCTGGGTCCCGCATCGGCGCGCCGTGCACGAGATGCAGCTGCAGATGTCCCGCCAAGACGAGAAGGTCCATTGATCTGTCGCGTGACGGTCGGGCACCGAAGGATTCGTGGATTCCTCGACTTGCGCGGGCGCGGCGGATTACGTATCTGAGCATCGATTTGCAATTAAGCGATTGAATCAATTGCAGCGACCACCTGGTTCGACACCAGGGAGCCGAGTCGATGCACATACAAGTAGTTGATTGAATTGGCGCGCCCGGAGGGATTCGAACCCCCGACCCCCTGGTTCGTAGCCAGGTACTCTATCCAACTGAGCTACGGGCGCGCTGCTCGGAATACCTGCGTTAGCAACGAGAGCGCAGGCGTTGAGGAGAAGAAATTCTACGGACTGGCCGCCGCAGCGTCCAGACTCAAAAAACCCTCATGGTCGTTAGAACGAGTAACCGACCGCCGCCACCAGCGCCTCTGGTCCAAAGCTCACGTTGGTCGTGCGGATCTCTCCCAGGGTATCTGCCTCGAGGTGTGTGCGCACGCGCGAGAACGAGTACGACAGATAGGCGCTCCAGGCGGCAGGTAATCGAAAGCGAACCCCGACCGTACCGATCGGTCCGAGGGAGTTCTGCAGACTGAGCTGCGTGGGCCCGCCCGCAGCGGCGTTACCGGCGGCGGTGGATTCGCGGTCATAGAAGTGCGTGAAGTTTACGCCGACACCCAAATACGGTCGCACCAGGCTGTCCGGGCGCAGGAACAGGTAATTGAATATCAACGAGGGTGACAGCCAGCGCGCGGTCGAAATAGTCTGGCCGTTGTACGGCACCGAGCCGACCGTTGCCGGTCCGCGTCCGACCGTGTCGGTCACGGGTGGCCAGCCGAGGGCGAGCTCGGCGTTGACATGACTCCCGATGTCACGCACGTATGCAAGGTACAGCGTCTCGACATTCTTCACGTCGAGATTGAGCTCCCCGGGGGGCACGAACGGTCCAGACAGCGCGTCGGCGCTGACGTGATAGAACACGCTGTAGAGCCCGATGCGCACCGTGTTCGGCCCGGGATCGTCGGCACGTGCCGCAAGCGGCGTGATCGTGAGCCCAAGACCGAGCGCACTCGCGACCAGCAGGGAGAGCCCCATCCGAGGGCACTGCATGCGGAGAGCGAAATAGTTCATGGCTTACTCCGCCAGTACTTTCTGGAAGAACCCACGCGCCGCGAGCGCACAGAACGGGGCGACGCTGGTGTGGTAGTTCTCGATCAGCTCCTGCTGTGCTGCCGTCGCTGACAGTCCCCCGCCGGCAGCAGACTCGAGAAAGGCGAGCTCCTGCGTCTGTGACATCTGGAAGCCGGTTTGGACTGCCGCGAAAGATCCGGAGGGCGGTGCGCTGACGTCGAGCTTGGTGATGAGACCTGCTGGCAACGAGCTCCAGAAGGCCACCATCGTGTCCGTGTCGAGGCTGAAGTAAACCGTCGGGTCCTGATCGCCGCCGCACAGGAGCGTCGGCACCGTCGGCGCCCAGGATCCATTACGCATGTCGTTCAAATAGACGGCGTTACGCAGCGGATACACCGGTGGTGCTGCAGCCAGAGTAGGTGCGGCTGGCGCGCCCGTCAAAGGCGCGTCCTCACCATCCGGATCGGCAGCCGCATCGAGCGCCCAATCCACACGCACGCTGTTGTTCAGCAGACCCGGCGAGCCGAATCCCAGGTCGAAGATCGGCGCCTCAGGACTGCTGTTCGCTGGCGGCTCCTCGAGCGCGGCCGTAAGCGCCGCCGACAGCGCTCCATCGCCGGGGACGGTGACGGTCGGAGTAGTGCTGTCAAACAGCGCCGTCTCGGGCAGCAGACCCTGCGCAAAGATAGTCGCAATCGGGGTCGTGCTCGGCAGCAGCGAATCGATGCCGGTCGCGTAGGTCGGGGAGTAGAGATCCGACGTCGCGGTGTAGATATCGCCGTACTCGTGCTGGTAGCTCGTCGTCACCAGCGGAGCGAACACCGTCGAGTCGAGGTCAACGTCTCCAAACATGACGGCATCGAACAGCGCCTCGAGTGCGTACGGTCCGGACATCGGTGCCGCCGCCGTGACCTTCATCCCCGCCGCTTCCATCGCCCGTAGCGTCGCCATCGCGACGTGGCCGCCCTCCGAGTAGCCCGTGATCAAAAGCTGTCCGTTGTCGCTGGTGGAGGAGGCGAACGTCGCCGGCAGCGCCGTACGAGCCGCCGCCAGAACGTCGATCATCTCGTCGGACTGCTGCGTCGCATTCAGGAACGGGTGATAGTAGAGCGTAGAGATGTCATAGCCGGCGTAGTTCGGCGCCACCACGATGTAGCCCTGCGCGGCGAACATCGCTGCAATCAGCGGGCCCTCGGTGTTGGTCGGATCGGTGATATTGGCGATATTGAACGCCTTGTTCGTCTGAGTGGCGTGTGCGTACAGCACGATTGGACGCGGCCCGGAGCAGGTCGGTGCCGCTCCTGTCGGCACCATCAGTGCGCCCGAGTCCAAGGTCGACTCGCCGGCACCCCCTACGGTCCAGAACTGCAGGTAATAAATGTCGACTCCGCAGATCGGGGGTCCGGTAACTTGGAGCAGCTCGGCGCCCGAGGTGGTGGCCGCGAGGTCGGCGTTCAGCGTCGCTGCATCGAGCGAGGCCGCGCGCACCGGTGGGGTCTCGTAAAGCGTCCCACGCGCCTCTGAGGTGGCGGGACTCGATGTGGAACTGTTCGATCCGCACGCCGCCAGCGCCGCCGCCACGATTACCGCGATCACCTGGCCGCGAAGCCTACCGATACGCTGCCTCCCCATACGCCGCCTCCTCTGTGGATCAGACTGCTCGACGAATCCCGCGCTGGTCCCGAATTTGTTCTAACGCGCGGGCCCGGCCGTTGAGTGAGTGCTGACGATTGTACACTGTGGTCGTAGCGCGCGCGTCCCGCGCCCCACACTCGGCCTGCACGCTGCCATTCCTCCCTGCTTACCGTTCGAGCTATGCTGCCGGACGCGAGCCGAGCGAGTCATATAGCGCACCATGAAATATAAGGACTACTACGCCGCTCTGGGCCTGCAGCGCGGGGCCAGCGAGGACGAGATCAAGCGTGCCTACCGCAAGCTCGCCCACAAGTACCACCCCGACGTCTCGAAGGAACCCGGGGCAGAGGAAAAATTCAAGGAGGTCGCCGAGGCGTACCAGACGCTGAAGGATCCGCAGAAGCGCGCGGCCTATGATCAGCTCGGCGCTCATCAACCGGGCCAGGACTTCAATCCGCCGCCGGATTGGCAACAGCAATGGCAGCAGCAGGGCGGCGAGTTCTCGTTTGGCGAGCAGATGGATCTCGCGGATCTGTTCGCGCATCTGGGAATGGGTGGAATGGGCGGAGCGCGTCGCGGTGCACGCGTGTCGCTGCGCGGTCAGGACTTCGAGGTCTCGGTACCGATCACGATCGAGGACGCCTACCACGGCACCGAGATCGATCTCGACCTCAACATGCCCGAATACGATGAGCAGGGACAGCTGCAGCGCGTGCCCCATAGTTTCAAGGCACGCATCCCCAAGGGCGCGTCCGATGGGCAACGGTTGCGCTTGGCGGGCAAGGGCGGCAAGGGCATCAACGGCGGTCGTAATGGCGACCTGCTTCTGAACATCAGTCTGCGTCCGCACCCGCTGTATCGGGCCACCGGCCACGATTTGTATCTCGA
>JASHTF010000050.1 GCA_030040715.1 Gammaproteobacteria bacterium | reverse complement strand
CGGCCCGGACGGTCGCACCCTAGCAAGAAGCGCCGCTGGCGGCAAGCGAGGTCGCCGGGTGAAACTCAACGGCGAACCGGCATCGCCGATCCATCCGGTCGCCCGTTCCATCCGCCTGAGATGATACCGGCTACCGCGGCCTCTTGTGCATCGGCGACCTTACTCTTGATCTCGTTGCACTTGTTCCCAAATGTTTTTTCACGCCCAAGACGGTCCTAACGTTCGATATATCCGATTCAAATCGCTGCAAAGGTTCCATCGGCTTGGGAAGCCAGCCATTCATCGTCGGCCGTCGTGATGACAGCCTTGGCGCCGGGACACGCGGCGAGAATTTCTGCCGCATGTTCGCGTCCTGCGACATAGATCGACGTCGCCAGCCCGTTGGCGATCATCGCACTTGGAGCGGTGACGGCTATGGCGGTCATCTTGTCGGCTGACCGCCCGGTGCGTGGATCGAAAATATGGTTATAGCGCCCCGTTTCCTCAAATGGCGTACCGTAGCCGCCCGATACGGCGAGGCCGATATCCTCAAGGTCGAGCGTTCGTCCGAAATGAGCCTGATCCTTCGGGTCGCGCAGGCCGATTCGCCACGGCCTGCCGTCAGGATGGTCGCCGATCAGTCTGGTCTCGCCGAGATCGGCGTAGACATGTGTGAATCCCTGCTCGCGCAGCATGTCGGCGATGCGGTCGGCGACAAAACCCTGGCCGATCGAATTCAGCGTGACACCCATCCCCGCACGCCCAAGGGCTATTCGGCGCAGGCCAATGTCGATGAGGCGATAATCGACCAGCCTTTCCGCCACGCCCCTCGCGGCAGCGTCGATGTCGGCTGACTTGTCGGTGCCGGTCCAAAAATGGGCCGCATAAAGCTCCCAGAGCGGCTGCACCGAGATGTCGAAGGCGCCGCAGCTCAGTTCGCTGAACTGGCGGCCCGCTCTGAGCTGATCGCGCAATTCCCATGACGGGTTGTCGAGAAAGCCGTCGCGATTGAGCCGCGAAATCTCGCTATCGTTGCGATAGAGGCTGAAGATGCCGTCGAGGCGAGCGACTTCGGAGCGGACTTGATCAATAGTGCGGCCAGCTACAACGGGATCCTCGTGCCAGAGCGCCAGTTCCGACAACGCACCCATGACCTCGAGCTGCCAATCATAAAGCTTGCCCCGTGGCGCAAGTGCGCGAACACCTCCGGCGAGCGCGGGCACCACAGCGGCAGCCGCGACGATTTTAAGGAATTCACGCCGCGACCGCAGTTTTTGGTCGCAGATTGCCCGGGGCATCCCCATCGCCGGCAAACCGTTCAGGCGCATTCTAATCCTCCGACCGCGCTGTTCGGCTGCTCGGCGACATCACGATGCCGGGACGCGAGCCGTTTGAGATCGTGCGCGCTGTGCCCGTTTACGGATAGCGGCAAGCGGCGGACAACGGTGATCGTCGAAATAATTCACCTGGCAATCGAGGCACTGGAAACATTCGGCCATCTTGATTTTGCCAGTAACCGAAATCGCCTTCACCGGACAGGAATTCTCGCAGAGATGGCACGGACTGCCACATTGGGGACGCCGCTTCAGCAGATCGACGAGATGCAATCGGTCGGCGAGCGCCAGGACACCGCCAAGCGGACAGAGAAACCGGCAATAGGCACGCTCGGTGAAGAGGCCAATCGTAAGTAGCGCGCAGGCGTAAAAGACATAGGGCCAGGCGCGGGTGAAATGCGACGTGATGGCGGTGTTGAAAGGTTCCACCTCCGCGACGCGCGACCCCATATCGATCGAGAGCGCGGCGAGGCCGAGGACGAGCGCCGCCGAGACATACTTTCCTAGCCACAAATACTTTTGCACTGATTCAGGCGGATTCCATTGCGGCAGACCGATGAAGCGCGAAAGCTGCGCAAGCAATTCCTGCAAGGCACCGAAGGGGCAGAGCCAGCCACAAAATACACCGCGGCCTAGCAGCACGAGCGAGATTGCCGTGTATATGACTATCATTACCATCAGCGGCTCGGCGAGATAGAAGCCGAACTCAAAATGACGAAATGGTGCCTCCATGTAGTTGATGACATTCAAGATGGAGAGCTGGCCGCCGGCTATCCACCCTTCCCAGACCACGACAAAAATCAGGAACGAATTGCGGACGATCCGATGGGCACGCCGCGACTGCGCAAGTTTCGTTTGAACGGCGAGGATCAATGTCAAAAGCGCGAGCAGCGCTGCCTCGATGACGACATTTGTTCGAGAGTCGTCCCAGGCCTTGATCCAGGCTGGTGCCGGCGGTGCCGGCGGCCTCAGTATGTGTGAGGCAGGAAGTTGGTAATCAACGGGGAAGGCAAGCGAAATGGGCGCGCCGGCCGTTGTCTGGCCGTTCACCAGCAGTTCGAGCCGCCATGGCTTCAGCGGATCGAACCGGGCATTTGCTGGGAGCGTGAAAACCGCCGCATGGTCGAGGGCCCTTATGCCGTCATGGCCGCCGGTGCTGATCCACTGGTATTGGCTGTTGGTGAATTGGTACGCCTGGTTCCCTTGAACCACGCGAAGGCGATCGAACCGGCTCGTGCCCACAAAAAAATCATCGACAAAATCATAACGGCCTTTCGAGGCGACAAAGATCTTCCAGGCGACAAAGACCATGCTTTTGCCGCGCGGACCGAAATAATCCGGGTACTCGCTGCCGAGGACATTCTTGCCAATGGAAGCCGGCGTCGCGAGCCCCGTATAAATATCGATATAAGTGTTATTTGAGTCGGAGAGCGGAACATCAAGCTTCGCGCCCGCAACCTTGGCTTTGCTAAGAGCAGCGGCGACGTCGTTGTTGGTGATGACCTTGTGGACGATCGAGCCCTCGGCGAGCAGATCGTCCCATGACATCTGTGTGAAGCCGTCGACGTCGACAGCGGGCCCCAAAACCTTCGCCTTGATCAGGCCGCGACCGATCAGGACAAGTCGGGCAGAATCGAAAACCGCGTCTCGCATCACGCGCGCGGTCACTGTGGCTCCGTCGACATAGTCGGGAGGCAGGGCGCCGGAATTCCCGCCTTGCAGCGCCATTCCGGCTGTTCGCGCGAGAAAGGTGTCAAGCTGGGGCTGCCGAATCTCGTCCTGATAGACATGCGGCTCGCGGTGGAAGATGACCTTGGCGCCCCTGATGTGGCCGGTGAGATCCACACCCGCAATCACATCGAATGGAATGCCGGAAAAGCCGGGCTCATCGACGACATCCAGGGTGGAGAATACATAGCCGGCGATCTTGCCATCGCGATAGACGGCGACGGCCGGCGGCTTGCCCTCTTCCAGCCCGAGCTTTTCGGCACCCGGCCACACGATGGCCATGACCTCGGGCGTCAGACGGTCCAAGAGATGCCCGGCTTCGGCGTCTGCTCGTGAAGCGCCAAGGAGCATAAAGACAAGGAGCGTCAAGAGAAGCAAAACAGCCCCCACCACGATTTGCCGGGCGGCAAAGGTGACGACGCCGCTCCCCGGTGAGCAAGCAGGCAAAGGTTGGGACGGCACGGCCTCCTCATTCACCGCAGTGACCGCGATTGGCAAAGCGAGCACTTCGCCGGTGCAGCGAGTGAGTCAGCAAGACGCCGTCCGGCATGCATGCCGAAATGAGCCTCGATGCAGCTCGCCCTACGTATGCTACAAGCCTCAGTGTGCTCTGGCCGCCTTGATGGCGCTATATTGAACATAGCAACCTACCCCGTTGAGCACAGTGTAAGTTACATTATTTTTGTTGCTCTGATCCTGCCAAGTCTCGATGCTATATTGCATGTGGGCCGAGCCGCCACCTTGTGGCGGGCCATGCGCGCTCTTTACGCTCACCTGAAGAGCGCGGCATACCCCTTTCTCCATGTTCTTCATATCCGCGCCCATATCCATATCCATATCCATACCGGCGGATTTATCATTCAAGACAAGTGTTACCGACGAAAGCCTGTCGGTCGCGTCGAACCCAAACTGGGCCTCAAAGGAGAACTTTCCGCTTTGGTATGGCGCGACCAGTTTGGTGACATTGCCGTCGCTATCTGGGTGGAGATCGGAACTCACTCTCGTCAGGTTCTTCGAGGCGCTGACCACCTGTTGAGGGGTCATGCCCCATTTTGTGTATTCCCAGTCCGCTTTCGCTGCGCTTGCGCCGCAACAGACGAGCGCAAGCACAATTCCAAGCAGTTTCATTTGGCGTCCTCCCGGAACAGGCGAATATCTACGCGGCAATCGGCGAGCCTCGTGTTCTGAAGACTGGGAGACCATATTGATGCTGCAAGCGCGGCTTGGCAAAAACCGATTACCGAGCCGCAGACACACCGAGTGTGGCGCACTATCTTGCGTCACACTCGCCAGTTCAAGCCAGACGCCGGCTGAATAATCCGGGGCTAGTAGGGGTACCCCGCAAGTCTTGGCGCTCTCGGCTTCCAATCAGGCACTCGGGCCCACTCATTGCCGATCGGCATCTTGATCTGCGCCAGATTATTTTGGTCGAGGACTTCATCCTCCGGGATTATCTTGTTGATGGCGAGCAGGTAGGCCGTCAGCGAATATACCTCATCGGGGGTGAGAATCCCCTCATTCCCAAGAGGCATGCCGCGACGGATGAAATCGAACACGATCGTCGCATCCGGCGCCTTCACTGGTATACCGTCCCCTCCCCCGCCGCGATCCCAGGCGTCAACGCCTGGGCCTTTCTTCGCTTGCAGGTTGGGTGCCTTCGTCACCCCTCCTACGCCGGCGGGGCCGTGACAGACGACGCAGAGCTTCTGCGTATAGAGCACGGCGCCTTCCGCGGCGGTGCCGTGGCCCGGAGGAAGTCCCACTCCGGTTGGACTGATCGTGATGCCCTGCGCGAGTTCAGCTGCGGTCGGCGCGCGCCCCAGGCCATATGTCTGCGCGAGCGCGGGGCTTGCCAGGAGCAGCAAGATCGGGACGATCCTAAGCGAGCCCATTAGTCACACTTCCGTCCCTGGCGATCCTCCACGGCATAATGGTGTTGTTTGTTCCAGGTACTCTGAACTTTGGAGTGTAAGGCACGCCCAAAGCCTTGGCGACCTCCTCGCGAGTCGGTTGAACTTGCCCGATCGCGTCGGTGGTGCGCGAAAGAATCACGTGCTCGCCCCCATCCCAGTTCCACATATAGCCGAAGCGGGTGTGCGCCATAGGGTGCGGAGTCCCCTTGAGCTTGGCGTCTTTCCACGACCTCCCGTCGTCCGTGGATACCTCGACCTTACGAACGGCGCCGCCGCCGGACCAGGCCAGCCCTGTGATCTCGTACCATCCGGGTTCGGGCAGTTTCTGTCCGCCGGAGGGGTACGTGATCACCGACTTGGGTCCGATCTGGTAGCCGAGCGCAGCGTTAACCGGACTCCGTTGTAGATGCCCGAAGTCGTTCATGTTGAGCTGATACTGGTCGACGGCTTTGATGTGGCGCAGCCACTTGGTGTTGAAGATACCCTCGAAGCCGGGGACGATGAGGCGCACCGGGAACCCTTGCTGTGGCCGCAAGGGCTCGCCGTTCATACCGTAGGCCACGATGACGTCGGTCATCGCTTTGTTGATGGGCATGGTCGATGCGCCCTTCACTTCCTCGGCGCCTTCAGCAACGAACCATGTCGCTTCGTGTTGCAGGCCGCACTCCTCGAGCAGGGTTGAAAGGAGCACCCCGGTCCATTCGGCGTTGCTGGTCAGCCCGTGCGATTCCTGCACGGTCCTGTCAGCCGCACTGTGGTTGTTTCCCGCACACTCGATGAAATGAAACTGGGTGACTGACGGGAAACGCTTCAAGTCGGCCATGGTGAAAATCCGAGGCCGGCCCACCAGGCCATCGATCATCAGAGTGTGCCGCGCGGGATCGATGTCCGGGATGAAGGAGCCCTTGGTCGTCGCCGCGTAGTGGAGCGACGATGCCTGGATCGTGCCAACAGAATCCTGCAACGGCGTCGCTACGTGGAACTCCAACCCAAAGTCGTCGGGTGAGGGCCGGCCGAGCGCCGGTATGCGCTTCGACGTCACGTAATGAGAGCGCACACCGTAGGCGATCACATCGTCGCTGGCCGCGACCATCGGCGCTTCGTTCGCCGCGTAGGACGGAGGTGCCGTTGCCGGACCCGATGCCGGGGTTTGGGCGAACGCGATCTTACTGACTGACGCGCCGGCGGCTACCGTTCCCACTGCCAGCGCGGCACCCTTTAAGAGCTCCCTGCGGCTGCTTGGTTTCGGATCCATCATTTTCCCCTTGAGCCCAGAAGAAATCCTTCACGCCGATGTTAATGTACGCCCTTTGTATTAAGCGTCAATATGCGTGCCGCGCCCAGGGGAAAGACTTCGGAAATTTGGCCTCTTTCACGAGCCGCCGAAGGTGATCGCGCGAATACACGTGTCATCCCGTCGGCGCTCGATGGTGGCGAGACCGGGTGGGAGCGTCGAGTGCCCCCGGATTTGCAGCCTCGTCGACGACGGAAAGACCAAATGCGCAACGGGGTAACCAAGGATGAGATCCGCGAAGCTCTGCTGCAGCTCGCGATCTATTGCGGTATAGCGGCCGGCGTCGAGGCGTTCCGATTGGCAAAGGAAGTCATCACTGAGCATGACGCGCAGCCATAGAATCGGTGGTGCGCGACGGGCAGTGCGCTATGGAAACGGCGAGCCGAATCGGACCAATTTAGATCAGAAGCACTGCGGCTATCAGCAGGATTGTCAGGCGGTCGTTTTCAGCCGTCGAACAAGCGCGGCGATGACCTGGCGCGTGGAAGCGCTGCCGCCAAGATCAGGCGTCGTTAGATGATCCTGCTGGATCGTGGCGTGTAGCGCGGCGCGTAATCGATCCGCTAATTGTTCCTGCCCGACGTGCTCGAGCATCAGCGCTGCGGCGAGTAGCAGCGATATAGGATTTGCGATTCCCCTGCCGGCAATGTCTGGAGCCGATCCATGTACCGCTTCGAAAATCGCCGCGCGTTCGCCGATATTGGCGCCAGGTGCTAATCCGAGTCCCCCAACCAGACCGGCCATTTCGTCGGACAGGATGTCACCGAACAGGTTCGTCGTGACGATCACATCGAACTGCCATGGGTTGATGACCAGTTGCATGGCGCAGGCGTCAACGATGCGCTGATCGACCTCGATCCGTCCGGCATACTCCTTGGCTATCTCCAGTCCAGTCGTGAGAAAAACTCCGCTCAGCGCCTTGAGTACATTAGCCTTGTGTACCACGGTCACCTTCCTGCGTCCGTAGCGCAGCGCGTAGTCGAAGGCAAAGCGAAGGATTCTGCGTGCACCGGCGCGGGTATTGATCCCCGAGGCAATCGCGACTGCATGCGGATCGTCGCCAATTGGGACGTAGTGCTCGAAGCCGACGTACAATCCTTCGAGGTTCTCACGGATCAGCACCAGATCGATGTTGTCGTATCGCTGACCCGGAACCAATGAGCGGACTGGCCGAACGTTGGCATAGAGCTCAAATTCTTCCCGCAGGCGTACATTGACTGACCGGAAACCTTCGCCCACGGGTGTCGTAAGGGGGCCCTTCAATGCGAGCTTGGTGCGCCGGATGCTCGCGAGCGTCTCCTCGGGCAAAGGGTCGCCGTATGTCGCGATCGCCGCCATCCCTGCGGCTCGCTCCACCCAAAGGAAAGGTGAACCCAATGTCTCGAGCACGCTGCGCACGCCTTCGACGATCTCTGGCCCAATCCCGTCACCTGGGATCAGGGTCGCCTCGATTTGCTTGGCTCGACTCGGTTCGGTCATGGATTTCTGGTGGCCGTTCCTGCCTCGCGCCCTTCACAATCTAGGGATCGGCAAAGTTGTCCGGAAAGTCGCCAGGCATGCCGTCGGTGTCGCGTTCGGACCATTCGAAATCGAACACCGGTCGCACAATGTTGGTGATGATTTCGTTCACGGCGCGGTGGCTCTGCTGCCAGGCGGCATTGGTAAGCGAAGTGGCACCCGCATCCGAGTTCGAGATCGCGATTCGCCCGAAGCGCTGTCGCCCCACGATCCACCAAGCATCGGTGCGGTGGGAGTAATCGATGGGATCATACAGTTCATTCGAACCGGTGGCATAAGCATGACCCCAGCGGTTGACGACAATGCCTGCGACATCGCGCTGCGCATCGAAGCCGCCCGGTCCAAGCACCCGATCCAGCTGCGAGCGAATGTTGCGCTCGAAGGTCTCGAAGCTGATCGCTTGCAGTGCCGCACGGGAGGCCTTCCATTGTTCGCGCGGCGGTAACCCCGACCCCGGCTTCTCTAGAATCGCATTGGTGAGTCCCATCCGAACGACAATGGGCTCGTCTGGCGAGGTCGGATTACGATAACCGCCCACCTCGGGTGCGATCGCAAGTCCGATAGACGTATAGAACATGCCCGGGCAGTGGATACTGGAGACGCCCAGCTTCTGGAATGCACGCCAATTACGAAGGGCCACATTGATCAGCACCAGCGGCTTGCGCACCGCCATATGCAAGGCGGCCTTCTGCTCCTGCGGCAGTTCCGGGCATAGATACGGCACGATGGCGTTGAAGCACGCCATCACCACGGCGCGCGCACGTACGTTGTAAGGGGTGCCGTCACGTAAGTAAGTGACCTCAACTGCCTTTGCGGTCAAAGGATCGCCGAGGTGTTTGGCGCGGATCGCCGTACTGGAAAGGCGGATGCGCACATCGTTGCGCGCAACGTCCAATGCAGAGTAACGGATCCTTTGCAGAACCGAATCATCCATGGTGCTGCCCGGCAACGCGGCAGGTATCAGCCATCGGACCAGGAGCCGCGCCGCGTTGGCCGCGTTGTCGGGCCAGCGGATGTTTCCCCCCGGATCCCCGACCAAATTAGAGATCTGCTGGGACGGCGGAGGCCCCATCCCGGCGAACCCGGGAGCTCCGCGCCGCCAGGCATACCAGGCGCTGAATGTGTCCCAACCGGCAGCCTGATTGGTGTCGATGGTCGTCGAGAGGACATAAGCGACCGCGTCGGGATGGATCTTGGCAACCTTACTCAGAAAATCGATGTAGCTGATCTTGCGGAGCTGCCGGACTTTCTCTTGGTACGCGACCCCAGGCATGTAGTCGCTCTGATCGGTGTAGAGTTGCAACAAGCCCGCTTTGGCGCCCTTCGAAAAAGGCGTCCTCTCGAGAAACTCGGCTAGCTCGTCGCGACGAGTCGGGAGACCAGCCGCACCGATGGCAAGATCTTCGACGAGATTTCCGCCGCCCATTCCGGGCGGTGCGTTCGACACGAGACGGTCCGCACCAAAGGATTCCCTGGAGAAGAACATCGCAGGCCGCAGGCCCATATCTCTCGGTGCATTCGGATTGTGCGCAATCTCTTCGTAGTAGTGCGGGCGGTCAATGCCGATATCGCGCATCAGCTCCTGTGCTTCGGGCGGAAAAGTATTCGGACGCCAGAGGGCACCGGTGCCGCCGCCCGCAATCAGCCGTCTACCGTCCACCATGAATTCGTTGCGCCGGGCATGTCCACCGAGATCGTCGCAAGCATCAATCACCAACACCTTCGAGTGTGGGATGTTCTTGCGAAAGAAATAGGCGGCAGCCAGCCCGGACATGCCCGCACCTACCACAACCAGGTCGTAGGCTTCGCCCGTGTCGACCGGTGGTCCGACCACCTTGCCGTCGCGGACGGCATGCCCCGCATTCAGCGCTTCCGGGTTTTGCCCGCGCATCCCTGTTCTCATGGGCGGGTAATCAGCGGCGGTGACCTCGGCAGAGCCATCCGCGTCCGGGAGCGCCGTCTGCCCGACGGCCAAGCCTGGCAGCGTAGAGGCCATCGTTCCGCCGATGGCCAATGCCACGCCATCCAGGAAGTCCCGCCGGGTGATTTCGCTGTCCATGCCGAGTTCGTGATCAGGCTTGTCCATGTTGCAACTCTTATCTGGTTTCCAAGTGAACGCCCCAAATTGGCGATTGAGATCCCCTGATTGCTCGCGGCGCTGCCCCGGGGGTGATAGTAGTTCAACAGCGCGGCGATCGGGTGCATCTTGCTGCAGCCACGCGCGAGAGATGGTCAGACCAGTTCGCCAGCCACGCGGGGCTCGTCAACTTGCTCGAAACGCGTTCGGTAGTGTAGCCATATGCAAGCGCGGCCATTTGCCAAGCGAAATGCCTCGCGGCATCCTGAGCATCGTATCGTCGGCGATTCCTGAGAGGTGGAGGCGCGGCTGCGACAAATCGGGGAGCTGAACGGGGAATTACCGCCGTGACTGCCGGGCTCGACATCGGCGAGCGTACGCGATGGTCCCGGTTTCGTCTCAAGCCCAGGCGCGACTCCACTTTTCATGAGCATCTCCGAACCATTCGTCCGCCGGCCGATCGCGACCTCGCTGCTGATGGGTGGTCTCTTGTTGGTCGGTATCGTGTGCTGGCCGCTGCTGCCCGTGGCACCGCTGCCACAGGTGGAATTCCCGACGATTCAGGTCAGCGCGAAGCTGCCCGGGGCGAGCCCGGAGACCATGGCGGCCTCGGTGGCACAGCCGCTGGAGTATCAGTTCGCGCAGATCTCAGGTGTGTCGCAACTGACCTCCTCGAGCGTGCTGGGTCAGACGCAGATCGCACTGCAGTTCGATCTGAACCGCAACATCGATGCAGCCGCCGAGGATGTGGAGCAGGCAATCGTTGCGGCCGGAGGCCAGCTGCCAAAGGACCTCCCCTCTCCGCCGACCTATAAGAAGGCCAATCCAGCCGACGACCCGGTCGTGTGGCTGACGGTGTACTCCGACGTACTGCCGCTCACCACGGTCGATGACTACGCGGAGAATGTGCTGGCGCAGCAGATCTCACGCATTCCTGGCGTCGCGTTCGTCAACGTCGGCGGGCAGCAGAAACCGGCAGTGCGCGTGCAGATCGACCCAGGGAAGATCGCCGCCCTCGGCATCCAGCTGCAGGATGTCGCCAATGTGATCAGCATCGCAACCGTGGATGCCCCCAAGGGCTCGATCAACGGTCCGCATGAGAGCTTGACGATCTACGACAACGACCAGCTGGACAGGGCCGCGCCATGGAATGACGTAGTCGTGGCCTATCGTAATGGTGCGCCCGTGCGCATCCGCGACATCGGTACAGCCATCGACGCACCCGAGAACACCCAGACGGGCGGCTGGGGATGGGTGAGTGGCTGGCAACATAGCCGGCCCAGCATCCAGCTGTACGTCTTCAAGCAGCCCGGCGCAAATGACATCGCTACTGCGGAGAGAGTCAAAGAGCTACTGCCCAAGGCCCGGCAATCGATCCCGCGCTCCATCAGTGTCATTCAGATTGGCGATCGCGTCGAGACCATCCGGGCCTCGTTGCACGATGTCGAATTCACCCTGATGTTGACCGTGTGCCTGGTGGTGATGGTTATCTTCCTGTTCCTGCGCAACGCGTGGGCCACCATCATCCCCGGCGCGACTGTGCCGCTGGCGCTGCTGGGCACCGCGGCGCTGATGTACGTATTCGGCTATACCCTCGATAACTTGTCGCTGATGGCACTGACCATTGCGGTGGGATTTGTGGTCGATGACGCCATCGTCATGCTCGAGAACATTTACCGACACATCGAGTCGGGCCTCTCGCCACTGCAGGCGACGTTGAAGGGTGCACGCGAGGTCGGCTTCACCATCCTGTCGATCAGCATCTCGCTGGTTGCGGTATTCATACCGCTCTTGCTCATGGGCGGCGTCGTCGGGCGGCTGTTCCGCGAGTTTGCCATTACCGTTACGATGACGATTGCAGTGTCGGCGTTTGCTGCGCTGACTCTATCGCCGACAATGTGCGCGCAGTTTCTGCGCAACGAAAAGAAGGTCAAGCACGGCAAGCTCTATGTCTTCATCGAGGGCCTTTTCAACCGCCTGATCGGTGCTTATACGCGCGGCCTGGACGCCGTGCTGCGCCATCAACGCGCCACACTGTGGACCTTCTTTGTCACAGTAGCGACGACGGTGGTGCTGTATGCGGTGATCTCCAAAGGCTTCTTCCCGCAGCAAGACACCGGCGATCTGGCAGGGCTATCGGACGCTCCGCAGGCGGTTTCGTTCGATGAGATGGTGGGCCGCTTGCACCGGATCACCGACGTGATCGAACACGATTCGGCCGTCGTGGGCTATGAGGCGGTCGTTGGCGGTGGACGGCCGTTCAACAATTCCATCGTGTGGCTGTCCCTCAAGCCGCGCGATCAGCGCAACGTCACCGCTGATCAGGTACTGGCGCGGCTGCGAGGCGAGTTCGCCAAAGTGCCTGGAGCGATGCTCTTCCTGCAGTCCCATCAGAACCTAAACGTCGGCGCCCGGTTAGCAAAGACGCAATATCAATACACACTGGAGGACATCGATCTGCGCGAGCTGTACAGCTGGGCGCCCAGACTGTTGGCCGCCCTGCAAAAGCTGCCACAGCTGCGCGACGTAGCGAGCGATCAGCAGAGCGCAGCCAAGATGCTGACGATCAGCATCGATCGCGACCAGGCGGCCCGATTCGGCATACAGCCATCGCTGATCGATCAGACACTCTACGACGCCTTTGGGCAGAACGAAGTTACGCAGTATTTCACGCAGCTGAACAGCTACCATGTCATTCTGGAGGTCCCGCCGGATCAGCAAGGCGACCCCGCGACGCTACAGAAGCTGTACATCACCTCGCCGGTCACCAACAGGATGGTGCCGTTGTCGACCTTCGTGCACTACGACAAGCAGCATGTCACGACGCTGTCGATCAATCACCAGGACCAGTTTCCGGCGGTTACCCTGTCGTTCAATCTGGGCCCCGGTGTGGCGCTGGGCGATGCGGTAGACGCCATCGAGCGCACGACCACGAGCATGGGGATGCCCGGGACGATTACCGCCAACTTCCAAGGTACGGCGCAGGCCTTTAAGGCGTCGCTCGAATCCGAGCCCTATTTGATCTTGGCCGCGCTGGTGGTGGTGTATATCGTGCTCGGCATGCTGTACGAGAGCTACATCCATCCACTGACCATTCTGTCGACACTACCCTCGGCGGGCGTGGGCGCGTTGTTGGTGCTGATGTTGTTCCACTACGACTTGTCGGTGATCGCGCTCGTGGGCATTTTGTTGCTGATCGGTATCGTAAAAAAGAACGGCATCATGATGGTTGACTTTGCGATCTCGGCCGAACGCGAGGAGGGCTTGTCTCCCGAGGAGGCGATTCGCAAGGCGTGTCTGCTGCGCTTTCGTCCGATCATGATGACGACCATGGCGGCTCTGCTCGGCGCGCTGCCGCTGGCGTTGGGACGCGGCGCCGGGTCAGAGCTGCGCCAGCCGCTCGGTGTGACCGTGGTCGGTGGCCTGCTCCTCAGCCAAAGCTTGACGCTGTTCACCACGCCAGTGGTGTATCTTTACCTCGATCGGCTCAGCGTCGCCCGCCGGCGCGCCAAGGCGCTCGCCCGCACGCAAAAGGCAGTGGTGGCCGTGGCCTCCCGGCGCTGAGCCGCCACCCGCTTCGGCGCTGGCATTCGGGTTGAGGCTATTGAGCGACTGCACCGAGAATAGAAACGCGGGACCTTGCGGAACCTACTGGTTACTATAGGTCCCTGAATGGAACCAAGGGGGAGAAAATGAAGGCACGCGAGCTCCTGGTTGGCTTTTGCGCCACTCTTGCGCTACTCGGTATGGTTGTCGATGCTGCACAAGCGCCCTCACAAAGGGCGCCAGACGCCGGTATGTCAACCGAGGCCGCAGCGCAAGATACAGCAGACGTCGATATCCCTACCTACGCCAATTTTCGCGGTCAAACCGTATTGAACAATGACCGGCTGGTGGTCCAGAGATTTGTCATTCCTCCGGGCGCGTGGGTAGGGCGGCACACGGCAATCGGAAACCAGCTGTGGGTGCAAATGAACGATGGCGTATGGCAGCTACACGATGATCCGACCAAACTGTTGAAACAGACGGCGGGAACCGTCGGGTGGATCGAGCGGCAAGAGAATGACGACGGTGAGATCAATGCTGGTATGACGCCGATCGAGCTTCTTTGGGTGACGCTGAAGCCTCATACCGCCTCAGCCGAAGACATTGCCCGGATGAAGAACTACCGCCTGGTGTACCCCAATATTCCGGGTCTGATATTGGTTGAAAACGATAAGGTCGTGGTGCAGCGTTTTGTGGTGTGGCCCGGTGAGTGGGAAGGTCCTCACTACCACCCTGGGAATCAGCTTTATATCCACATTCACCGGGATGGTGCTATTTGGGATGTGCTGCAAGCGGGCAAGGATTCGGTTTCGGAGCGTGCAGGGCGACGGCGGGGAGCGGGTTCATCAGGAGTTGGTTCATTCGCCGCATCACTCGGGATCGGCATGGAACCGGCAATTCCCCCCAGTGAATATCACCAATCAGGAAACGTTGGTACGGCGCCGTTCGATCTTATGTGGGTCACGCTGAAGAGATAATCATGGCCAAGTACGCCTGTCGGCGCAATTGCCGCGTCAGTGTTCGCGAAGTGACCAGGATTTTTATCCCGAAGTCGCGCCGCTCTTCACGGTCAGCTGGACTCGATCCGGTCTCGCCTCGCGAGGGCCAGGGGCTCTAAGGGCAGAAGCATCTCCGCCATCTTGCACATCCGCCCAAGTAATCCGCCCAAGTACCCGCGATTCAGAAGCACCTCAGGATCCAGCACCGAATGTCGGCCGCACAGCTGGATCGTACATACTGCGCTGTGCGCGCTTAGGTGCGAGTCCAAAGTGCCGCGTAAAAGCCGCCGTGAAGGTGCTATGGTGCCGATATCCGACTGCGGTAGCGATTTGACGGATCTGCAGGCCGGAGCGGGTCAGCAACTCCTGGGCGTGCTCCAGACGCTGGCGCCGGACAAAGTCGAATAAAGACTCGCCAAAACGGTCCTGGAATAGAGTACAGAGCTTGCTCGGATTGAGCCCGACTTGGCGCGCCAGGGATGTCAATTGTGGAGGGGTGGCGAACTGAGCCTTCAGTAATTCGCGTGCTCGTAGCAGTGCGCGTTGATCGGCCTCGCTCACGTGTCGCCTGGTGAGATTGCTCCCTCGAGCTGACAGCGCCAGCTTCAGTGTGACGTAGAGAAGTTCGGTCGCCTTAGTGATGCAGTAAAGCCAATCAAGCGCCCCATCGCCGCGCGTTTGGAGCAGCCGATTCGTGATATCAGCGATGCTATAGCACTGCGGTTGTTCTATGAACCACGGAGCACCGAGGCTACCCCGGCAACCGCCACCTTCGGCTAAAGAGTCGAGAAGTTTAGTAGCGTATCGTCCAGCGTGCCCGCACAACCACTCGCGATCGCAATACAAGCTGACCCAAGTCTGCCTTGCACAGCTCTCCACTCGCTCAGCGACATCGCTGCAGCAGTTTGGCTGATACCAAATCAGGTTGGACGAATCGGGAACTCGGAGCTCTCCCCACGCGCCCACCAGCACCAATGTTCCTGAATGTCGAAAGTGAAATTCGACTATGTCGTGCCCCGATCGACGCCGCTCGAATTGACGCGGGCTATCGGCGTCCACAACCAGCATCACGAATCCCGGTGATACCCTGTAGGCATCGTAGCGATCAGTAGGATTGCGCCGGTAAAATTCGACACTTGGCCGGTAAGACCTATATCGCTCCTCGAATGAGCCGATAAACCAGTTCTTCGGCCGAGCCGCTCCGTCCTCCATTCTTGGAGCAACGAATTCTTCGGCTTCTAAGCCTGGCCCCACAACCAGTGTCATACGGCGGATCCCTCCGCTGCCGCAGAAAGAACGTAACATTGGTCTGACAAATATTGCAAATAGTGAAATGTCGAGCAGGTTAGTGATTACAGCTTGATCAAGAGATCCACGAGGCCTTACGGCGCTCAAGCGGTCTGACCACGCGCGGCCGCCGCCCCGGCCGTGCGCGAGGAGTTGGTGGAGCCGCCAAAAAAAGGGACTGCAGCAGCTCCCTAGACTCAGCTCCATTGACGGATGCCGACAAATAGGAAAGCAATGACTACCCGTGTGCTCGTGGCCTGGGGTGCTCGAGCGTGCCGACGATCCGCGCATCAAGTGACTGCTCGATTCGATGAACGATCTGCAGCTCGCGCGTTGACTCAACCGGCTGGACCACTTGGGGGGCGTGGCGCTCGACGCTACCGGCTAGATGCTGCGGGAGCACTTGTTGATGAAGGCGCTCTTTGAAGTCAGGGCCGGCGCTAGGACCGCAAGAACGTCATGATCACCCCGAACTGGCTATTCATGGGATTGCGCTGAGGGGAAGGATCCTAAAGAAATAATTGTTCAATCCAAAGAAAAAGTCGACGTAAGACAGGCGATTCAATCTAACGTCGAAAGGCGGCCCGACGACCTGTGACAAGGAGAAAAATATGAGGCAGCTGAGACTCGGCACCTTGCCGTTGCTTTGGATCATTGGGTTGGTGTTCTCGGTTCACGTCTCGGCTCAGACTGAATCCGGCACCGCCCCCGCCACGGAGGGTGCGGCGACGGCTCCAGGTAGCGGGCTCGAGGAGGTGACGGTCAGCTCCTCGCGCATCGACATCGCCGGCTATCAGGCCCCGACGCCGGTTAGCGTAATCGGCTTGCAGCAGCTACAGACCGACGCACGGACCGATCTTTCCGACGTCATCGACAAGCTGCCGCAGTTTGGCCCAGGTATCGGCCCAAGCATCATGCAGGACAACATTACCAACGGTAGCGAAGGTCTTGACCTGGTCAACCTGCGCAACCTCGGGACCTCGCGCACGCTGGTGCTGTTCGACGGCCAGCGTGTCGTCCAAGCCTACTTCACCGGCGGCGTGGATCTCTCGGAAGTTCCTCAGGCGCTCGTAGAGCGCGTCGACGTGGTCACGGGCGGCGCCTCAGCCGCGTGGGGATCCGACGCCGTAGCCGGTGTCATCAACCTCGTTATCAATAAGAATTTCAACGGCGTCCGGGTTGACGTGGAGGACAGCGACAACTGGAAGAATCAGCATCCACAGCGAAAGGTTGATCTCACACTAGGCACCGGGTTCGATGATAACCGGGGCCATATAGAGTTCGGCGGTACCTATCTGAGTGAACCGAAGCCGTTCTTCTCCGACGAGACCGAGGGATTCGCGGAGCAGAGGCTGATGCCCGATCCAATCTGCCCGACGGGGTACCTGACCAATACGTGCGCGGGTGGACCCATCTACGTGCATGCGAGCGGGGTGAGTGACTACAACGCAACGCCTGGCGGCATCATCACCGGAACGTACAACGCAGCCGGTAAGCTCACGAATACCCAGGCGACTGGTGGCACCCTGATCAATACGTACTTCGAGGGCCCGAATGCAACGCCGCTGATCTTCAATAAGGGTATAACGGAGGCGGGAGCTTGGAGCTGGGGTGGGACGCAGAATTTCACTAATAGCGACCTCGACGAGGATGCCATTCCTTTAACGAAATATAATGGTTTACTCCTCGCCAGCTTTCAGATCACTGACAAGGTCAAGGCGTCGCTCCAGTACGATTACAGCTGGGACCAGGTCGAGAATAACAGCTACAGCGACGACCATTACGCCAACCTCAAGATTTACTCCGGCAACCCTTTTATCCCGGCCTCGGTTCAGGCGACGATGAATGCCAACGGCATCAGCGCTCTGCAGATGGGCACGGAGAACACGAATCCGATAACGGGCGTCAACAACGACCTGAACTCAGAGATCGATACCGTCGGCATCCCGGTTGTCGTGGCGGACCGCGAATTCAATCGTTTTGTGGCTAGCTTCGACGGCTCGTTTGGACAGAACTGGATCTGGAACACCTATTTCGATCACGGCGAGTCCTACAACCACATCTTCACCTTGAATATCGTCGACGAAGCTGCGTTCGCTAATGCGATCAATGCGGTCACGGTTGGCAACTATACACAGGTGTATACGGCCGCAGCCTATCCGAATCCGCTCGGCCTTCCCGTAGGCAGCACGACCTGTCTTTCGAATCTTTTGCCGGTCGGTGCAAAGGGAGAAACGTCGAACTGCGCTCCTCTCAATATATTCGGTAGCGGACCTGGAATTGCCTCACAGGCTGCGATCAACTACATCCAGGCCGATTCGCGTGCGGGCCTGGATACGCACGAGCAGACGAACACAGAGAATGCGGCGGAGGCCTCTCTGCATGGCCAATTGCCGTTCGGCCTCCCTGCGGGGCAAGTCGCGGCCGCGCTAGGTTTTGACTATCGTCGAGAGGAGTCAGTTGACGTATCGACCTATCAGGCCGCCGTCCTAAAGGAGTTTCAATTCGGAGACTTCCCGTATTTCTGGGGTAGTTACTCGACCAAGGAAGGCTTCGCGGAGGTCAACGCGCCGATCCTCAAAGATCAGGTATTGAAGAGCCTGAGCTTCGACGCTGCCTACCGCGGCACCGATTACAGCACCAGCGGCTTCGTGCAGACCTACAAGTTTGGTGTAGTCAGCGATTTGACTAATATGCTGCGGTTGCGCGCATCGTATTCCTACGATATCCGCGCGCCCCAGTTAAACCAGCTATTCAATCAGGGTACCCCCGTTGGCGAAACCGAAAACGATTTCCGGAACGGCGTGTCAGTCAATATATTCAATATCGCCGAAGGTAATCCGAAGCTCAAGCCCGAGGACAGCGAAACCCGTACGATGGGATTGGTGTTCACGCCGGTCACCGGCCTTAGCGCCTCGATCGACTGGTGGTACATCCGCATGAAGGGACTAATTGCGAGCCCGAGTTTAGGACTCATTTTGAGTCAGTGCGCCGCCGGGAATTCGGTCTACTGTCAGTTTGTCCAATTCAACGGACCGATCGGTCCGAAGGGATTGCCTGAACTTTCGGCGGTTCTCTCGATTCCAGGAAACTTGAACTGGTTGACGGAGTCAGGCATCGACTTCAGTTTAGATTATCGGATTGCGGTTGGTCCCGGGGCATTCGGCTTCAACATTCAGGGCACCGACGTTTGGGAAGGCCGCGAGAATAACCTCGGCACTTTATCCGACTGCTTCGGCAGCGTCGGCGTCAACGCCCAACCTTGCGGCCTATCTGGAGTGCCTAAATTCCACGCCAATATGAATGAGACCTATACGCAGGGGCCGTGGCTGTATGCAGTGGCCGAGCGCTGGTGGGGCGAGTGGGTGCTCAACAGCACCTGGCAAGACGGCGTCAACATCGACGATAACGAGATCCCCGCCTATATTTACTTTGATCTGCGTGGATCGTATCAGATCAATGGACATTTCCAGGTGTACGCCGCTATTGACAACGCGCTGGATAAGAAGCCGCCGCTCGTTTTCACCGGTACCGGAACCACGAGCGGTGGTAATGGAACGAGTACCTACGAGACTCCCTTCGACAACGCGCTATACGACACATTCGGCCGAGTCTGGCGGGTCGGCGTACGAGCCAAGTTCTGAGAAGTGTATGTAGTGGCTACCAGCGGTTTGTAGGACCTGATCGGCGGGATGTCGCTGTGGCGCGCGCTCGCGGCCTCCGATCTTGCGTAGTGCATTCGGCGGCCTGGCATGTAGCGGTAGGAAAACACGGAGCACTTGTCCTCCGCTGGCTCCGTTCTTCGAAGGCGGGTCCCTGCGATCCGCCTTATTTTGCAGCTTTGGGCGGCATGAGGAGCCCTTCGCCCCCTTCAACTGTGTGCCCGACAGCGGTCAGTGACGGCCGTTCGGCTGGGGTCGTCGTTGAATGGACGGCGCCATTTGCCGCGCGTGGAGCATCAGGTCCATAGCGGTGGACTCTGCCACCCAGACGGCCGACTTCCTGGCCCCGAGTTGACGGTCACTGACAGTACGGCCTGACGGCCTTATTTGAGGGGCTTTAAGCCCCGTTTTTCGCCCTGGGCTATACTGAAACCGCATTGGTCATCGAGCAGCCTAGGGCAGGGTAGCGTGTCCGACCCAGGGACAGGGCAATCGACGCCGACGCCGCCAATCGGCAACGGTCTGAGTGCGACCGCGGATTCGAGTTCGAACTCGCCGGGCACATCGTCTATACCGCAAACGGCGACCTCATCCGCGCTCTGGGCACGTATCAAGCGGCACAAGATCGCCGAGTGGTCACTGGCATACGTCGCATTCGGGTACGCGGCACTGCATGGCGTCGTCATGCTCCGAGAGACATTCGATTGGCCCGCTCTCGTGCCGCGCCTTACGGTGTCGTTACTTCTTCTCGGATTTCCGGTAGTCGTGACCCTCGCCTGGTATCACGGACATCGGGCGAGGCAGCGCATCAGCGGGCCGGAACTGCTGATCGTGAGTCTGTTGCTTCTCATTGCGGGGAGCGTGCTGTGGGGACTCAGCCGCCCGCAGGAGCGTCGCGTTGAAGTCACTTCCACTTCCCACCCGCCACCGGCACCAGCGATAGCGGACCGGTCTATTGCGGTGCTTCCATTCGCTGACCTGAGCGAGAAGCACGATCAAGAGTACTTCGCCGATGGCATGGCGGAGGAGGTGATCGGTCTGCTGGCGCGTATTCCTGAGCTCAAGGTGATTGGTCGCACGTCTTCTTTCCAGTTCAAGGGCAAGAACCAAGATCTCCGTGCGATGGGCAGCGCGCTTGGGGTGAATTACGTCGTCGAGGGTAGTGTACGTCGCGTTGGCGACCACGTTCGCGTCAGCGCACAGTTAATCGACGCCCGCGACGGCATGGACCGATGGTCAGAGACGTACGACCGGGACGCCGGCGATGTTCTAAAGGTTCAAGGCGAGATCGCGGCCAACTTGGTCCGCGCATTGCAGTTGGAAGTAACGGAACCCATCCGTATCCGCGCGGAAACCCCGCTAGCAAACCGGGAGGTATACGACCTTTACTTGCGCGGTATGCGCTCGATGGATCGCATCGATCTGTCCGGGTTCGAAGAGGCAGTCGCTGATTTCCGGCAAGCGCTGGCGCTTGACCCTTCATTTGTTCCCGCTGCCGAAGCACTTGCACGCAGCTTACGGGGACTGGTCGACTGGGGTCTGGTTCCCGCGCGACCGGGATGGGAGCAGGCGAGAGCCGCTGCCCTAGCGGCACTAAAGCTGAACCCTAATTCCGCGGATGCACATGCCGTGCTTGGCAGGGTGTACTCTGATTTCGATTGGGACTGGCCATCTGCCGAGCGTGAACTGGGTACTGCCTTAGCACTGGCACCAAACAGCCCACTCGTACTTTATGTGACAGCGGCGGAGCGTCTCTCTCTAGGCCAGTATAACGAGGCTTTGCGCTTCGTGAACGCCGCAACAGCGGCCGACCCGCTGGATCCTACCGTCCACCTCGTTGCTAGTTGGGTGTACTTGCGGCTGGGCCGGCTCGCAGAGGCGGAAAGCGCCAATCGCCGAATGCTGGAGATTGCGCCAACCTTTGTCACCGGCCATTACTATTTAGGGATCGTGTTGCTGATGGAAGGTAAAGCGGAGGAAGCCCTTTCCGAAATGCAGAAAGAGACACCCGCGGGTGGACGGTATGCTGGATTGGCAGTGGTCTACGAGGCGCTTCATAAAAGAAAG
>JASHTF010000428.1 GCA_030040715.1 Gammaproteobacteria bacterium | reverse complement strand
GCCTGCTCGAACACGGGACCGCCGACGGCATCGAACACCATGTCGACGCCGGCACCCCCGGTCGCGGCCTTCACCGCCGCGGCTAGGTCCTCTCGACTGACGTTGATCAGCAGGTCGGCCTCGCAGGCGCGGTCGGCGTAGTCTGCGCCGATTACCCGCGCGCCACGCCAGTGGGCGATTTGCGTCGCTGCGCGTCCCACCGCGCCGGCCACTCCCGTCACCAGCAGCGTCTCCCCGGCGTTGAGCTCGCCGGCATTGACTAGTCCCTCCCAGGCGACGACGTGGGGGACGCCGATCGAAGCGGCCTGCGACATGGACAGTCGCCGCGGCTTGTCCGCCAGCCAGGCCGACGGCAGCAGTAGCAGCTCGGCGTGGGCTCCATCGCGCGTCACGCCGAAGCCCGGACCGCTGCCCCAGACTTCGCGCCCGGTCCCCTCGCCGGCCACGACGACCCCCGCGTAGTCCCGTCCCGGCGTGCGCGGCAGCGGGCTGTGGAACTGCCCGGCGACGGCCTTGACGTCGCTCGGGTTGATCCCCGCCGCGCGCACTTCGATAAGCGATTGCCCGGGCTCGGGATCCGGCAGCTCGAGCGGCTCGATGCGCAGCGTCGACGGCGGTCCGTAGCGATTAAACCGCAGCGCCCTCATCTGCCATGGCATCGGGCGAGCATGATAGCGGCGAGGCCGCGACGCAATCGCCGGCCGGTCGCCACATTGGAGCACGCGAGACCTTACAATCGACGCCGAGGTCGCATGATGGCCGTTGAATTCTCTCCAGCCCCGCCCCGCCACATCGGCATCGTGGCCTGCTCCGCCGAAGGGGCGGCGTTGTGCTATCGAACCATCTGCCTGGAAGGGGCGCAGGTTCTCGGCCCGCACCAGCACCCGCCGGTGTCACTCCACACCTACCCGCTCGGCCGCTACATGCAGAGCATTACCCGCGACGACTGGCAGGAGGTCGGTGAGCTGATGCTCTCCT
Organism: Gammaproteobacteria bacterium; assembly: GCA_030040715.1. Taxonomy (GTDB): domain Bacteria; phylum Pseudomonadota; class Gammaproteobacteria; order Steroidobacterales; family Steroidobacteraceae; genus FEN-1191. The sequence goes on along the minus strand of JASHTF010000428.1, from coordinate 3,651 downwards.
CGGCTCACAAGCTGGCCGCGATCGGCGCGGACGTGCTCATCTGTCCGGACAACACCCTGCACCAGGCGTTTCCGTACGTCGAGCCGCGCTCGCCGCGACCGTGGCTCCATATCGCGCGGGTGGTTGCGGCAGAGGCCGCGCGGCGCGGCTGGCGCTGCGTTGGACTGACCGGAACGCGCTACCTGCTCGACAGCAACGTCTATCCGGACGCACTCGCCGCGCACGGCATCCGCTGGCTGCGGCCCGAGCCCAGCGAAGCGCTCGAGATCAACCGCATCATCTTCGAGGAGCTGGTGAATGCGATCTTTGAGCCTCGGGCGATCGCTTATTTTCGTGCCGTCATCGAGCGCATGAGCAGCCGCGGCGCCGATGCAGTCGTGCTCGGCTGCACGGAGATCCCGTTGATCATCGGCGACGCAAATTCGCCGCTGCCGACGCTCGATTCCACGCGCCTGCTGGCACGTGCCGCGTTGCGCTGGGCGCTCGATAGCGCCGAGACTGCATCGCCGGCCTCGTAGGCGATCGGCGCGATCGCCGCTCCGCTGCGATCCAGGCAACCGCCGGGTAATCGGCGAGCGCTTGCCGGCCATCCGTTGCCGAGGCGCGGGCACGGGCTCGGTCAATTCTGCTCTGACTCGTGACGCGCTCCACGGCTTGCGCAGCGATACGCAGCCAATGTCGATGATGGCACCGGACGTGCAGCCCGATTACCAGAATCTGTCTCGAGGCCATCGCATGTCAAAAAACCGGAGTCCCGCGCTCAGGCTGGTAGGCGCAGCGGCCGAGGCTGCATCTGAGCCGTCGCCCCGTCGCATTGAGCATGATGCACGCGGCAATGCCATCTGGGTCGGCGAGCCCGCCACGCTCGAGGACAGCTCCTCATTGACGCTGGTCGCTGACTCGGCCCCGGCGTCCTGCTCGAACGGCGATCCGTACAACCAACCCGCGCGCGCGGCGGGCTCCCGCGCACCGACCAAAAAACGCGGCTGAGCCTTCGCTGACCGATTGCGCTCGCAGCGGAGCGCGTTCAGTGCTGATCGCGCCAGTGCTGTTGACGCTGGCTGCCGGATCTGTTGACTGACGGCGTGTACGTGCTGCTCGAGGACGTGCTGCCGTCGACTCGCTGCAGTGGCGCGCGATTCCGGGTACAGTGCCGCCAAACATCAACGTGAGCCATGAGCTGACCTTGCACATGCTGCTGTTTGAGGGGCTGCGCCATTTTGTCGAGATCACCTTCACCGCGATCGGCGCGCTGCTGCCGATCGTCGATCCTCTCGGCGGCGCGCCGATCTATCTGGCGATGATCGCTGGCGTCGAGTCCTCGGAGCGGCCGCGTCTGGCCCAGCTGGTCGCCATCAACAGCTTCCTGCTGCTGATCGTCTCTATCCTGGTCGGCGCCTATGTGCTCGACTTCTTCGGCGTGTCGATTCCCGCGGTGCAGATTGCCGGCGGTATCGTGCTATGCGCCATCTCCTGGTCGCTGTTGAACAGCCCGGGTAACCCGGCGGTGTCGGCTCGACCCTCAGCGGCACAGTGCGATCCGCCCAGCCAGCGCGCCTTCTACCCGCTGACGATGCCGTTGACCGTCGGTCCGGGCTCCATCTCGGTGGCCCTCACGCTGGGCGCCAATCCACCCCGCGACCTGCGCGCGTTAACGGCGACGACCCTGGCGCACATCCTCGGCGTGCTCATCGTCGCGCTCAGCATCTACCTGTGCTATCGCTACGCCGATCGGATCCTCAAGAAGCTGGGTGCGACCGGCACCACGGTGACCATCCGCATGAGCGCCTTCATTACGCTATGCATCGGCGTGCAGATCATTTGGAACGGTCTGCGTACCTTGCTGCCGAGTATCTACGCGCACTAGCGCCGCGGCCGCCACCGCTCGAGCGCGAGAGCGCGCGCCCACATCGCGGCGCGCGGTCGATCAACGCGCCCAGTGACCGGGCTCGAAATGCCAATGCGGGCCGCGTCGTCCCCAGTGCGCTCCTACCCAGTGGTAACCGGGCCGCTCGCGCATCCAAGATCCCGCGACCCAGACGTGCTGACTGCCACGCCAGTCCCAATAACCCGGGGCCCAGACGAAGCCGACGCGGGCCGGCGGGACAACCTCGACCCGCGCGACCGGCGGCGCGATGTCGATATCGATGCTGACGCCAGCAAAACTGCTGCGCGGCACGCTCAGCGCGCCGGCACCGACCAGAAGCACCAATGCCAGGGCGATGTTACGCATAGACATACTCTGCAACTCCCATCCAACTTGGCCTGATGACGTAGTCTCCGTCGCCGCAGGCGCTGCACGTGCTCGCGGTCGTGCCGGCGGCGGTTACCATCATGAACGGCACAACCCATTGAGCGGTTGACGGACGTCACAGTGCGATAGGATTTTTACCGCCGAGCTTGCCTGGCAGCCACCTCGAGTCGCGCCGCCGAACGCGCGCCCGTGCGCGATCCTGGCTGCGGGTGCGGCCGCCAGAGCAGACGCGCCGATGCTCGACCCAGTCTGGTATCTTGCCGCCATTCTGCCCTTCGAACAGCTACCGTGTCGCTGCCTGACATCCACCCAGCGGAGGTACCTAGCCTATGCAAGCGCGCATCACCCGGCGCCGTCTCGGCGCGTTGGAAGTCTCCGCGATCGGACTCGGTTGTATGGGTATGTCCGAGTTCTACGGACCCGCCAACGAAGCGAGCAACCTGGAGCTCATCAATCATGCGCTCGATATCGGCGTCGATTTTCTCGACACCGCCGACGTCTACGGTCGCGGGGCGAATGAGCGCTTGCTCTCGAGCGTGTTGAAGACGCGGCGCCGCGAGATCGTGCTCGCGACCAAGTTTGGCAACGTGCGCGATACCGACGGCCGCTTTCTCGGTATCAACGGCCGTCCCGAGTACCTCAGCGCCGCGTGCGATGCCAGCTTGGCGCGCCTCGGCGTCAGCCACATCGATCTCTACTATCAGCATCGGGTGGATCCGAATGTACCGATCGAAGAAACCGTGGGCGCGATGGCGCGCCTGGTGACCGCCGGCAAGGTTCGTCACCTGGGACTGTCTGAAGCCTCCGCCGCTACGCTGCGACGAGCGGCGCGCGTGCACCCCATCAGTGCGCTACAAAGCGAGTACTCGCTCTGGAGCCGCGATGTCGAGCAGGAGATATTGCCGGTATGCCGCGAGCTCAGTATCGGCTTTGTCGCTTACAGTCCGCTCGGGCGTGGCTTTCTGACGGGAGCCATCCACTCGCCGCAGGATCTCTCGAGCGAGGACTGGCGGCGCCAGAACCCGCGCTTTGCCCCCGAGAATATGCAGCACAATCGCCGTCTGGTGGCTGCCATCGAGCGGATCGCGCGCAGCTGCGGCTGTACCGCCGCACAGTTCGCGCTCGCCTGGCTGCTGCATCAGGGTGAGGACATCGTGCCCATCCCCGGCACGCGCCACATCGCCCGCCTCGATGAGAACGTCGAGGCGACGCGCATCAGACTGTCGGCCGAGGTACTGCAGCAAACCGCGGCAGCGCTCAGTTCGACCAGCGTCGCCGGCACGCGCTATCCGGCCGCACAGATGGCCAATCTCAATCGCTGAACGCCAGCGCGATCGCGCCCGCGCGCATGTTGATCTGATTCTCCGACGGCAGCAGGAAATTGAAGGACTGATACT
>JASHTF010000427.1 GCA_030040715.1 Gammaproteobacteria bacterium | reverse complement strand
CGCGGTCAGGCGGCCGCGCGGTCAGGCGGCCGCGGTCAGGCGGCCGCGCGGTCAGGCGGCCGCGGTCAGGCGGCCGTGGCGATAGTCCTCGACTGCCTGCTCGATCTCCTCGCGGGTATTCATCACGAACGGACCGTACTGCACCACCGGCTCGCGCAGCGGCCGCGCCGCGAGCAGCAGCAGTCGCGCGCCCTCGGCTCCGGCGGTCAGGCGCACGCGATCGCCCGCCGACAGCACCGCGGCGGCGCGCCGCGGCAGCGGTCGGGACTGCGCGGGTGGACCGATCAGGGCGTCCCCGTCGTAGGCATACACAAAGGCGCTGTAGCTGCTCTCGATCGGTACACTGAGCTCGGCGTGCGGCGGCAGATGCACGTCCAGATAAAGGGGATCGGTGGTCAGCGCGGGGCCGGCGCCGTTGATCGGACCTGCCGTGCCCTGGAAGCGGCCGGCGATCACCTTCACCTCGCCGCCCCCTGCGAGCGGCACTACGGGAATATCGCTCGCGGGCACGTCCCGGTAGCTGGCCGGCTTCATTTTCTCGGACGCAGGCAGATTCAGCCACAGCTGAAAGCCGCGCATGCGCCCAGCGGTCTGCTGCGGCATCTCCGAGTGGATGATGCCGCGGGCTGCGGTCATCCACTGCACGCTCCCGGGCCCGAGGTCGCCGGTGTTGCCGAGATGGTCCTGGTGACGCATGTGACCATCGAGCATGTAGGTGACGGTCTCGAATCCGCGATGCGGATGCGAGGGGAAGCCGGCGAGATAATCGTCCGGGTCGTCGGAGAAGAACTCGTCCAGCATCAGAAACGGATCCACGTACAGCCCGCGCTGACTGCCGAGGCTGCGGCGCAGGCTGACCCCGGCGCCATCGGAGGTGGGCACCGACTCAATGAGTCGAGCGACGGTGCGATCGGTTGCAGAGTCCATAGCCTCTCTCCCGCCGCTGCGGCGGCGACTTGATACGGTCATCTTCGTGGCATGCGTGCCAGGGTCAGGCGGCGAGCCGATCGATCTCTGCGATCGCCTTCAGCAAGCTCGCCTTCCGGGCCTCGTCACCGTACGCCAGTCCCTCGGCGTAGACGAACTCCACATCGCCGATGCCGAGAAAGCGCAGGAAGTCGCGTACGTATTGAGTCTGGGTCTCGCTGCCGGCGCTCGGATAGACGCCGCCTCGAGCGGCAAAGATATACGCCTTCTTGCCGGTCAGCAGGCCCTCGGGTCCCTTGGCGGTATAGCGAAAGGTAACGCCGGCGCGGGCGATGTGGTCAAAGTAGGCCTTGAGCTGCGATGGAATGCCGAAGTTGTACATCGGCAGACCGAGCACGATGACGTCCGCCTGCTTGAGCTCATCGACCAGGCGGTCCGAGAACGCCGCCACTTCGCGCTGCGCCTCGTCGCGCTCATGCGCGTTGGTCTGCAGCGCCCGGAACCGGTCGCTCGTGAGGTGCGGGATGCCGTCGGCGCCAAGGTCGCGTCGCACGTAGTGGGTCTGCGGGTGACGCTCGCGATAGCTGGCGACAAAACGATCGGCCAACTGGGTCGACTGACCGCCGCCGTTGTAGATGCTGCTGTTGATCTGTAGCAGAGTGCTCATGGTGCGTTCTCCCGTACAAAGGTCGATCTGGCTCCGTAGGGCACGCAGTTAAACATTGATTAAACTGATAAAAAAGCGCAATGTTTCGCCCATATCAATCGAAATGATCGATGTCTATCGGTTGAGCAGGAATCCATGGCAGCACCGAAGATCTCGCTGGAGCAGTGGCGGGCCCTGATCGCGGTGGTCGAGGCCGGGGGCTATGCGCAGGCGGCCGCGCGGCTGCACAAGACGCAATCGACCGTGACCTACGCGGTGCAGAAGCTCCAATCGCTGCTGCAAGTGAAGGCGTTCACCGTCGTAGGCCGCAAGGCGCACCTGACGCCGACCGGAGAGGTGCTTTATCGCCGCGGCAAGGCACTGCTCGAGGAGGCCGATTCACTCGAGGGTGCGGCCGCGCAGCTGGCGGCCGGATGGGAGCCGCAGCTTCGGCTCGCCGTCGATATCGTGTTTCCGACCTGGCTGCTGCTGCAATGCTTCGCGCGCTTCGCGGCCGAGCGGCCGCAGATCTCGCTCGAGCTGTATGAGACGGTGCTGAGTGGCACCGAGGAGGCACTGACGGAGCGCAGGGTGGATCTGGCGATCTGCGGGCGGATCCCGGCCGGCTTCATCGGCGATGCGCTGATGCGCGTGCGCTTCATCGCCGCGGCGCATCCTGCGCATCCGCTGCATCAGCTGGGGCGCGAGCTCACGCTGCAGGACCTTCGCAAGCACCGTCACCTGGTGATTCGGGACACCGGCACCCAGCGCCGCCCCGGCAGCTGGATCGGTGCCGAGCAGACCTGGACCGTCAGTCACAAGGCCACCTCGATCCACGCCGCCTGCATGGGCCTGGGATTCGCCTGGTTTCCCGAGGACACGATTCGCGGCGAGCTCGCGCGCGGCGAGCTCAAGACGCTGCCGCTGCGGGAGGGTGCCGAGCGCTCCGCTGAGCTGTACCTGGTGTTCGCCGATCGCGACTACGCCGGTCCGGGCGCGCTGCGGCTCGCCGAGATTGTGCGCGAGCAGGTGAAGAACCAGTGCGCCGTCGCCGCCGCTGCTGCTGCGGCCACCGCTGCTGCTGCGGCGGCCACCGCTCAGACGTAGCGTGGAATGGGCCCGTTATGCGGGGTCATGCGCTTGGTAAGGTCGAGCCAGGCCTCGTCGATGTAGCACCAGCCCCAGCCCTCGGGCGGATCATAACCCTCGATGATCGGGTGCCCGGTTGCATGGAAATGCTTGCTCGCGTGGCGATGTGGAGAGTCATCGCAGCAGCCGACGTGGCCGCAGGTGCGACACAGCCGCAGATGCACCCAGCGCGAGCCGATCTTCAGGCACTCCTCGCACCCGAGCGCGCTCGGAGTCACGTCGCGAATGCCATCCACATGCTTGCAAGCCTTAGCCATGCGCCACCTCCAGGATCGGAGCGACAGCCGCTGAAGCGGTGTCTGGAGCGTCCGCGGCCGATCGGCTCTCCGGCACCTGAGCGAGGTAGCGATGCAGCGCCGCCACCACTTGCGCGCCCTCGCCGACGGCCGCGGCCACCCGCTTGACGGAGCCGGCGCGGATGTCGCCGATCGCGAAGATGCCGGGCCGGTTGGTTTGAAATGGCAGCCGATCATTCGCCGCGAACGCATCGGCTGCCACGAAACCCTTGGAATCGACTTCGATATCGCACTGGGACAGCCATGCGGTGTTGGGATCGGCGCCGATGAGCAGAAACAGGTGATGAATGGGGCGATCGGTCGTCGCGCCGCTGCGCCGATCACGCCAGGTGATGCTCGCGAGCTGTCCGCCCTCGCCCTGGAGCGCGATCACCTCGCTCTCGAGGACCACCTCGATATTGGGTTGAGCCGCGATCCGGTCACAGAGATAGCGCGACATCGTGGCGCTCAATGAGCTGCCACGCACGATCATCCAGACCTTGGGCACGTGGGCAGATAGATACACGACAGCCTGGCCGGCGGAGTTGCCGCCGCCGACCAGCGCTACCTCCTGCGCCGCACACAGTTGAGCCTCGAGCCGTGACGCCCAGTAGTGCACGCTGGTCCCCTCGAACTCGGACAGGTTGGCGAGCTGCAGGCGCCGGTATGCGGCGCCGCTGGCGACCACGACGCTGCGCGCCAGCGCGACGCCGCCGTCGCCGAGCGTCAGCTCGAAGCGCCGACCGCCACCAGCTTCCTGCTCTCTGAGCGTGCGAACCTCCGCGGGAATCACCATGTCGGCGCCGAATTTCTGAGCCTGGGTGTTGGCACGCGCCATGAGCGCCAGCCCCCGAATGCCGGTCGGAAAGCCGAGATAGTTCTCGATGCGCGTCGAGGCACCCGCCTGTCCACCGAAGGCGCGACAATCGAGCACGACCACCTTCAGGCCCTCGGACGCCGCATACACCGCGGCGCCCAGGCCGGCCGGGCCGGCACCGACGATAGCAACGTCATACAGGTCATCGGGGCTGACCGAGCGCAGCAGCCCGAGGCAGCGCGCCAGCTGGCTCTCGGTGGGGTTGCGCAGCAGATTACCGTTGGGGCAGAGCACGATCGGCAGCTCGCTGCGGTTGACGCCGAAGCGCTCGATGAGCGTCAGGGCGCAACGGTCCTCGTCCGGGTCCAACCGGCGGTGTGGATGGCCGTTGTTGTTCAAGAAACTCTCGAGGCGCAGTACGTCCCGATTGGTCTCCCTGCCGACGATGATCGGTCCGCCCAGCCCCAGCTCGAGCAGCAACACGCGTCTCAATATCAGCGCGCGCATGATGCGCTCGCCGAGCTCGGCTTCCTCGATCATCAGGTCACGCAGCCGCGGTGCCGGGATCACGACGGCGGTGACCTCGCTGATTGCGGCTACATCCATCAGCGCCGGCGTGCCCGACAGGCTGCTGAGCTCGCCCATCAGCCCCCCCGGGCGGTATTGCACCATCGATTGCCCGCGCAATTCCTCCTCGTGCGCGCTCACGCGGGCCTCGCCCGACAGCAGCAGCAGCAGGCCCGGTGTGGGACTGCCCGCGGTGACGATGGCCGCTCCGGGCGCATAGGTGCGGGTGGAGCCGAAGCGCTGCAGGCGGGCGATCTCGGGCTCGGTCAGGGTCGGAAACATCTGTTCCCGGCGCGACTCGAGGCTCGCAGGCAAGGTAACGCTCGCGGATAAGGTGGCGTTCATCAATCACTCTCCTGGCTGGTCGAGCCGTCAGCGCAGCGCGACCTCTGCGGCGTCGAACAGCGCGTGCAATCCGTAGGAGACATCGACGATACGGCCATTGACGAAGAAGCCGGGTGTACCCTTCAGATGGCTCCGGCGCCCACCGTCGATGTGCTCGCGAATCCGCTGCAGATAGATCTCGTCGTCCATCTCCGCGCCATAGCGCGCCATATCGAGCTCCAGGCGCTCGGCGTAGGCACGCAGATGCTTGAGCTCCAGGTGCTCCTGATTGTCAAACAGCAGATCGTGCATCGGCCAGAAGCGGCGCTGGCCGCCGGCGCACTCAGCCGCCTCGGCGGCGTGCAACGCGTGCGGATGCAGGGCCTCGAGCGGAAAGTGGCGATATACGAACCGCAGTCGGTCGCGGTAGCGCTGCAGCAGCAACTTGACCGCGGGCGCGGCCTGTTTGCAGTTCGGGCATTCAAAATCGCCGTACTCCACCACGGTGATGGCCGCGTGCTCCGGGCCGATGCCGTGATCGGTTGCATTGACGGGGACGGCGAGCTCAATGTGCGACTGATCCATCCGACCTCGGCCTTGGGCGGAACTGGTCCTCGCCCGATCTGCTTTGCGCACCGACTATACGCCGCGTGTCAAGCTCGGCAACGTCGCGACGCCACAACGGCGCGACGCGGTCGAGGCGCCACGGCGGGCGGCGCGGGCGCGGCGCCTCAGTTATGCTGATGAGTGAGAGGGAGAGTGAGATCGCGATGATGCCGGCTCTGTTCTTCGGTCACGGCAACCCGATGAATGCGTTGCTGAGTAATGCCTACACCGAGGCCTGGGCGCGCATCGGGCGACAACTGCCACGGCCGCGCGCGATCGTCGCGATCTCCGCGCACTGGTACGTTCCGGAGAGCGCGGTTACCCTCGACGCCGCACCCCGTACGATCCACGACTTCGGTGGGTTTCCGCCGGAGCTCTATCGGGTGCGCTATCCGGCGCCGGGCGACCCCGACTTGGCGCGACGCGTGCAGGCGCTGCTGCCCCGCTACGACGTGCGACTCGACGAGGCGTGGGGACTCGATCACGGCACTTGGTCGGTGTTGCGACACGTCTATCCGGCGGCCGACATTCCGGTGGTTCAGCTGAGCATCGACGAGACCAAGCCGGCCGCGGTTCATTTCAACATCGGTCGGGAACTCGCGCCGCTCAGAGCGCAGGGTATATTGATCGCCGGTAGCGGCAACCTGGT
>JASHTF010000426.1 GCA_030040715.1 Gammaproteobacteria bacterium | reverse complement strand
GTGTGCCTTCAACAGCGCCGGGTGCAGTACGTCCTGCACCAGCGTCGACTTGCCCGAGCCCGACACGCCGGTCAGGCACACCAGGCGGTGCAGCGGAATCTCGACGTCGATGCGCTTGAGGTTGTGCTCGGTGGCGCCGAACAGACGGATCGCGCCAGCGCCATCCCCGGCGGCATCGGTAAATATCTGATCGCTTGCGCGCAGCGGCGGCAGACGCCGTCTGCCGGCGAGCCACGCTCCGGTCGCCGACTCAGGGTGTGCCATGACCTGAGTGGGCGTGCCGTAGCAGACGATGCGGCCACCGTGCTCGCCGGCACCAGGGCCGAGATCGAGGATGCGATCGGCGTCGAGCATGATCTGCGGGTCGTGCTCGACGACGAGCAGCGTATTGCCGGCGTCGCGCAGGCGATGCATGACGTTGATTACGCGTTGCATGTCGCGCGGGTGCAGCCCGATCGACGGCTCATCGAGCACGAACAGCGTGTTGACCAGCGAGGTGCCAAGCGCGGTGGTCAGATTGATGCGCTGGACCTCGCCGCCCGAGAGTGTGCGCGACTGACGGTCGAGCGTGAGGTAGCTAAGACCGACGTCGCATAGAAACCCGAGCCGCGCGCGCAGCTCCGCGAGCAGCAGCTCCGCCGCTTGATCAAGCGGCGCGGCGAGCTTCAGCGTTTGAAAGAACTCGCGGCAACGCTCGAGCGGCAGCTGCATGAGTTCGTGAATTCCTATCCCGGGCGCTCGCCCCGCCGGCGTGCCGCCGATTGCGGGGCCGCCCGCCTCGCCGAGCCGCCACAGCAGTGCATCAGGCTTGAGGCGCGCCCCCTGGCAGCTGCTGCACGCCGTGTAGTTGCGATACCTAGATAGCAGCACTCGGATGTGCATTTTGTAGGCGCGGCTTTCGAGCCAATCGAAGAAGCGGCGCGCGCCGTACCAGACCTTCTTGTTCCACGGACCCTCACCCTCGATGACCCAACGGCGCTGCTGCTCGGTGAGCATCCGCCACGGCACGTCGGTCGGAATGCCGCGCAGGCGTGCAAATCGCATCAGATCGTCCTGGCACTCCCGATATGAAGGCGTCTGCCACGGCCGCACCGCGCCGTCGGCGAGCGATTTACTTTCATCAGGAATGACCAGCCCGTAGTCGATGCCGATCACGCGTCCAAATCCGCGGCAGGTCTCACAGGCGCCGATCGGCGAGTTGAAGGAGAACAATCCGGGAGTGGCCTCGACGTAGTGCAGGTCACAGTCGGCGCAGTGCAGATCGCTCGAATAGCGCAGCACGCGCAGCGACTCACCCGCCGCGTCGAGCGCGTGCACACTGACGCGACTGTGTCCCGCGCGCAGCGCCGACTCCAGCGCTTCGATCAGGCGGCTGCGATCGTCGGCCGCGAACTGCAACGACCCGTCCGCGCTCGTCTCGGGCAGACGCAGGCGGTCCTGAATCACGGTGAATGTCTGCGGCTCTTCCCGATGGATGCGCACGTAGCCGAGCTTTTCCAGCTCGGTGCGCAGCTCGCTCGGCTTCATCTTCGGAGGCAGCGGCACCGGAAAGCAGATCAGTAGCCGTGCCGACCGTGCCACGGGCAGATCCGCCAATGCCACAGGCAGCTCGGCGGCGATGCTCTCGGCGTTGTCGCGGCGCACCGGCCGGCCGCAGCTGCGGCAGTACAGGCGCGCGGCGCGGGCATACAGCAGCTTCAGATGATCATTGATCTCCGTCATGGTGCCGACGGTCGAGCGCGAGGTGCGCACCGGGTTGATCTGATCGATCGCAATGGCGGGCGGGATGCCCTCGATGCGCTCGACCTGCGGCTTGTCCATGCGGTCGAGAAATTGGCGCGCGTACGGCGAGAACGTCTCGACGTAGCGGCGCTGGCCTTCGGCGTACAACGTGTCGAATACCAGCGAGGACTTGCCGGAACCTGATACGCCGGTAACGACGATCAGCTCATTCAGCGGCAGGTCAAGGTCGAGATTGCGGAGGTTATTCTGACGCGCGCCGCGCACGACGATCGCGTCATGCGCACGACGGCTCATGATCGTCGTTATTATAGTGCAGCCGTCAAGCGCGGCGCCGTCGGTCCGCCCACCCTGCCCGAGTACCTCAACCCTTGATGCCGGCTGCCAGACGCGTGAGCGCGCTCGCCGCGGTGCTATTGGCACTGGCGACGGTTATCGGCGCCCTCGCTGCACACCTGCTCAGGACGCGCTTGAGCCCGCAGCACTATGAGATCGTGCAGACCGCCGTGCATTATCAGTTCTTTCACGCGCTTGGGTTGCTCGGACTCGGACTGCTGCTGGACCGGATTGACTCGAGGACACTGCACTTTGCGGCCTGGCTGCTGACTGCCGGCATCGTGCTGTTTTCGGGCAGCCTGTACCTGCTGCTCGCCGGCAGCGCGCCTATCGTCGGTGTCCTGACGCCGCTCGGCGGTCTGGCACTGATCGTCGCCTGGTGCCTGGTCGCGTTCGCGCTGCTGCGGGCGAGTGCGCGTCCGTCACCTTAGTCTGTGCAACTGTCTACTCGTGACGCCGAGCCCAATGCAGGGATGTCGTGACTGATCCCGTGTCTGCACCGCTCGGGCCTGCGCCGCATCCGCTGACGACTGCGCTCAGCGCGGCGCTCAGCAGGCACCGCGATGCCGTGCTACAGGCACCGACCGGGGCCGGCAAGAGCACCCTCGTGCCGCTGGCGCTGCTGGCCGAGCCCGCGACCGCGCCGCGCCGGATCCTCATGCTCGAGCCGCGGCGTCTGGCCGCCCGTGCGGTGGCGGCACGCATGGCCGCGCTGTGCGGCGAGCCGCTCGGCGCCACGATCGGCTATCGCACGCGGCTCGACACCTGCGTCTCGAGCGCGACGCGCATCGAGGTCATCACGGAAGCAATCCTGACACGGCTGCTGCAGGAGGATCCGGGACTCGAAGGGGTCGGCTGGCTGATCCTCGACGAGTATCACGAGCGTAGCCTGGCGGCGGATCTGGGCTTGGCGCTGGCGCTGGATGCGCGCTGCGAGCTCGGCGCGGACTTTCGCATCCTCGTCATGTCCGCGACCCTCGAGATAGAGCGGGTCGCCGCGCTGCTGGACGATGCCGCTGTGGTCGTGGTGCCGGGACGGCCCTTTCCGGTAGCGATCAACTATCTTGGCCGCGGGCTGCCGGCGTTGCCGGCACCGGCGGGCGCGCCCCACCGATCGGCGGACCATCGCGTCGCACCAGAGCTCGCGGTGGTGCGCGCGGTACAACGGGCACTCGAGGATGGCAGCGGCAACGTGCTCGTGTTTCTGCCCGGGGTGGGCGAGATTCAGCGCGTCGATGCTCTGCTGCGCGGGGCGGAATTGCCGCCGGCACTGCAGCTCCTGGCGCTCCATGGCCAGCTGTCGCCGGAAGCGCAGGATGCGCTGCTGTCGGCCGCGCCCGCGGCGCGCAGAGTCGTGCTGGCGACGAACATCGCCGAAACCAGCCTCACCGTCCCGGGGGTTACCGCCGTGGTCGACTCGGGACTGGTACGCCGCGCGCGGTTTGATCCCTCGACCGGGATGAGCCGCCTCGAGCTCGTACGCATCTCGCGCGCCTCGAGCGAGCAGCGCGCCGGACGCGCCGGTCGCCTCGCGCCCGGCCGCTGCTACCGGCTCTGGAGCCAAGCGGCCCAGGAGCGGCTCGCCGCGACTACCCCGGCGGAGATCCTTGAAGCGGATCTCGCACCGCTTGCGCTCGAGCTGGCGCGCTGGGGCTGCAGCGATGCCACGCGCCTGCGGTGGTTGGATCCGCCTCCGGCCGCCCCGCTCGCGCAGGCGCGAGAGCTGCTGGTGCGTCTGGGCGCACTCGAGGAGAGCGGGCGCCTCACCGCCGTCGGCACGCAAATGGCGCGCCTGCCGGTGCACCCGCGGCTCGGGCACATGATGCTCGCGGCGCACGCGGCCGGCTGCGGTGCCCTGGCCGCACAGCTCGCGGCCCTGCTCTCAGAACGCGATCTGCTGCGAACTCCCGAGCGCGACCCCGACATCCGCACCCGCCTCGAGCTGCTCCAGGGGACCAGAGGTGCGGCGGCTGGTGCGCGCGTCCGGCGCGCCGCGCGCGCGTTTACGGCCGAGCTGCAGCGCCTGCGGCGGCTGCCCGGCTCTACTTCGGAGCCGAAGAGCGCCTCCGGCGCACGCGCGTTGCAGGCGATCACCGAGGGCGCGCGCACGGCGGACGGACAACCACAGGATCTTGCCGGAGCGTTGCTGGCGCTGGCGTTTCCCGACCGCATCGGGCGGCGTCGCGAGGGCGGGCAGGGGCGCTACCTGCTATCCAACGGTCATGGCGCGGCTTTCAGAGGGCAGTCGTCGCTGGCGCGCGCGCCGCTCATCGTCGCGGTGGCGCTCGACGATCGCGAGCGCGAAGCGCGCGTTGATCTGGCCGCGCCATTGGACCCCGCGCTCTTCGAGCGGCTGTTTGTAGACCAGATCCACCGCGAGCAGCGCTGCGTGTGGGACGAGGACACCGGCAGCGTGCAGCTGCTCGAGGTGCGCCGCTTTGGCGCCCTGGTGCTCGAGGAACGACGGCTGCCGCTCGCCGATGAGCAACGCGCGCTGCCGCTGGTACTGGAGTTGCTGCAACGGCGCGGCCTCGGCGCGTTGCCCTGGGATACGGATGCCCGCAGTCTGCAACGGCGCATGGAACTGGTGCGGGCCCTCGGACGCTCCGATCTCGCCGCTTGGCCCGCGAGCGATGATGCCGCTCTGAGCGCGACGCTGTCGCAGTGGCTGATGCCCTATCTGACGGGGATCACACGCCGCGATGCACTCGAGCGCCTGCCGCTGAAACAGGCGCTATACGCGCGGCTGTCACCCGCGCACCAACGCTTGCTCGAGACTCTGGCGCCGCGCGAGTGGGTGCTGCCGAACGGATCGCGGACTCGGATCGACTATCTGGACGAACAGGCGCCGTGCGTGGCGGTACGACTGCAGGATGTGTTTGGGCTTGCCGCCACCCCCGTCATTGGCTGCGGAGCGATGCCGCTCACGCTCAAGCTGTTGTCCCCGGCGCACCGACCGGTACAGATCACGCGCGACCTGGCCGGCTTCTGGCGCCAGGGCTATGCGGAGGTCCGCAGGCAGCTGCGCGGCCGCTATCCCAAGCATGCTTGGCCCGAGAACCCGCTCGAGGCTCAAGCCACGGGGTCGAAGCGCAGAGCCTCGAGGCCGCCCACGGTGCGGCCCGGCAGGGGGCGGTCGTCCGCTTGACGGCGGCAGCCTGCAGGCAGACGCTCCCGCCATGCGTTTTGGTTTGCTCTTTCTCGGCGCGCTGATGGCGGGAGGATGCCAGCCGGGACGTCCGCCGCAGCCGACCTCGACCTCGGCGCAGGCCGCCCCGTCCGCCGCGCCGCACGGCGGCGCGTCACTGCCGGCGAGTCCGGCCGACTCGTCCGGTTTGGACCCGAACGTGGTCGTGCGGGCTCCCGCGAGCGCGCCACCGGGGGTTGCGTGGTACTCCGGATCCCTGCCGGATGCGTTTGCGCTCGCGCAGCACGAGGATCGGCCGGTGCTGCTGTTCTGGGGTGCGGAATGGTGCCCGTTCTGTCACACCCTGAAGGCCACGGTATTTTCGCGCCCTGACTTCATCGCCAAGACCCGACTGTTCGTGCCGGTCTATCTCGACGGCGACGATGCGGGTGCGCAGAGTTGGGGCGAGCAGTTCGGGGTGATCGGCTATCCGACGCTGCTGGTGCTCGATGGCGAGCGCCACGAGATCCTTCGGCTGGGCGCTGGGCGCGACGTGTCCGAGTACGCAGCGGTGCTGGACGCAGCGCTCGAGGACCTGCGGCCGATCGAAGCGCTGCTGCCGCTTGCGGCCTCGGGCAAGGCGCTGAGCGCGGATGAATGTCGCCGTCTGGCATTCAACGGCTGGGACCTGGAGAACCTCGAGCCGCAGGACTACGGCGCGCGGGCGGCGCAGCTGCAGGCCGCGGCGCAGGCCTGCCCTCAGGGTCTCGAGCGAGCGAATCTCACTGTCTATGCCGCGAGCTTCGCAGCGCGCGCGGAGTCGGCGGCCGCCGAGGGTGAGCGCGGCGCGCCGTCGGCGCGATCGGCAGCGCTGATCGATGAGGTCGCGAGCATTCTCGCCCAGCCCGACGTCGCGCTCGCCACTGCGCCGGCGTTGACCTCCCTCGATGACAGCTTCTTTCAGGCCGCACGAGCGCGTAACGCGGCGCAGGCCATCGCGCTGCGCGATCGTTACATCGCGACGATGAACCGGGCGGCGCTTGCGTCGCGCTTCGTAGTGGCTGATCAGCTCGGGTTCATCGACGCCAAGATCGACGCCCTGAAGAGTTTCACCAAGCCACGGACGCAGCTGCCGACCGCAGTAGTCGCCGCGGCCGATCGGCGCATCGATACGGCGCTGGCGGCTGAGCACAGTCCCTACGTGCGGCCCGGCCTCGTCAATGCCTCGCTGAACATCCTCGAAGACAGCGATCAGTATGCCAAGGCCTACCAGATCGCCAAGGCGGAAATCGCACGCTCGGATACTCCTTACTACTACCAGGCCGATCTGGCCGAGGTCGCCGAGAAGCTCGGACACAAGGACGAGGCGGTTCATCTGCTCGAGCTCGCTTACCACGGCGCACGCGGTCCGGCGACGCGCTTTCAGTGGGGGATCTCGTACCTGCGCGGGCTGCTGCGCATGGCGCCGGATGACACCGAGCGCATTCAGGAGGCAGGCCTCGAGGTGCTCGGTGAGCTCGACGGTCCAGACCGCATCGCAGCTCGCGCCCCGGCGCGGCTTGCCCTGCTCGATCGGGAGCTGCGTGCTTGGAATGCGGCCGCGCACGGCAGCCACGTCGATGTGTTACAGGAGCTGCACGCGCGTGCGCAACAGATCTGCGTGAAGATCCCGTCAGCGCAGCCGGCGCGCGCGACCTGCGACGCGTTTCTGAAGGGCTCGGCGTGAAGGCGTCCGGGGGGGAGCGCGCTGCGCCTAGCGCCTCATCGCGAGAGCTGAGCGCCGCCCGGGTCGCCGCTGGGATCGGATAAGCTATCCAAAGCGCAGCGGGCCTGTAGCACAGCGGTTAGTGCAGGGGACTCATAATCCCTTGGTCGTAGGTTCGAATCCTACCGGGCCCAGTCAACCATCAAGGGTCTATTCCGATGGCACCGGGTCCATTCCGATCACGTGGAGAGCGTGTGTCGCGCCGGATCTTGCGCCGCTCTGGTAGCGCTGACGAGGAGGGCAGTAGGCCGCGCTTTATTTATTCAGCAACCGTGCTATGTCAGCGCGCTCTTCAACCGACAGTTCCCAGTGCTCATCGCACGCCATGCAGTACGCGTCGATCATCGCGCCCGTACGGAGCAGCTGAATCAGCTCCGACTGTTCGTACCCAACCTGGACGCGCTCCTCCCCGCATTTGGGGCACTCCGACGTGATACGCAGATCTGACACCGCTGTCACGCGCTCCTGGAGGTGAGCTGATAGTCGATGCGGATCGAGCAGGTGGGCCCATCGCGAGGCAGATCGCGCCGCCTGCCGTCGCAGACCAGTGTTCCGCGCGCGCTGCGCGTACCCTTTGAAGTGCTCTTGAGTAACGCGGTGACGGCGCTATCGAGATCATAGTCACCGTCGCAATCGGTGCAGGTGCACGCGAAGCGAAAGAACGCGCGCGCCGCCGGGTACAGGGTATGCACCTGAGGCGAGTGCGCTCGGCCGCGCGCGTCGCTGAAGCTCAGTTCGATCCGCAGCTGCTCGATCTGCGGGAAGGCCTGCCGCAGCGAACCTGCCCGGGTGCGCTCCTTCACCAGTTGGTCGCGGCGGGCCGAGGGTTCCTTGGAAATCTTTGTGTCCAACTTCATTCTGTTGCCGCGGCGCGCAACCGCTGCTCAGCTCGAACCTCGTCGGGGGTGAGGCCGGTCTTGGCAGCGATCATCCCGACCAATCGGTGTCCCGGATCGCTGGGTAGATCTATCTGGTGCAGCCGCTCCCAGGCGCGTATGCGCACCGAGGGGCTATTGAGGGGCGAGGTTTGCTCGTCGATTTGTTGCTGTCGCTGCTCAGCCGCTTCCGCCTGCAGCCGCGCCATACGCTCGCGGTAGGCCTCGGTTGTCTCGCCAGGAATCGGCAGTGACTTGATGCGGTGCTCCATCACACTCCTCCCTTCGAGAAGCCTTCGGGATGGGCCGGACACACCGCTCTCTGGAGGGCCACGGATAGCGGTCGGGTGAGACAGCACAGACGTCGGCAGGTAGGGTTGATGGTATCACAGCAGGTCGAATGCAGGGGCTGCTCAGGCTACGCCGACAGTCGCTAAATCCTTGGTTGTGCTAACGTAGTTGCCCAATCGTGGCCGATCTGTGTGTAAGCGCGTGAGGAGTTCCTTTGCCCAGGCAGAATTACCGCCACATGAAAAAGCAGAAAGAGGAGGCGCGCAAAGCTCGCCAGGCGGAAAAGCGGCAGCGGCGACAGATGCGCAGCGGCGATCCGTCGAGCGGCGAGGAGGACAAGTCGGCGGATGCCGGTCCGGTCGAGGATTCCAAGCCTGACAGCTGATCGAGTTCTGCTATGCTGGTTGTGCCCTAGCCGGCCTAACGCGTTCCATCGACCCACTTAACCATAAAGAGCATCCATTAATGGCCAAGATCTATGTTGGTAACCTGCCGTTCTCAGCTACCGAAGCAGAATTGCGCACGCTGTTCGGGCAGCACGGTACGGTCGAATCTGTTTCACTGCCTACCGATCGTGAGACCGGGCGCCCCCGTGGGTTTGGTTTCATAGAAATGAGTCAAGCGGACGCCTCGCGCGCAATTCAAGCGCTCAATGGCCACGCCCTCGGCGGACGCCAGTTGCGAGTCAACGAGGCGCAGGACAGGCCCCGCGGCGGCGGCGGCGGCGGTCATCGCGGCGGCGGCGGTCGCTGGTAGAGGACCCCTCATAAGCCGTTGGCCCTAGGTTCGAATTCGAACCGACCGGGCCGTTGGTTGCCTGCGATCGGGATTGTCGACGCATCCAGGATCGGTGGCCTGGCGCGGAGCAGCCGCGTGGTGCCGAGCAGCTCGCTGCCCTGTTGAGGTAAAATCGAGCGATGCGCAAGCAGCGGCCACTTGTGCTGATCGCTACCGCGGGCGCGGCGCTCGTCGGGCTGTGCCTGCTGAGGGCAACGCAGGCCGCCCCCGCCGATCCTGCTCCGGCGCCAGCCGCGGCAGCCATGCGAGCGCCCTCATCGCCGCCGACGCGCAGACAGCTCGAGCGCCAGGTGAAGCGTTATGTCTCCGACGTCACGGGCTCGTTGGTGAGCGATGATCCAGTGCAACTGTGGCGCACACCGGTGTGCCCCGTGCTGGTGGGCCTGACAGGGGATGAGGGCGAACAGGTGTTCGCGCACCTGGAGCGCACGGTGAGGGCGCTCGGAATTCCCTTGGGCCAGATCGGATGTCAGCCGAATCTTCAGATCATCGTAACCGCGCAGCCTGAGGCGACGATCGATGCGCTCGCGAAGAGCCAGCCTAAGGCGTTCGCTCAAGGCCACGATTTGCAATCGTTCCTAACCAGCGCACGGCCGGTGCGGTTCTGGTACGACACCGAGCTCGCCGGACGGGATGCAGCGGTTACCAACGTGACCTTGTTCTCCGCGCCCACCGGCGATCAGGCCTCCGGCCCCATCGGCAGCGGGCTCGCGCCCACCGGCGGCTATCCGGGCGTTGCCGTGGACGCGACTGCGGCGCGCTTTCAGTATGCTGCGTATTACCCGCTGGTCAGCGTCATTGCGGTCGTGGATCTCAATCGCGTGGTGGGTTTCGATTGGGGGCAGATCGCTGACTACGTGGCGATGGCTGGATTGACACGGGTGAATAATCTCGACGGCAGCTTCGGCGATGCGCCGACCATCCTGCGGCTCTTCAACGCCGCAGGCCAGGAACGGCCCAATGGTCTGAGTGATTGGGATAAGGCGCTGCTGAAGGAGCTGTATGCGACCTCGCCGTACTCGCGCTCCCAGCGCATAGAAGTGTCGACGCGAATGGCGCACGACATCATGCCTTGAGATCGGATGGGTGCTCGATTAGTGAACAGCGGCGCGGTTCGGTAGCCGTCCGGCGAGTTCACGCCCCGCTATCGACGTCGGCAAATCAGCAACCACGTTCCCCGTAGTGGGTCCGGGTCCGACCGACACTACAAGCAAATCATTGGTTTGCGGTGACTGCCTGCGGTCCCGTTGCCGGCCGTCTCCATCTACGCGGCAGTAACGGGTGATCTAACCAGACCCTCTGTCCAGGCCGCCGTCGCCCGGGTGATAGGGCTCGAGAATCTGCATAAATGCGCCAGTTATTCGGCTGTAAGAACGGCGCAGCCGACGATTAGAGTCCGAATATCTACGCAGCTAAAAACGCATCGATTCCATCGAGCAGGGCCGAGGATTTCGGACCGCTGACCGCGCGCTCTGGCGCGCGAGTTGACTCGCAACAGCGGCACTGGGAGGTAACCAACTATGAACGCAGCATCCTGGGCTGGTTTGCGCTGGCGCCTGGCCGCGACTGCAAGCTTCCTATTGGTTTCCGCGACCTTGAGTCAGGCTGCTCACGCCGTATCCGACACGTTGACGATGACCGCCGGCACGACGACCACGGCGAACGGACTAGACACATATACTGGATTCGAATCCGGCAAGATAGGATCCATCACCCCGGCGAAGACCAGTGACGGATATCCGATTGCTGTCCTGGATAACTATTCGATCTGCTCTGGATTGAAAGGACATCCATGCGCCCAATATTCCAACCTGCAGGTCAGTGGTTTTCAAGCGAATCCCGGTCAGGGATGGCTTTCGTCCCTAGCGGCAAACGGCAAGACGCTAACGGGCGCGTCAGCCAGCTACAGCTATTCGGCCGGCACCGCGAGCTGGAACTGGGTCGGCACATCATATGTTTTCAACTTTTTGTCCGGCGACAAATATACCGTCGTACTCGTTCACAATCTCTCGGGGCATATCAATCCCAAGTACGTCATCATCGGGGTCACCTATGCTCCGCCCGGGCCGTCGACCAGTACCTTCGTTAACTACTCATTGAGCAACCTAGTCGGCAACACGATATCGCTTACCAATTCTTTCACCTCGGGGGTCAGCAGCACGGTCAGTGTTTCGCTTGGCTTTTCCATTGACGGTTACCAGGGAAGCGTCGAGACGTCGCAAACCCAGAGTGCCAGCGTAACCACCGCGAACTCATCCAGCGTCACCACCAGTATCCAAGTGCAGAATGGTGAACAGACAGGCGGAACTGGAAGCTATTTTGCTCCGGTGGATCATGATTACGATATGGTCTGGGTTTGGCTCAATCCCCTCCTGCTATTCTCTGTTGGTCCAACTTCCGTTGTTTGGAACGGCTACGGCTACGACGCGAACGACCAAAATGGAATGGACGTCGTTGGCATCGAATTGGGCTATCTGAACGGAGACTTTGGCTCGCTTCCGCCGCAATACTCGACGCCGTTCGCTCGAAGCTGGGCGGGCGGATATCAGTGGCCGGCGGGAGACGGTCCAGCTCTTGCCAGCGCGGACTTGGCAGCCATTGCCGCGGCCGATCCATTCTCAGCGGACGAATACGGCACCAACTACATCGGCTACACGCCTCCAACGCCGGAGACGTCGGACCATCGATTCACGTTGTCGACCTGCTCGAGTCTCGCGAGCTTTGATTATCTTCAGGCAGCGCCCTCTCAGGTCCCCGCTACCTACAAGTGCACGGCGACCTACACCAACATGTCCACACAGGCGAAATCGATAACCAATACGACCACAGAGATCTTTGCCGAGGACCTGTCTGTTGGCGCAGGCTTCTTGGGAAATTTCAATGCCAAGCTCAGCACCAGCGCGAGTCAAACGCTTAGCTGGACCACGACGTCGCAAAACTCAGTGACGAGTACGAGCACCTCTACGGCCGCGCTGCAGGTGCAGGGCCCACCGTGCAACAACACGGTTCCGGAGGAAGGCCCTTGTGTGCCGGTCTACGACG
Source organism: Gammaproteobacteria bacterium (assembly GCA_030040715.1). Lineage (GTDB taxonomy): Bacteria > Pseudomonadota > Gammaproteobacteria > Steroidobacterales > Steroidobacteraceae > FEN-1191. The sequence continues at coordinate 1,073 of JASHTF010000426.1, read as the reverse complement.
CTTCGGGCAATCAGCCCACTGAGTTCGACGTCTATCAAGACAATATGTTCGGGACCTTCATGTTCGCGCCGGTACACTACTATTAGGCGCCGCTTGGCGCATGACGGAAGCGATCTGTTCCCCATCGATCGCCCGTTGCTGCCAAGTAACGTCTTCCGATTCGAAGAACCTCACCCCGATGTAGGGTTGGCGCGAATCAGCGCCCGCGGTAGCATGTGCCGACGGGAGCGAACATGAGTGAGCGCGCACAAGCAGTCGCCGTGGTCAGGATTGATGAGTCGCAGGTGCGGGTGACGGAGTACCGCTTCGCTCCCCAGGCCGAGACCGGATGGCACCGCCATGAGTACGATTATGTGGTCGTACCGTTGACCAGCGGGCGGCTGCTGCTGGAGCAACCCGATGGCAGCTCGCGCGCCGCGGAGCTGCGTTTGCACGAGCCTTACGCGCGCCGCGCGGGCGTCGAGCACAACGTCGTCAACGATAACGCCTTTGAGCTCGCCTTTCTCGAGATCGAGCTGCTGCGCTGATGCAGCGCTCGTGCCCCTAGTGGCGCTCGCCCTGTCGGTGCTGACACCGCGTGCGGCTTCAGTCCCATCCAGGTGGGCAATCTGCGCATCGATGGGCTCTACTTCGATGGGGTGACCAACCAGGCCGCTCCGCCGCTGCGGATCTTTCGCAACGCCGCGACGCACGTCGGTATCGCCGCGCAGGGTTATCCGTTCGCCGCGCCGACGGGAGTCGTGGAGTATCGGCTGCGATCGCGGGGGGCTGCGGCTGTGGTGAGCACGTTGAACGGCTACGGCGCGAGCGGTGGCGCTGCTGCGGGCTCAGCGGCGCCCGGCGGCGGTGGCGGTGGGGGCGAGGCCGCATTGATCTGCGCAGGCGGTTGAGTGGCCGCCTGGGGCTCGGCGGTCGCCTGAGGTGCCGGTGCCGTCGGCGCGCTTGCGGCGGGCGCGGCGCCTGCGGGGCTATCCGCTGCTGCGCCTGCGACTGTGTGGGCTGACGTTGTCGTGTGCGCTGGCGTGCTCCTCGGTGGAGCGGGCTGCGCCGCGACCGCCGCGACCGCCGCCGCG
>JASHTF010000425.1 GCA_030040715.1 Gammaproteobacteria bacterium | reverse complement strand
GCCCGATATCACGGTCGTCACACCGGTGTTTCTCGATCGGGATGCGCAGCCGACCTGGTGGGTGGCATCGCGCGGCCACCATGCCGACGTCGGCGGCATCACGCCCGGTTCGATGCCGCCGTTGTCACGGCTGATCGAGGAGGAGGGCGTGCTGCTGGATGACTTTCAGTTGGCCGAGCGCGGGGTGCTGCGCACCGCGGCGCTCCTGGAGCAACTCACGCATGCGCGCTATCCGGCGCGGAATCCCGAGCAGAACGTGGCCGATCTGATCGCGCAGATCGCCGCCAATGAAAAGGGCTCGCAGGAGCTGCAGCGCGCCGCCGCACATTTCGGCCGCGAGGTCGTGGGTGCCTATATGGCTCATGTCCAGGACTATGCCGAAGAGCAGGTGCGCCGCTCGATCGAGGCGCTGCAGGACGGCCAGTTTGAATGTGAGCTCGACAACGGCGCACGGATTCGGGTGAGCATCGCGATCGACCACGTCACGCGCTCGGCGCGCATCGACTTCAGCGGCACCTCGCCGCAGTTACCCGACAACTTCAACGCCCCACTCAGCATCTGTAAGGCCGCCGTGCTGTACGTATTCCGCACCCTGGTGGACCAGCCGATGCCGATCAACGCCGGCTGTCTGCGACCGCTGCACATCATCGTGCCCGCGGGCTCGATGCTGAGCCCGCGCTATCCGGCGGCCGTGGTCGCCGGCAATGTCGAGACCAGCCAGATCATCGTCGATGCGCTCTACGGTGCCTTGGGCATGCTCGCTGCCTCTCAGGGCACGATGAACAACTTCACCTTCGGCAACGAGACCTATCAGTACTACGAAACCGTCTGCGGCGGCACCGGGGCGGGGGAGGGATTCGCCGGTGCCTCGGCCGTGCACAGCCACATGACCAACAGTCGCATGACCGACCCGGAGGTGCTCGAGGGCCGCTTCCCGGTGCTGGTCGAGCGGTTCGCGATTCGCGCCGGCAGCGGCGGGCCCGGCCGCTACCGCGGCGGGGACGGGGCGATCCGCGCGATCCGCTTTCTGGCGCCGATGAACGCGGCGATTCTGGCGAATAGCAGGCGCATCGCCCCATTCGGCTTGCACGGCGGTGACCCTGGCGCATGCGGCACGGACGCCGTGCGCCGTGCAGACGGAACGCTCCACCCGATCAGCGGAAATCGCACGATCGCGATGTCGCCGGGCGACGTATTCATCATTCAGACCCCCGGCGGGGGTGGATTCGGTCCGCAGGCCTCACCCCGCGAGCCGCCGTCCGAGGCCTGAGGCTCGCGGCAGCCTCAGGCCCCGGTCTCAGGCCCCGGTCTCAGGCGTCAGCGGCAGTGCACGTCGGCGGGGCCGACACACGCTACCCAGGCATGGTTGTGCCACCAGCGATGGTTGTCGCGATCCCAATAGCCTTCGCGTGGCCCCGCCACGACGCAGCCGCTAAGGAACGCCATGGTCATTGTCGTGACGATCAGCCCCAATAGCAGGCCGGCCCTGGCAGTCACTTCCCGATTGTTCATGTGTGTGCGCTCTCTGGTAGCTGAACCGGCGCATAGCTTACCGCGCCCTGACGGCGTCCAGAGTCGCATCGCTCCTACAGTTTGCGTCTGACGTGGGTATGAAAGTGCGTAGGGATGGGGCACATCCGCCGCAGCGATTGCCTGTGAGTCGGTATGACGGCGGGTCGCGGGTGCATCAGATGGGTCCCTCAGCGCAGTAGGCGGACGATCAACAGCACCGCGAACACCCCGAGCGCGAGCGATGCCGTGCGCGGCACGAGCAGGGCGAGCCGCGGGGCGGCGAGGCTCTGGACGTAGCGTCCGGCGCACAGCCAGATGAAACCGCTTGCGGGGACCGCTGCCGACAGCACCCCCCAGTCACGCAGCGTTGCCGCCAGAGGATGCAGGACCACGGGCTGCAGGGCCGCTGGATGCAAGGCCCCGGGATGCAGCGGCATGATGAGCACGGCGATGATCAGGCCTTTGGGATTGAGCACCGTTGTCAGAATCATCTGATGCGCGCGCACGCTGTGCGCGCCCACGCCCAGCCGCGAGCGCCACAGCACCCAGGCGAGCCCGATCAGATAGAGAGCTGCGACCGCGTCCAGCAGCCGCGTCGCTATCGGCAGCCGCTCGATCGCCGGCAGCAGTACCGCGCGCTCGACCGCAATCGCGCTCTCGTAGGCCAGCAGCTCCCATAGCAGCAGAGGCAGCGAGCGGCCGAGGCCGACGGTGGCGCCCGAAGCCGCCAACAGTGCATTGGTCGGACCCGGAAGACTGAGGAGCCCGAGCAGTGCCAGGACATAGGCCGTGAAGCTTTGCATCCGATCTCATTCCCGCGGGCGAACTTCGCGCTCATCGATCGCTAGCCCGACTATATCTTCAACTTCACCGGGGCGAATCGCTACGCCCTCATCCCGCGCGAACTGCTATTCTGCGAGGCGACCCTTGCGCAGCGGCGCGAGCAAGGCGATCCAATGCGCGCTATTACAACGACAGGAACGCGACGCGACCGCTCCACGCAGACGAGTGGGTGTCAGGTCGCGCCCAGGGCGCAGATGGCGCAGGAGACATAGGATGCCGGCTAAATCACTGAGCCTGAGTGCCGTCACCGCGGGCCTTGCCCTGGTGTCGCTGATTGCGGCCGCCCAGCCACCGGCACCCGAATCGGTCGGCTACATGCTCGATCCAAGCTGGCCCAAGATGCCGCCCGGCACGTACTTCGGCACGCTGCCGTCGTTTCCGACCCCGCAGGAGCGCGCCGCCGAGGCGCAAGCGCATCCGCCCCGGGCGTACCGCTCCTTCAACGAGGAGTTCGCGGCCGAGCAGCGGCAACCCGGCGTATCGGGGCTCGCGATCGATGCCCGGGATCATATCTACGTCTTCAACCGTGGCGCCAAGCCGGTGATGGTGTTCGATCGCGAGGGCAACTTCATCCGCGCCGGCGCGGATCAGGTCATCAACGGCAAGAAGCTCGATCCGAATTGGGTGCATTCGGGAACCGTGGATCGCCAGGGCAACGTCTATGTGATCGAGCGCGAGGCGGATCGCATCGTGAAGCTCAATCCGACGCTCGACAAATTCCTGATGCAGATCGGCGTGACCAACCAGCCGGGCACTGACGCGACGCACCTGAACCTACCGTCCGGGATCGCGGTGCTCAAAAGCGGCAACATCGTGGTCACCGATGGCTACGGTAACAGCCGTGTGGTGCTGTACGACCGGGATGGAAAATTCATCAGGCAGATAGGGAAGGGGGCCGGAGGGCCCGCGGACAAGGGTACCGGGCCCGGCGAGTGGAATCTTCCTCACAAACTCGCGCTGGACGCGAATGAGAACCTGTACGTCTGCGAGGAGACCAACGCGCGCATCCAGGTACTCGACAAGAATCTGAACTTCCTGCGGATACTGCCGAACGCTGGCTGGGTACCGTGGGACTTTGCGATCTCACTCAAGGGCGACGAGGGCTACGGGTTCGTGGCGGATTACCAGCACGAACGAGTGGTCAAGATATCGCTGACCGACGGGCACGTGCTCGCCGCCTGGGGCCGGGAGGGGCGCGGCCCGGGCGAGTTCGATTGGATCCACGAGATCGTGGTCGACTCGAAGGGCGCCGTGTACGCCGGTGACACCTACGGCCAGCGCGTGCAGAAGTTCGTGCCGGTCGCGAAGAATTTCGTCGGGGCGCCGATCGCGCACCACTGAGAACTGGCTCTCCGGCGGTACTCAGGAGCGGCTGTTCTTCGGGTCGCCCTTCGGGTCTGAGGCGGCGCGAGCGCCGCGCTCGAGCCGCATGTAGCGCAGCTCCTCGCGCGAGCAGGTGCGTGCCAGGATCGACGCTGCCTCCTTGAGTAGTTCGCCGACCTGCGTCAGCTCGGCACGCGTGCGCTCACCGCTGACGGTTTGCCAGGGAATATTATCGACCAGGCTGGCGACCCGCTGTGAGGCGGCCGAGACCCGCTCCCACAATTTCTGCGCCATGCGATCGGGTGCCCCCGTGATCGAGACGACCTCATCGCTCATGAGCGCACTCCGGTGAATTGCACCGCCAACTGTTGTCCACGCTGTTCCCGACTCCGCGATGTTGTCGACCACGTTGAGGGCGCCGCACCTCGAGCAATTATGCTTGCTTTCGGGCTCTGACGACAGATTGATCACCGATCTGACAATAAAGCGGCCGTGCGGCGACAGCCGGCTGCTGGTCTTCCGCGCCTGGCCTGCATCACGCTGTGCGGTAACAAGGCCGATCTGAGCGACATCATGAAAATTCCAGTTTGGCTCGGTGTGCTGTTCATCGTGGCGTGGCTGGTATAGGCGTCGCGATCGCGGCCACCGCAGGCATGACGGCGGCGAGTGGGACGCCGAGTTGCCATTGAGCACTGATGGACTAGACTTCAAGGCTCATAGCGGGTCAGCCATGGCGGAAAAGCACACCGCACAGGTCATCTCCATCAAGGAGGCTTCCGCACGGATCAAGGCGGAGAAAACCGCTCGCCTTAGAGCACAGCGACGTTTGGCAGCGCGCCATCCCGAGCGCGAGCAGCGCCACCCCCTGGATCCGCGCTGGATCACATTGCTGCGCCTGGCGATCATGATCGTGCTCGTGGTGGGAGCCGTGTTTCTGGTGCGTGAGCTGCGCAGCGTCTCGAAATTGCAGGACTGCGTGATGGAAGGCCGCACCAATTGCGCCCCGATCGAGATCAAGCCGTCGCACGACACGCGGCCCAATTGACCGCCCGCGCAGCACGCGGTACTAAGTTCTAGTTTTACACGAACTATAAGAGCTAACATCGTGATCAAACGGCTCATGCAGCCTTGTATGGCGGCCGCACTGTGTAGCCTGCTGCTGCTGTCGGGATCGGCGCAACTCGCCTTCTCCGCTCAGGCGCAGCCCACGACCGCAATCCTGCTGGTCGCAGAGGGCGACCTGTCTGATCCGAGTTTCTCGGGCTCGATCGTGCTCGTCATGAACAATCTTGGTTCCGCCCCAGCCGGCATCATCATCAACAGGCCCATGCCGATTCCTGTCTCGCGCCTGTTTCCGCAGCTCAAGGGCCTCGCGCACGTGAACGACAAGCTCTATTTCGGAGGCCCGGTGGACTTCGGGTCCGTTTGGTTCCTGATTCGCGCCAGCACTCCGCCCGAGCACGCGGTGCCCGCCTGCGACGGTGTCTACTTGAGCGCCGACAAAGGGCTGCTGCTGCAGCTGCTGTCCCGCGATAAACCGATGGAAGGTCTGCGGATCTTCTCCGGTTATGCCGGTTGGGCGCCGGGTCAGCTCCAGAGCGAGATCGCGCACGGAGCGTGGACGCTGCAGCGCGCCGACGCGGAAGCGATCTTTAACAGCAAGTCCGAGCGCCCTTGGCCCTCGCCGCCCCAGGCTCCAAAGCACAGCACAGCATTTGAACTCGAAGGAGCCTCACCGATGCGCCACGCACGCCCGCTCGCAATCACTGTCGCCTTCGCGGCAACCGCGGCCTCAGGTCAGGCGCAGGCCGCAACGAGCTGCGATAGCCTGCTCGCGTTACAGCTGCCCGCGACTCATATCACCGCGGTGCAGGCGGTCGCAGCCGGTGCATTCTCGCTGCCAGGAGCCAGGCCGCCGGCGGTTCAGCCCGGCTCTGAGCTTCGCAAGCTGCCGGCCTTCTGCCGCGTCTCCGCGACGATCCGACCCACGCCCGACTCCGATATCAAGATCGAGGTCTGGTTGCCGTCGCCGCCGAGCTGGAACGGAAAATTCGAGGGCGTCGGCAACGGCGGGCTCGGTGGCACGATCAGCTACGCGGACATGGTCCCGGGGCTGCAACGCGGCTACGCGACCGCCTCCACCGACACCGGTCACGATAACGCCGCCGGCGTTGGGCGCTTTGCGCTCGGCCATCCGGAGAAGGTGATCGACTACGGTTACCGCTCGACTCATCTGACCGCGACCATCGGTAAGCTGATCGTCGCGCACTACTATGGCCAGGGCCCTCGCTACGCCTACTTCTCGGGCTGCTCGCAGGGAGGCCAGGAAGCGCTGATGGAGGCGCAGCGCTTTCCCGACGATTACAACGGCATCATCGCCGGTGATCCTGACTACGATCAGACCCAGCACGAGGTCGGAGCGCATCTCTGGGTCATCAGCGCGCTGTTCGCCAAGCCCGGGAGCGCCATTCCCCCCGAGAAGGCCAGATTGATCAGCCGAGCAGTCAAGGAGGCCTGTGACGCTCTGGACGGCGTGCGTGATGGCACGTTGGAGGACCCGCGGCTGTGCCACTTTGATCCGCTCGCCCTGCAGTGCCAGGGCGTGGACAGTCCGAGCTGTCTGACGGCCGCGCAGGTCGAGGCGGTCAGAAAAATCTGGGACGGCCCTGACGCGACCATCGGCCGCCGCTATTACCCCGGCTTTGAGCGCGGCGCCGAGGCCTACACCTGGGGTGGCTACTTTACGGCGAGCTCTGCCGAGCACAGCGATCACGGCGCGCTCGGCATCCCATTCTTTCGTTACTTCGTGTTCGATGACCCCAACTGGGATTTTCGCAGCTTCGACTATCAGCATGATCCGGCGCGGGTAGAGAAGCTCGCCGTGGCGCTGGATGCCACCGATCCCAATCTGGCGCCGTTCGCACAGCACGGCGGCAAGCTGATCCACTATCACGGCTACAGCGACCCGGACGTGCCACCGGTCGAGAGCATCGATTACTACCAGAGTGTCGTGAAGGCGCTGGGCGGCCGAGTCCGGGTCGATGGGTTCTACCGCCTGTTCATGGTGCCGGGTATGGCTCATTGTGATGAGGGCGGAGCGAACGCGACGGTCTTCGACATGCTGCCGGCCTTGGAGCACTGGGTCGAGCAGGGTCAGCCTCCGGATCGAATCATCACGCAGCGCGCGCAGCGCACCCACCCGGCCTGTCCCTATCCGCAGGTCGCGCAGTATCGCGGCCAGGGCCGCATCGACGAGGCGACGAGCTTCGTCTGTCGAATGCCGGATCACCGCTGACCGACGGGTCGCGGTTCAAGGGTAGCGGCTTCAGGGGCTGCGGGGTTCAAGGGCTACGCTTCAAGGGCTGCGGTTCAAGGGCTGCCGCGAGCGACGATGCCGGCGCGGTTGCACCAGCCGCCGCCTCACGGATGCGCGATGTTCCAGTAGATGCCCGCTCCTCCCGGAGCACCCGCCACATCGGCGAGAAACACGGCGTATTTGAAGTAGGAGTAGCTGCCTTCGGGATGGTGAAAGTCGTAAGTCGCCTGGCCGCTGTGTGCGCCGGCGACCTGGTCCCCGGCGTAGGTATAGAGCGCGTAGCCTTTATAAGCCCACTGTTTGCTGCCGTCGGGGCGAGCAATCGGCTCCCAGAAACCGTCGGCCTGCGCATCCGCGGGCGCGAGCAGCGGGTGCCAGTGCCGCAAGCAGGCCGCGTCGATGCAGCCGGCCGCGCCGAGCTGCTTGCCTTTGTGGTAGGCACTGTGTGAGAAGTTATCGCGCAGATTGCGCCCGCCCCAGCGCTTCTCGAACGGGTAGCTCCCGTAGAGCGTCCTGCCGTTGAAGGCGAGTGCATCGCCATAGCCGTTCAGAGTCCGGACCGCGACCTGCGCCGGCGCGAAATCCCGCGTCAAGGCTGCGAGGCGGAAGTCAGGGTCGATCCCGATCCCGTGCGCATCCCCGGGCAGCTGATCGCCGACATACCGGTACAGCGGTCGGTCCTTGTATGCCCACTGGCGCGAGCCATCGGCGCGCGACACGATCGAGAAGTCACCGATGCTGCCCGCGAGCGACGGAGCAGCGAGCGGCAGCCACTCGTTGCGACAGGGGGCGACTGCGCAGCCTTGACCGTCGCGCCGCGCATCGCCATCGAAGCGGTATAGCGTCATACCGCGATCATCGACCAGCACCACCGCCTGGGCAGAATCGATCAGCTGAGCGTCGATTCCATCGGGTAGCCTCATCGAGGTGGCCGGCGTGAAGCGCGCGACCCGCCAACCTGGCGGCGGCAGCAGCGCACCCGCCTCCGTTGGGACCTCGGCGAGCTTGGCATCGGAGGTCTCGTTGAGCCCGACGTTGGTCGCGACCTCGCCGGGCGTCTGCTCCTTCACCCAGGTATACAGCGGGTGCGACTGGTAGGTCCATTGCAGCGAGCCGTCGGACCGACGCAGCAGTGACCAATCGCCGACAGCCCTGGCTCCGTGGGACGCGAGCAGCGGCGGGAATTGGCGCGCGCACGCAGCCGCGCAAGTCGATTTGCGTGGTTGGTCGTGATCAAACATCAGCAGCGTACGCCCCTGCGCATCGCCCGGCCGCAACCACAAGAACTTCGGTGCCGAAGCGTTCAGCTCGCGTACCACCTCCACCAATGTGATACCGGCAGGGGTCGTGGGTGGCAGCTGCGCGCTATGGGGTGCATGGGCTGGACGGGTGGGGCCCGTCGCCTGGATTGCGCCCGTCGCCGCCGCTTGGGGCACAGGGGCTACGCCCGCCAGCACCGGTGCGGCTGCCAGCACCGCAGCCGCCAGCACCGCCGCAGTGACACCCGATGCCGTCGCTCTCCCGAAGGCAGCGCCGCGATTGATGGAGTTGATGGAGTTGATGGAGTTGATCGAGCACATCGTGGTCGACATCGGCACCTCGCTCAGTTCTCGCTCAGGCCTCGCTCGAGGCCAACACCTCGCTGAAGGGATTGGTCACATGATTGGTCTCAGTTCCCCAGCTGCCGCTGTTGGGGATGTCGAGCGCCTGCATGATGGTCAAGCCGACCCGCGTCGCCGGGTCGCCTTCGGCCGACAGGTGGTAGCCGGTCTTCATGCGACCGCCGCCGCTGCCGGCCGTAAACACCATGTAGTTCTTCATCGAGTGCAGGCGTGCCTCGCCATGGTCGGTGAACGCAAACACGATGGTCCGATCGAGCAGCGTGCCGTCGCCTTCGCGAATCGAGTCGAGCGTCTGGATGAAGTCATGCAGGAAGCCCATCTGCTGCTCGGCGAGCCACTTGCACTGCTTCTGATAGTGCAGCACCGGGTCGATTGGCTCCTCGTGGGTGAGCTGATGGTACCCGCTGGTCGAGCCCGGCTTGCGCAGCGGCGAGAACGACGAGCCCATCGTGAGATTGAACACCTGCGTCTGCCCGCACGACAGCGTATGGGCGATCAGTTGCGCAAACTGCTGGTGCGTGTGGCGGGTTTGATCGACCAGCGTGCCGGTATCCTCCTGGGTGACCTGCGGAGGCTGACTGCAGGCAGGAAGCGGAGCCGGCTTTTCCAGCTCAACCGCGAGCTTCTGCTCCAGATCCCGAACCGAGGAAAAGTACTCGTCGAGCCGCGCGCGGTCTGCGGCCGAGACTTTGCGCAACATGGCCTGGCGCTGATCGGTGATCGCCGACAACACGCTATGACGCACCATGACCTTGGGATCGGGCACGAAATTGGCGGCGTTCGGATCCCGGAACTCCGCTCCGAAGATGCGCTGATAGAGCGCGATCGGCGAGACCTCGGACGGATTCATACCGTTCGAGCCGCGCGCACTCCAGGTAGCGCGCCGGTCGCCGGCGCAGTCGACTTCGATCGAGCGGAAGCGGCTGCGCTGACTGAGTTGATCGGCGATAACCTGATCAAAACTCTTGGAGTACTCGCTGCCGGTGCGCGACACCATACCGGTCATCTGACACTGCGCGCCGGAATAGTGGTTCTGATTCACCTTGCCGTCGAGGAATACCTGCAATCCACT
>JASHTF010000049.1 GCA_030040715.1 Gammaproteobacteria bacterium | reverse complement strand
CGCCCTGCCGCAACAGCTGGCGCTGGCGCGCGTGCGGCGCGGGCAGTCGATCGGCGTGCTCACGGATGCATTCGCGCTCGATGCCTTCGCGCGCCGGCTGCTCGAGCTGCTCGCGAGCAACACCAGCATAACGACTGCCTCGGGCACACTGCGCTTCGTGCCGAGCGCGCGTCTGGCGAGCCTCACACTCCAGCCCGACGCCGAGGTACGCCGCCTGAACGTCGAGCAATCCAACAGCTCGCTGGTGATCGGCCAGCAGGCGCTGATCAAGCTGTTTCGTCGCATCCAGCCGGGACCGCATCCGGACGCGGAGATGGCGCATTACCTGACCGAGCATGGCTTCAACAACGTCGCCCCGCCGCTCGGCGAGATCGTCGAGGTCGGTGCCGACGGCGTGCCGACCCTGCTCGCTCTGGTCCAGGGGTTTGTCTTCAATCAAGGCGATGCCTGGTCCTGGTCACAGAACACGCTCGACCGGGCGATACAGGCCGTCGTCCAGCTGCCGGACGGTGTCGCGCTCGATGAGCAGGTCGACGTCATCCACGAGCTCAGCACCGCCGCGACCATACTCGGGCGCCGGCTCGGAGAGATGCATACGGTCCTCGCGCAGCCGAGTGAAGATCCCGCGTTTGCTCCGAGCGCGACCGTGGACGGCGACTGCGCGCGCTGGGCCGACTCCGCGCGCGCTCAGCTCGAGGCCGCCTTTGCCGTGCTGGCCGCTCCGCGCGAGTGGCCGGACCCGCAGCAGCGGCAACTCGCCGAGCAGCTGACGGCGCGCCAGACGGCGCTGCTGCGGCTACCCGCGCAGCTCGCCAAGGCCGGCACGGGCTCGCTCTGCATGCGCATCCACGGGGACCTGCACCTCGGACAAGTGCTGGTGGCGAGTGGCGATGCCTGCTTCATCGACTTCGAAGGCGAACCGGCGCGACCCCTAGCCGAGCGGCGCGCCAAGAGCAGTCCCCTGCGCGACGTCGCCGGGATGCTGCGCTCGTTCGGTTATCTGGCCGCGAGTGCTGCCTTGTTCGGCGGTGCCGGCCAGAGCGATGCGACGCAGGCGCGCAAGCGCGGCGTCATCGAGCGTTTCCTGCAGGTCTCGGACAAGGCCTTCGTGACTGCCTACACGCAGGCGAGCAAATCGATTCCGCACCGGTGGAGCACGCCCGAGAGCTGGCGTACGCTGCTCGACCTGTTCCTGCTGGAGAAGGCTGCCTACGAGATCAACTATGAGGCCGCGAACCGACCGACTTGGCTTCCCGTGCCGCTGCGCGGCCTGGCCGGATTGGCAGCGCGACTGCTGCCCCACTGGTCTGGGGAAGTGCCCCCAGCGAGCGCGACTCCGCCGGGTTGAGGCGCGCCGCCGCGAGGCCTCGCGTGTCTGATACCTCACGCGGGGGTGAGCGGCTGTACCTCGAGGACTTTCGGGTCGGCCAGCGCTTCCGGACCGGACCTTACACCGTCAGCGAGCAGGAGATCAGAGCCTTCGCCGCGCAATTCGACCCGCAGCCGATGCACCTCGATCCAGTGGCCGCCCGCGCCACGCGGTTCGGCGGTCTGATCGCCAGCGGCTGGCACACCGGCGCGATCATGATGCGGCTCCTGGTCGATGCCGGCCCCGCCTTTGCCGGAGGCGCAGTCGGCATGGGCGTCGAGGTGACCTGGCCGCTGCCGGTGCGCCCGGCGGACACGCTCCACGTCGAGGGCGAGGTGATCGAAGTGGTGCGCTCGCGCTCGCGTCCCGACCGCGGTCGCGTGCGCATGCGGCTCGAGACCCGCAACCAGCGCGGTGAAACCGTTCAGCTCGCGGTGACCAACGTGCTCGTGCCCGCGCGCGCGCCGCCGCAGCCGCCGCAGCCGCCGCCGGTCAGTTGAGACACACCACCAGTCGGGCGCGGTAGGTGCGCCACTCGATCGGGATGACGATCGGTCGGGTATTGGCGGGGTAGGCGACTTCGGCTTCGCGGCCGCAGACGATCGAGGGCACCGAGATCTTGAACTGGGGGCCAAAGTCGCGCCGAGCATTGCCGGAGAGCGTGTTGGCGATCTCGCCGACCAGGTCGCACAGATTATCGTGGCTCATATCGGTTTCCTGCATGCGCATCAGCATGACGCACAGCATGCTCTTCGGCGCCGTAAAGAACACCACGCCCTCGCGCTGGCCGCTGATGCGGATCATCCCGGTATAGTCCGAGATCTCGGGCGTTCGACCGAGCGCCAGGTACGGCGTGCCGCATTCGGCCACCTGCTGCACGGTCGTGGTGAAATAGTGCAGCACGCTGTCGACGAACACGCTGACTTCAGTCTCGGTCCTCACCACGCTCCCTGACCTCCCGTGCTAGCTCTCGATCAGCTTGCGCAACGCTTCGTTGAGCTGCCGATCGGTGAATGGTTTGCACAGAAACCCACTGGCGCCTTTCTCGATCGCATCGATGGCGGTGAGCTTGTCGGCCAGCGCCGAGATCACCAGGATGCGGATATTCGGGTCGCGCTCGACCAGGCGCGCGACGCACTCGTTGCCGTCCATCTCCGGCATGGTCAGATCCATGGTGACGAGGGTCGGCTGCAGCTTCTCGTACAGCTCCAGGGCTTCGCGGCCGTTGCGTGCGGCGCCGACGAACTCGATACCGAGCAGGTCGTGCACTCGCTCGATGCGGCGTCGAATCACATTGGAGTCGTCCACGACCATGAGGCGATGAGTCGGAGCCTCGTGTGGAGCTTCTTTCTTGCGGGTCAGTGCCATGATGGCGTACCTCAGGCCGCCGAGGAGGCGGCGATGCTGGCCGACCGGGGCAGCGAGATGCGGAAGCGAGTGTAGCGACCGGTTGCGGTCGAGACGCTGATTCGGCCGCCGTACTCGCGCACCAGCGTGCTCACCGCGTCCAGGCCTACGCCACGACCGGCGTGCTCGGAAATCTCTTCGATGGTCGAGAAGCCGGGCAGGAAGATCAGCCGGTAGGCGCTCGCCCGATCGAGCGCCGCGGCTTGCGATGGATTGATCAAGCCGAGGCGCAGCGCCTTGTCGATGATGTGCTCGTAGCTGAGGCCGTGGCCATCGTCCTCGATGGTCAGACGGTAGGTGTCGGTGTCACCGCTATCCTCGGTGAAGCTGATGCGTACCGTCCCCTCCGCGGGCTTGCCGAGACGCCGCCGCTCCTCGGCCGGCTCGATGCCGTGCACGATCGCGTTGCGCAGCATCTGAATGCAGACCGCCTTGATCGGCGCGGCGTAGTAGGGCGGAACCAGCTCCAATCCCGTCGTATGCAACCGCACCACGCGTGCCAGCGCCGCGGCGGTCTCCTGGCTCAACAAGCGCAGCGCCTCGACCAGTGGATCGCGAGCGCGTGACTTGGGCTCCGCCGCGACGTCTTCCTCCTGCTCGGACTCGAGCAGCGCCGACGAGCCCAGCACCGTGGTGATGCGATGCGAGTCGCTCTCGGCATCGACCTCCGTGCTCGGCGCGCCGGCCGGCGCTGGCCGCGATCCGCGCACGGTGGAAACGCGTTGCTGCAGCGTCTGAATCTGCATCATATGATTGATCAGCTCATCGAGCTTCACGACGACCGGAACGAAGTCATTGCCGCTGAGCGAGGTCCTGGCTCGCAGGCTCTGCAGCATGTCCTCGATCGCGTGGATCCGCTGTGCCAGGCTCGAGAGCGCCAGTGCGGCGGCCTCGCCCTTGAGCGCGTGCAGCTCACGGAACACTCCATTGAGCTTGTTCTTCAGATCCTGTTGCTCGATGCCGGGAGCCGTCAGCATCGCATTGCTCTTGCGCAGAGCCGCGTCGGCGCTCGAGATGAACAGTTGCAGCTGGTCGCGGTCGACCTGCAGCAGCTGCAACAGCAGCGTCGCCTGCGAGCCGCTATCGGCCCGCAGTTGCTCGAGCTCGCGCGCGAGCAGCACGCGATCGGTGATATCGGACACCACTCCGAGCACCGTGTCGTCGCTCGCGCCGACGGCGCGCACGCGCCGGAAAGAGAAGGCGAGATAGCGCACCTCGGTGCCGCCGCGGGTGTTGCTGAACGAGGCCTCGATCTGACTCAACGGATTGACCGACTCGATCAGATCCTCGTGCACCTTCTCTTTCCATAGCAGGCCGAGAAATTTCATCGCCGCAGCCAGGGTCTTTTCGTCGACCAGCGGCTGCAGCACATCACGGAAATTACGACCGGCGGGACTTTCCAGCCGCAGCAGATGGCGCACCGAGTCGGAGCAGATCTCGCCGATGCGCAGATCCCGGCCGACGAGGAATAATCCCTCCCGGACCGTTGCGAGAATGTTGGTCACCTGCCGCTCGGCGGCGGTCGCGGCCATCGCCGACAAGCGCCAGCGCCAGGCGTAGTACAGCATGAGAGCCAGCAGCAGGATCGCCACGCAGCTGCCACCGACCAGCACCGCCTGCAGGCTGTGTCCACTGTTGTCGAGATTGGCTTGCACGAGCGCCCCGAGTTGGCTCAGGGCCTGGCTCATGGCGCTCATATTTCGCGTTTGCGTCGCGAGTGCATGGTCGACCGCCGCCTTGACACGGCGGCCGGTAGCCGACAGCTCCGAGCCCGACGGGGTATCGACGTACAGGCCGTTGCTACCGAGCTCGTCGAGCTGCCGCAGCTCCTGATCGAGGCTCTTCCATCTGCTACGGGCGCTGGTCAGCGCGGCCGCCGCATCCGGGTTGTCGCCCAAGCCGGCGCTACGCAGGCTGTTCTGGATCACCTGGAACGATTGATCACTCCCGGCGCGCAGTGCGGCCACGGTGCGCAGCGAGTCGCCGAGGTAGGCGGTGCTCTCGAGCTCGCGCTGTATCAGCGTGAGTTCCGTGCGGATAGTCTGCGGCTGCTCGGTGAGCTCGGACGCTTGCTTCAGCGCCACCGAGGCAGCCTGCAGCTCATCGGCGCGCTGCATGCCGACCACCAGCAGCACCGTCAGCGCCGCCGCGCACGCGGTGGTCGCGACGATCTGCAGCCACTGCGTCGGGTGCGCCGCCAGCGAACGCGCCTTCATTTGCGCCTTACTCGGGCTTGAAGTGCAGGCTGATGCGGGCGCGCTGCGGCTGATCATTGACCAGCGCGCGAGTGTCGTAGCGACCGCGGCGCACGGCGGTAATGGCCGCCAGGTCGAACGGGCCCTTCGGGTTCGCCTCGACCACGGTGACATCACTCGCGGTGCCGTTGGGATGCAACGTGAACTCCAGGATGACGCGCCCTTCGATGCCCTGCGCGGTGGAGGGGTAACTGACATTTAGCGGTCGCACCGGCACGGCTGCAACGTAGCCGCGTGCCGGCGTCGCGGGCGGGCTCGCCGTAGGGGCGGCCTGATCCGTTACCGCAGCCGCCGGCGCGCTGGTAGGCGCCGTCGCCGTCGCTCCCGCTGGGCTGGCACCCTGCGGCTGCGGCGGCGCGCCGGCTGCATTGACTTGGTTGGCGCCCGCGGCGTGCTGCATCGCTGTCTGCAGCTGTGCTCGCGCCTTGGCCAAATCCGCGGGCGAGCCGCCGAGACCGGCGGCCGCAGCGAGGAAGCGCTGGGCGGCGTCGAATTGACCCTGCCCGATCGCCTCGTCGGCGCGCGCCACCAGCGCGGTGCGCAGGGCGCGCTGCCCGGTCACGGTCAGCGCGTCGTTACGGCTGAGCGCGCGCATGGCGTTGAGGCGCGTCAGCGCATTGTCATTCTCGGGGGCCAGCAAGCTGCCGGCACTGATCGCCGCCTGCAGCTGCGTGGACAGCGCCGTCAGCTGCTGCTCGAGCCGCCCGGCATCGATCGCATGGCGCAGCTGTGCCAGCGTTGCGCGGTCTGCGCCCGCGGCCTGCAGCTGGTCGATCCATTGAGCCGCAGCCACCAGGTCGCCGGCGGCGATGCTCTGCTGGGCGTGCGCCAGCAACCACTTCGGCCGCGCCGCGTTGATGCTCGCGGTCAGCGGCTGCAGGACGTCCTCCTGCATGCCGGCCTCTCTGAACAGGCCAATCAACCGCGCGGCATCCTCGAGATTGCCGCCCGCCAGATCGCTCTGAATGCGCGCCTTGGCGATCGTCCACAGACGCGAGAGACCGTCGAGCGCCTCGGCGTTGCCCGGATCCTGCGACAGCACCTGTGCGTACAGCTCGAGCGCGCTGTCACCGCGTGGCGCCGCTTCGACCCGCGGGAACAGCAGCTTTTGATCGTGAAACTGGACCCGCGCGGCCGATAGCAGCTCGAGAATCATCTGTGAGCGCGTCGAGGCGGTGGGAGCTCCCGGAGCGGCGCTGGCAGCGGGGGCCGTTTCGCTGGTGCTGCGTGCGGCATTGGTAGCCGCGGGCAGGGCGCGGTTGGGCGCTGGCCGTGATGCCTTCGACGCACTGGACGGCCACAGCCACACGATCAGCGCGAGCACCGCGGCACTTACCAGCACGATGGTTATGGTCATCGGGCCGAGCGGCCCGGGTACCCGACGACGCGAACTGCGCGCAGCCGGATGGATCGCACTCGCATCGATCGTGGCGGCCGTCGCGATCTCCGCCCCGACTACGAGCCTGCGCATCGCCGTCGTGCTGCCGACGCCGGCCGTCGCCTCCTGGCCCAGCCGCGCCGTGGCTGCCGCCAGCGCCTCGCTCAGCTGCTTGCCAGCCAGTCCATCGCGCGCAATCGCGGCCACGATCGTGCCGCGAGTGACCATCGGGCCCCATTCCGCGGTGTGGGGCGCGACCACGATGATCGGCGCGTGCGGGTAGCGTTGGGCCATGCGCGCGACCGCCGCGCGCGCGTCCTGAATGGTCGCCGCATCCACGATCGCGAGCGAACCCGGCTTATGCAGCAGGTCGCCCAGCCCGAGCGGTGAGTCGACGGTGTGGGTGCGGTAGCTGTCGCCGAGCAGCGGACCCAACTCGATGAGAAAGCTGTCATCGCTCGAGACCAAAATGACATCGATGCGCTGCCGGCGGGCCTGCGTGGCGCCGACGGCTGCTCGCTCTTGCGTCAGCGGCTTCATTAACCCCTTCCCGATTCCTCTTTTTGCAGCCCGAGCGAGCGCAACTCTGGTGTCTGGCGCAACCAGCCGCAGTGCCGCCGATCACAGTTCGCGCTTTACATAGTCCCGCCCGTCCGACCGCGCGCCGCACTTTGAGGCGTGCTTCACATAATTGCGACGATAACTGCAGCGCCGCATAATGAAATTCGGCAGGATTCATGGTTGTGGAGGCAAACGTCACACGCGTGGAGCTGCCGCGCTCTCGAATGGGTGCGTCGCTGGATGCTTTGCGGGTACTGTGGGGGCAGGCCCGGATCGGTCTGTGGGTCGCGCTGCTGCTGGGGGTCGCGCTGCCCGCCGGCGATGCTGCAGCCTCCCCGCTTGCCACCACTCGAGCCAGCTCGCCCACTGCCGCGGCCGCAGCCGCTGCCCCGGATACCCCCGCGGTGCTCGATGAAGTCGACGTCATGGGTGAGCGGCCTGGTCCACGACTGTGGAAGATCACCAAGGGCGATCACGTTCTGTGGCTGCTCGGCTCGCTCGATCACGTGCCGAAGAAGATGAAATGGCACTCCACCGAGGTCGAGTCAGCGCTCGGTCAGTCGCAGGTGCTGCTCACCGCGGGACCTTCGGTTTCGGCGCACGTCGGTCCCATCATGGCGGTGCGGCTGTACGTTCAATGGCGCGGGATGCAGAAGGATCCGGACCACACTCAGCTTCGCGATTGGCTGTCCACGCCGCTATATGCGCGCTTCGAGGTGCTGAAGGCGCAGTTTGACGCCCACGACGCGGGTATCGAGGAGTTGCGACCGCCGTTCGCCGCGTTGCGTCTCTATCAGCGCGCGCTCGACGCCACCGGCCTGACTCGTACTAATGAAATCGAGCACTCGGTGATCGCGCTGGCACGCAGACACGACATTCCGATCGAGCGCCCGCAGCTCAAAGTGGATGATCCACTGGACACCCTCAAGCAGGTTCGCGCGCTGTCACCGGCGGTAGAGGTCGACTGCCTGGCGGCCACCGTCGAGCGCCTGGAGAGCGATCTGCCGACCATGCGCGAGCGTGCCCGCGCCTGGGCGGTGGGCGATGTGGACCGACTGCGCGCTTTGCCTTATCCGAACCAGCTCGAGGCCTGCATCGCGGCGCTGTCAGCCTCGCCGCGGGTCAAGCTGCTGGTGGCGGATGCCGCGCGCGCCTGGACCGCGGCGGCCGAATCCGCTTTGGACCGCAATCGCGTCAGCTTCGCCGTGCGTCCGATCTACGATCTGCTCGCACACGACGGTCCCCTCGCGCGGTTCCGCGCCGAGGGCTATCGTATCGACGGCCCGTAGGAAGTAGCACCGAGCCGCGTGCCCGCGAGCCGCGCCCCGCGGGCCTCGACCCGGACTCGAGCCTTGTCAGCGCCGTCGCATGGCCAGCGACACCTTGAGCATCGTGGCCTTGTAGCGCACAGCAGCCTCGGACCGGCGCAGTTGGCGTGCAATCTGGCTGACCGCCTGACGGCCTGCCGACTTGCGCAGGAACTTGACGTCGGCGGCGGTCCAGAGAACTCTCTTGCGTGCTGTCTTCTTGCGAGCTCGCGGCATTAGTCATTCCTTATAACGTTTTCGTTGCAACCGGGCGCCCTGAAGAAGGTAACAACCAAACTTCCTGGACGCTTTTATCGGCCTGACGAACAAACAAGGCCCAATGATCTTTGGGCCTATCTCTATCTATCATAGCATCAACCAAGCAATTGCATAGGGTCATTGGCTTTGATTGTTACGGATTGGTCAGACTTGATGTGATTGCATTGGTTCCAATTGGTCGCGCAAGTGGGTGTTGCTTCTAGAGCACGCTGGCGCTGGCGCCTGAAGATGGGCCGTTGCAGTCCTACAGCCGCTTGAATTGATCGCGCAGCTGCGCTAACTTCGCCTGCGACTAGGGGAGTCCCGCCACTAGGGGACTGAGAGGTCATCGGGCGCTCGGCGCGGCATGACGACCCTTCGAACCTGATCCAGTTGATGCTGGCGTAGGAAAGTTGACCGCAATCGGCCCTCTTTCGCCAGCGGCAGCGGGATCTCGAGTCCAGCTCAGAACTGAGGGGAACCTGATGAACGCCGCTGTGCTCTCCGTGGTAACCGGCTCGCTGCCGGCATCTCGCAAGGTCTATCAATCCGGACGGCTCTACCCGACGCTGCGGGTTCCGATGCGTGAGATCACGCTGCATCCGGACGCGCACGAGCCGCCGTTGTGCGTCTACGACTCCTCCGGCCCATATACCGATGCGGCGCTGCACGTCGATATCAGCCAGGGACTGGTGCGTCTGCGCGAGCCATGGATTCAGGCTCGAGCCGACAGCGAGAGCTATCCCGGACGCGCGGTGCGCGCCGTCGACAACGGCCTGCGGGAGGACGCCGGAGCGCCGGCACATGAGTTTCCGATCCGCCACGCTCCGCGGCGCGGGCGCAACGGCCAGGCCGTGACGCAGCTGCATTACGCGCGCGCCGGCGTCATCACTCCGGAAATGGAGTTCATAGCGATCCGCGAGAATCAAGGCCGTGAACGGGCGCGCGAGCGGCTCGCGCCCGACGGTGAATCGTGGGGTGCGAGTATCCCCGACTACGTGACCGCGGAGTTCGTGCGCGACGAGGTCGCCGCGGGGCGCGCCATCATCCCGGCGAACATCAATCATCCCGAAGCCGAGCCGATGATCATCGGGCGCAACTTCCTGGTGAAGATCAACGCCAACATCGGTAACTCGGCCGTCAGCTCCTCCATGGCCGAGGAGGTGGACAAGATGGTGTGGGCGATCCGCTGGGGCGCCGATACCGTGATGGACCTGTCCACCGGCCGCCACATCCACAACATCCGCGAATGGATACTGCGCAATGCGCCGGTACCGATCGGCACGGTGCCGATCTATCAGGCGCTGGAGAAGGTCGGTGGCATCGCCGAGGAGCTATCGTGGGAGGTATTCCGCGACACGCTGATCGAGCAGGCCGAGCAGGGAGTGGATTACTTCACCATTCATGCGGGTGTGCGGCTGCATTACATTCCGCTCACCGCGCGGCGTGTGACCGGCATCGTCTCGCGCGGCGGGTCGATCATGGCGAAGTGGTGTCTCGCGCACCATCGCGAGAGCTTCCTGTACGAGCACTTCAGGGAGATCTGCGATATCTGCCGCGCCTACGATGTCAGTTTCTCGCTCGGTGACGGTCTGCGACCCGGATCGATTGCCGACGCCAATGACACCGCGCAGTTTGCCGAGCTCGAGACGCTCGGCGAGCTCACCCGCATCGCCTGGGCGCGTGACTGCCAGGTCATGATCGAGGGACCCGGACACGTGCCGATGCACAAGATCAAGGAGAACATGGACAAGCAGCTGAGCGTGTGCGCCGAGGCGCCGTTCTACACGCTCGGGCCGCTGACCACGGATATCGCCCCCGGCTATGACCACATCACCTCGGCTATCGGCGCCGCGATGATTGGTTGGTTCGGCACTGCGATGCTGTGCTATGTCACGCCGAAGGAGCACCTGGGGTTGCCTGACCGCAACGACGTCAAGGTCGGCGTCATCACCTACAAGATCGCCGCGCACGCGGCCGATCTCGGCAAGGGCCACCCGGGCGCGCGCGCGCGCGATGACGCGCTGTCGCGGGCGCGCTTCGATTTCCGCTGGGCCGACCAGTTCAATCTCGCACTCGATCCTGACACCGCGCAGTCCTTTCACGACGAGACGCTGCCGAAGGAAGCGCATAAGCTGGCGCACTTCTGCTCGATGTGCGGTCCGAAGTTCTGCTCCATGAAGATCTCGCACGAGCTGCGCGCCGAGGCGCGTGAGCAGGAGCTGCGCACGCGCGAGCAGGGCATGCAGGAGATGGCGCAGAAATTCCGCGCCGTGGGCGAGCTGTATGTGCCCGCCTCGGAGCTGTCGGTATCGCCAGCGTCGCCGGCGCCGCAAGTTCTGGTA